>NZ_DASZJJ010000139.1:0-6195 GCF_035948235.1 Paraburkholderia sp. | reverse complement strand
GTCCGCATCCGGCACGCCCGCCTCGGGCGCAAAAGTGCCCGAGGCCATCACGCCCGGCACGCCGTTCGCCGCGGCGCTTGCGCTCGGCAAGGATTCGGGCGTGGTGCGCATGCATTCGCAGTTGCTTGGCGGCAATGCGATCGTGGCGTTTCGCCGCGTGGGCGCGTATCCGGTCTACGTGACCTGCGCGTACCGCGCCTCGGCGATCTGGGCCGGCTGGTACCGGCACTTGAGCGTGCTGCTGATCTCGATGTTCACGCCGTCAATCGCGCTGTGGTGCGTGATCTGGCTGTCGCTGCGCCGCCTCGCCGCCGAAGAAGAAGCGTGGGAGCGCTGGCAGGCCGAAGCGTCGATGCGCCGCTCGATCGAATCGGCCTACCGGCAGTCGCGCAAGATGGAGGCGCTCGGCAATCTGGTCGGCAGCGTTGCGCACGATTTCAACAATCTGCTGATGATCGTCTCGGCCAACGTGCAGATCGCGCGCCGGCGCGGTGCGCCCGGTCTTGAGCGTGAATTGTCGGCGGTCGAGCGCGCGCTCAAGAGCGGACAGTCGCTCACGCGCCAGTTGCTCGGCGTGGCGCGCAAGCAGCCGCTGCGCAACGAGACGATTCATGTCGGCCGCTGGCTGCCCGCGTGTCGCGAGCTGTTGCGCGCGTCGCTCGGCGCGAAGGTCTCGCTCGTCGTCGATCTCGACGAGGACGTGTGGCCGGTGCTGGTCGACGTCGCCGAATTCGAGCTCGCGCTCATCAATCTCGCCGTCAACGCGCGCGACGCCATGCCCAACGGCGGGCGCTTCACCGTCCACGCACACAACATGGCGTTCCGGCCGGGGGAGGGCTTTCCGCTCGACGGCGATTTCGTGCATGTTTCGCTCGAAGACACGGGCGTGGGCATGTCGCCGGACGTACTTGCGCGCGCCTTCGAGCCGCTCTACACGACCAAGCCGAAGGGCATGGGCACGGGCCTCGGGCTGCCGCAGGTGTTCGCGTTCTGCGAGCGCTCGGGAGGACTGGCTGCGATCGACAGCGCGATTGGCGCGGGCACCTCGGTGCATCTGTATCTGCCGCGCGCCGCAGCAGCGCCCGCGCCCAAACGCGAGAGCGCGCCACGCGAGGACAGTACGAATCCGCCGCAAGGTCTGCGCGTGCTGCTTGTCGAGGACAACGACGAAGTCGCGGCGGGCACCGAAGCGCTGTTGCAGATGATGGGCCATCACGTCACCTGCGCGAGCGACGCGGCGAGCGCGCTCAAGCTGGTCGATGCAGCGGGTGCCGCCAGCGCGGATCGCCTGGACGACAACGATGCGCCGCATTTCGATCTCGTGCTGTCGGACATTCACATGCCCGGCGAGATGAATGGTATCGATCTCGCAGAGGCGCTGCAGCAGCGCATTCCGGCGCTGCCCGTGATTCTCGTGACCGGTTACGCGGAAGAACTCGAGCGCGCGCGCCACGTGGACGTGCGCGTGCTGTCGAAGCCGTTCGATATCGCGCTGCTCGAGAAAATGCTCGAAGCGATCCAGCGCGAACGCCAGGCGCGTGCGCGGCGGGAGCGGGACGCAACGCTCTAGACTCGACGCGCAGGGCGGGGGAGTGCGAACCGCAGACTTTGTTGCGCCGAATTGCGCGGACTGTGCGCCCGCACCCGGTCCGTGGCACGCGGATTGCGACATCATTGTGCTTAAGAACGAAAGGAAACCCGGCGGCCGGCGCGCCCGCGCGCGTTGGCCGGCATTGCCACCATTGCCCAGTAATCACGCGCAGAAGACGAGGAGTGAGTGAGCCATGAGACAAACCGTGACCGGTCTGTTCGAGACCTACGACGCCGCGCAGCATGCACAGCAAGCGCTGCTCCAGCGTGGCTTTCCGGCAAGCGACATCGAGTTGCCCGTGCATGAGGCCGGCGTGCTGGCCGGCATCGAGCGGCTGGTGTCGAGCTTCTTTTCTACGACTGGCGATGTGCGCGCCAATTCCGGCGCGGTGCCCGAACCTGCGCCACACGCGCCGGGCGCCACCACGCCGGAAGGCAATGTGCTGATCGGCGTGCGCGTGAGCGACGAAGCGCATGCCGATCTCGCACGCGAAACGCTGCGCGACGAACACGCGCTCGAAGTCGCCATTCGCGGCGGTAGCTGGACCTGGGCATCGGCGGACGCCGATCCGGTCGTGCGCGAACACTCGGCGCTCGAAGAACTGGGGCTCGCCGGTATCGCAGACGCGATGCGGCGGCGCACGACGCCCGCTGCGGCAGAACCGATGCCGCCCACTGCGGCCAGTGCGGAGCACATGGCGGCCGAGCGGCCGCTGAACGAAGCCGAAGCCACCGTGCTGTCGTCCGCGAGTGCGCCAGGCGCAGGCGCCGTGATGGGCTCGCCTGCAGCCGCATCTCAAGCTCATACGCGGGTCGTCGATGTGCCGGGCGCGCCGCAGGCCACCCAGGCGAGCAGCACGAGCGCGCCGCGCATCCCCGATGAATTCATCGAATACGAAGAGGATTCACATGATCATCGTGCGTCCGATGCGCCCGATCGACCCGTGACGGGAACGCCGCCGACCTTGCATTGACGATGCGGTCCGCGATGGCGCATGTCTCACCGGCATGCGCCATCGTCGTGTTTGCTCAGCGGCCCAGTTGCCGCTTCACCCATTCCGCATAGCGATCGACGAACGTTTGCAGAAATTTGCGCGTGTCGTCGTTCACGATTTCGCCTTTCTCGTTGATCCGGCTGGCGTCGTGCTTGATGAACATTTCGGGCTGGCCAAGCGTCGCCACGTCTAGATAGGCCAGCACATTGCGCAGATGCGCCTGCGAAAGCGCCGTGCCGATCGCCCCCGGCGAAGTCCCGAGCACCGCGCCCGGTTTACCGCTCCACGAATTCTTTCCCCACGGACGCGAACCCCAGTCGATGGCGTTCTTCAACACACCGGGAATCGAGCGGTTGTACTCGGGCGTCACGAACAGAAGCGCATCGGCGGCTTCGATCTTCTGCTTGAACTGGCGCGCGACTTCGGGGAAGTCGGCGTCGTAATCCTGGCTGTAGAGCGGCAGCACGCCGATGTCGAGAAATTCGAATGAAAGATCGGCAGGCGCCAGCGATGTCACGGCTTGAGCAAGCTGACGGTTGAACGATTCCTTGCGCAGACTGCCGACTACGACCGCAACTTGATAGGCCATCTCAGTGTCCTCCTCGGGGTTCTCGAAAGCGCGCGCGAAGCGCAGGGGAAGCGAACCGACATCATAGGCGCGATGCCGGGTCCGGTGATGCAGGGTGTCCGCGCGCGGCGTGCGGGGATGTGGACAAGTCAGGCAGCGGCAGATTTATCCACAGTTTTGGGGGATAAGCTTGTGCACAACTTCGCGCGAAGGCCGGTGCCATCGGCCATACGTTGGGATGGCAACTGCGGAGGAGGGCGCCTGCATTTTATGCAGCGTCGTCGCGGCGCGCGCCAGGCGTGATTGGCGCGCCGCGACACAAGCGGGTAGGGGGCTTCGTGCTGCGCTGCGCCCGCTCAGGTCAGCACACTCCAGAGCGCGAGCGTGAGAACGAGGCCAACGACGGAGACGATGGTCTGCAGGATCGACCAGACAAAGACCGTCTGCTTGAGCTTCAGGCCGAAGTACTCGCGCACCATCCAGAAGCCCGCGTCATTGACGTGGCAGAAGAACACCGATCCCGCACCGATGGCGAGCGCCATCAGTGAGTTGTGCGTCGCGCTCAGCCCGGTCACGACGGGCGCGACAATGCCAGCGGTCGCCGTGGTCGCCACCGTGGCCGATCCGGTCGCCTGACGCAGCGCCACGGCAATCAGCCATGCCAGCAACAGCAATGGCAAATGCGCACCCACGGCGATCTTGCTGATCGTCGTGCTGATGCCGGCCAGCACGAGCGTCTGCTTCAGACCGCCGCCGGCGCCAATGGTGAGCAGCAGACCGGCGATCGGCGGCAGGCTCTTGCGCAGGATATTGCCGACACGCTCACGCGCCATGCCGCGCGACCAGCCGAGCGCAACGATAGCAAACAGAACGGTGAGGCCGAGTGCGATCAGCGGCTCACCCAGAAAGTTGAGCACGTTGAAAGCGACGGTATCGGGATGGAGCGCAAGTTTTGCAACCGTGCGACAGAGCATCAGCAGCGCGGGCAGCAGGATCGTCAGCAGCGAGACACCGAAGCCCGGCGCCGCCAGTTGCGGATCGTGACTCGTAAAGAGTTTGCCGAGGTCTTCGGGTTCGTCCACCTGCATGCGGCGCGAGAGCCAGGAGCCGTAGAGCGGGCCCGCGAGGACGACAGCGGGAATCGCCACGAGGATGCCGAATCCGAGCGTAATGCCGAGATCCGCGTGCAATGCGCTCACGGCGATCAGCGGACCCGGGTGAGGCGGCAGCAGGGCATGCAGGGTCGTCATACCCGCGAGCGCCGGAATGGCGATGCGCAGGATCGGCTGCTGGGAGCGGCGCGCCATGACGAAGATGATCGGCACCATCATCACCAGCCCGACTTCGAAGAAGAGCGGCAAGCCGATGATGACGGCGACGAGCGACATCATCCACGGCAAGGTGCGAGGCGTCGAATGCTCTAGCAAGGTGGAGACGAGACGGTCGGCCGCCCCCGATTCGGCCATCAGCGCGCCGAGCATGGCCCCGAGCGCGATGATGATGCCGACATCGCCGAGCAAGGCGCCCGCGCCTTTGCTGAAAGCGCTCGCCACGCCTTCGAGTGGCACGCCTGCGGCAAATCCGGCCGCGAACGTGCCGACCAGGATCGAGAGAAACGGCGCGAGCTTGAGCGCGCTAATCAGAATGACGATCAGCACGAGGCCGAGCGCACAGGAAAGGATCAGGCGTGTGTCGTGGAACGACCACGCGGATAAGGTAGCAAGGGACTCCACGGGATTCTCGATGATCGGTCAGGTGGTCGCTGCGGTTGGGGGAGGGGCCGTGACTGGCATGGCCCTGATGGCGCTAATCACGCGGAGGCTTTCCTCGGGTGCGTATGCAGGTGCGTCTATTAGTCAGGCAAACAGCGTCGCGACGTTTTCGGGAGGACGGCCAATCACCGCGCGGCCATTGCGGACGACGATCGGGCGCTGGAGCAGGGTAGGGTGCTTCGCGATGGCTGCGTAGAGTTGATCGTCGGACACGTTCTCATCCGCGAGGCCAAGCTCGGCGTATTCGGTTTCGTTCGTGCGCATCATGTCGCGCAGCGGTCCGCCGAGCAGCGCGTGCAGTGACTTCAATTGCTCAACAGTGGGCACCGTCTTCAGATACTCGACAACCTCGACGGGCTCGTTCGCGGCGTTGGCGTCGGCCACCAGATCGCAGGTTGCACGGGATTTTGAGCAGCGCGGGTTGTGGTAGATCGTGATCATGGCTTGGGGCAGTCGGTCTAGAGAGAGTGGTGGGGCGGGGCGGCCCGCGAGGGGCGCGCATGGTGGCACTGATTTTACCGGCGGCGGGAGTACGGGACACGCTGGACAGTGGCACTTGTGGCGGAGGAGGGCAGCGTGGCGCTTTATGCGCATAAAGAATCGGTGGCTGGAACCATCACTTGACCGCGAGAAGGGCGTCGATTGAGCGACAACGGTGTGACCGCTTCGCCACAGCGACCTCCAGCTTTATGCGCATAAAGCTGCCGAGGCATGCCTGCACATTCCCGATTCGACGCACAGCCTAGTCTCTTGGCCCCCACGATTCTGCTATTCACCGCCAGCGCCTTTATGCGCATAAACCTCGCTGACATTGCGCGATTGCCTCGCCGCGATCCTCGCGCGCGCGAGCTTCCAATCCGATTCGGTGCCGCGCCCATTGCGTGCCCCCGAGCCTTTATGCGCATAAACCTCAGCCAAACGGCCAACGTTGCACGTCTATCCGACGAAAATCAGACCGCTGCCGTTGAATCACAACTTAATCCAGGTAAAATCCAAAACAATTAGCAAAAGGAGAAAATCAATTGGCAGCAGAGATAATCGCAGTCACGCAGCAGAAGGGCGGGGTCGGCAAGAGCACGATCGCGATGCATCTCGGCGCAGCATTCCATGAAAGGGGAAAGCGTGTACTCGTGGTCGATGCCGACGGCCAGAACACGCTGGTTCATTGGGCCAGTGCATCCGCTGATGGCGATGTCGGCATTCCTTTCCCGGTGGTCAATCTTTCTGAAGCCGGTGGCCAGATCCACCGCGAGATCAAGAAGTTCATCGG
>NZ_DASZJJ010000138.1:0-28611 GCF_035948235.1 Paraburkholderia sp. | reverse complement strand
TCGTCGATGGCGACGCGAGCCTGTTGATGCAACTCGGCGGACTCGTGACGGTTGCCGAAGCGAAGCCGCAGCGCTTCGTGCATATCGTGATCGAAAACGGCGTGCAGTTCGCAGGCGCATCCAATCTGCCGACGCCGGGCGCGGGACAGGTGGATTTTCCGGCCATGGCGCTCGCGGCAGGCTACGCAACGGCCCGTCGATTCCTGAATGCCGCCGCATTCGCCGATGCACTGCCTGAACTGCTGGAGGCGCGCGGTCCCGTGTTTATCGCGCTCGTGGTCGAGCCGGAACCGTCGCGCTTCGGTCCCGCCACGCCGCAACCGGAAATGCCGGACCGGCAATTCCAGCGCATGGGCATCGAAGCTGAGCAGCTCGGCGTCTGGTACGCCACTCATTGACCGGGCAGCGCCATGCAAAACCAAGACACGGAAACATTCGACTACATCGTGGTCGGAGCAGGCTCGTCAGGCGCGACGCTCGCTACGCGTATCGCCGAACGCGGCAAACATAGCGTGCTGTTGCTCGAAGCGGGCGATGCGCGCGAACGCGACTTCTGGGTGCGTACGCCCATCGGCGTGGCGAAGCTGCTGATGAACCCCAAATACGTCTGGCAGTTTTCCACCGAGCCGCAACATCAACTGGCCGGCCAGCGCATCTACTGGCCGCGCGGCAAGATGCCTGGCGGATCGAGTTCCGTCAACGGCATGATTTACGTGCGTGGTGAGCCGGCCGAATTCGATCACTGGGCACAACTGGGTAATACGGGTTGGGATTTCGCTTCGCTGCTGCCGTATTTCAAGCGCCTGGAAACCGCCGCGCTGGGCGACCCGGCGTTGCGCGGGCGGGAAGGCCCGATCCAGGTATCGTCGGTGGCGAAGGTGCATCCCAATGCATTGAGCGATGCATTTTTGACGGCCTGCCGTGACGCAGGTATTCCGCAGACCGACGATTACAACGGCGCGAACTACGAAGGCGTGAGCTATCTGCAGCTATCAGTCGGACAAGGGCGCCGTTGCAGCACGGCCATCGGCTATCTGCACGGACGGCCACAAGGCAATCTGCGCATGGCAACCGGCGCGCTGGTGACGCGCCTGCTTTTCGAAGGCAACCGCGTGACGGGCGTTGAATATCAACAGAATGGCGAAACCCGCACCGCACATGCCGCGCGCGAAGTCGTACTCAGCGCCGGGCCGATCAAAACGCCACAGATTCTCGAACTGTCGGGCATCGGCGACGCGCAGCGATTGCAAAAGCTCGGCATTGCGGTGCGGCGCAATCTGCCAGGCGTAGGCGAGAATCTGATCGATCATCTGCAATCGCGCATTACTTACGCCTGCACGCGCTCGATCACGCTCAACGAAATCATGAGCAGTCCTTTGCGTCAGGCGTGGATGGGCATGCGCTATCTGACAACGCGGCGCGGCATCATGGCGACGCCATCGGCCACGGTGCATGCGCTCGCGCGCTCGGGACCGCAGCACGGCCGCCCGAGTGTCAAGATCCAGATTCATCACATCAGCGGTGCGGACCGCTATGCAGGCAAGGGATACGGGCTCGATCGCTTTCCGGGCTTTGGCGTCGGCTTTTTCCAGTTGCGCCCGGAGTCGCGCGGACAACTGCATATCCGCAGCAAGGACCCGCGCGACGAGCCGCTGATCGAACCGCGCTACATGAGCGCGGACGCAGACAAGCAGGTGATGCTGGAAGCGCTGCAACTGGCGCGTCGCGTGATGCGGCAGCCCGGCATCGCGCCGCTCGTCGAGCGAGAAACGCGGCCTGGAATCGACGTTCAGGACGAGGCCGCGCTGATGCAATATATCCGCGAGTCTGGCCAGACCAGCTGGCATCCTATCGGCACCTGCAAGATGGGCGTCGATGCAATGGCTGTTGTCGATCCCCAGCTTCGCGTACACGGCGTGCCGGGGCTGCGCGTGGCGGATTCGTCGATCATGCCGACCATGTGCTCGCCCAACACGAACGCGGCGTCGATCATGATTGGCGAAAAGGCCGCCGATCTGATTCTGGCGGGCTGATCGGAACCGAAACCGAAGACCGAAATCGAAGCCGCCGGGCGACGGCTTCGACATTTCCCTCGATTTTTCCCTATTGCGAAATGCGCTTGAGGTCGTCGGGTTTCCAGGTCTGGTTGAAGAAGGCTTCCTTCGGGCTATAGAGACGCAGGATGATGAAATAGCCCTTGTCCGGCACGGTCTGCACCCAGTTTGCTTCCTTGCCGGCCGGCGCCTTCGGGCCCAGGTAAATGTCGTAGGAACCGTCCGCATTCGGCGCGGGCTTGTCCATCGAATTCAGCGACGGCAGCGGCTGACCGTTGTCCAGCCCGGACGCCGTGATCGGATCATAGACCGTCACCGACCAGAAGTTGGCCGCCGGAATATTGGGCGGCAGATGGAGCTGATAGGTCGCGCCGCCCTGCAGCAGATTGCCGTCCGAGTCGCGCCAGGTGGACGGGTATTTGGCGCCCTTCTCGACGATGTCCACGACCATGCCAGGGCTTGCTGCATAAGCCGTGGTGAAATAGGCGTCGCGCTGGATCAGGTTCGTGAAGGTGCCGCTCGCCTGGAATTGCGGATTCTGTCCCGCGAAGACATTTTCCCATTGGCGGTCCGGATAGTATTTGCCGCCAGGCTGGGTACTCAGACCGTCCCAGATCTCCGTCTTGCTCATTTTGAACGCCGTTTTGGCGGCCTTGTCGAGAAGCTCGCGCTGCCGCTCGGTCGGCTGGAACGGCTTGCCCTTCTGGATGCCGATTGCCGCCATCATGCCGCGCCAGTCCATATCTGCGGGATCGACGGTCTCCTGCTCGACAAAACGCGCCAGCATGTCGAAGTACGCGCCGTCGTGCGGAAACAGCATGTTGGCGGGATCGGTCGAACCGTCCGGGAATTTCATCGGCACGGCGGATTCGCGTTTGCCGTATGGATAGATGTGTGCGGCCGCAACCAGATCATTCGCGGGTTTCAGATCCTTCGGGTCCGTGAAAAAGACCCGGAAAAATACCAGCACGTTGTTGGTGCGCGAGCGGTAGACGTAATAACCCTTCGGCGTGGGACGATTGTAATTCCACGGCACGATCAGATATTTGCCGCCTTTGCCGCCGTCGGGACCGACGAAGCCGAAGTCGCCGCTATAGGCCTTGCCGTTGATCGTGGGCCCGGTGAGCGGACGCTGGAAAAAGTCATCCAGTATGCCCTGCGTTTTCGGCGGCACCTCGACGACGATTGGACCGTCCTTGGCCAGATTCACGTAACCCATGGCGTAGAGACAATCGGAATTCGGCGTGGTCACCTTGGTTTTTGCGTTCAAGCGCTGCTTCCAGACCGGCAACACGTTATAGCCCGCGCCATAAGTCTTTTCCGATCCTTCCTTCATTGCGAATATATTCACGGCCGGAAGCGACCACAGATAGACCTGTACCGCGCGTTGAAAATACAGCTCTTCACTCAGGGCCTTGGCCGATTCCGCGGTGGGGAAATCGCCTGAAAACGGTGCATTCGCCAGCGCGTCGCGGCTCGACTCCAGCGTTTGCGAAAGTGAAGTCTGGGCCGACGCGTGCCCCGCATAAGCGGCCGCGCCCGAAACAAGGATCGCCATGGCGCAGCGCAACAGATGCGACGAGCGACCCAGTGTGTTCGAATTCATTCGTTCACCTCTTCGAGATCAGGGAATTAACGCTTCGATGGCTAGTACGTGGCATGATCGGCATTTAAACAAGCTGAAAATCGTTGAGCTTGAATGCTTTGCTATTGATGGCTTCGGTCGGGCCATAAAGACGCATGGCAGGCAGCGGGCGTCTGCCTGCGGTCGGGATCCAGTTCGACTCCAGACCTTGCGGCGCCTTGGGGCCGACGTAGAGTGTCACGCCGCCGTCCGCATTTTTCTTCATGCTGTCGAGGTCGTAAGACGAAAGCGTGGTGCGGTTGGACTCGCTGTAAATGAACGCATTCGTTGCGCGGTCATAAACCGTGAGCGCCCAGAACTGCTTGACCGGCATCTGTGCCGGAACGTCGAGCTTGTATGACTTTCCTGCTTCGAGGGGATTGCCGTTGCTGTCCGCCACGGCCATCAGATACTGGGTAGCAGGATCGTCGCTCAAAACCCGGGGCATATAGGTACACCAGAAATATTCGGCGGCTCGATTGATCAGGTCGATACGGTCGTCATAAACGAATGTGAACGTCCGGTTGTCGTCGGCCTGAAGCAGCGAGGCGTAGTGCCGATCCGGCCAGAACAGCTTCTCGCGCGGGAAATGGTCGTACCAGTATTGCAGATAGAACCACGCATCGATGGCGGCCTGGCGCATGGCTTTCTTCGCCGTCTCATCGGGCGTAAAGGGCTTGCCTTTTTCGATTCCCAACGAGGTGAGCATGCCCATCATGATCTTGTCATGCGGATTGACCGGTTCAACGCTCATGATGGCGTGCATGTCGTCGAAATGACGCTCATCGAAAAACGGCAGTGTGGGATAGCGGTCGTGGATCGGGTCGATAAAGCGCTGCTTCGGCGGATTCGCGGCTTCGGACAGGTAGTACATGCGCAGCCGCTGCGCGTAGTGATACGCGTCCGCCACACTCTTGCCCGGCGCACGAACCGAGCGGAACGCCAGCGCAATCCGGAAGTTAGGCGAGGCGACGTGCAGATAACCCTTGGGAACGGTGCCATTGTAGCCGGGCCCGGTGAAGAGAAATTTAGCGCCCTTGCCCTTGTCCAGCCCTGACGGCCCCACGTCCGCAATGGTGAATTGCCAGGCGTCGACCACCTGCCCGTATACGCTCCCTTGCGCGCTGGCGGCCGGCACTTCCAGCACCGCGGGCCCTTTGCGCAGATCGGTAAACGCCGTGATATAGGGCGTCGTGCTATTCGCCGTGATGGCTTCGAGCTTCGGCGTCGCGGGCGCCGAATACGAAATGATGTCGTTGTCCTTGACGCCCAGATTGTCGAACGCAGCACGCCGGAAGCTATAGATTGCAATGGCCGGCATGTTCCAGAGCACCGCTTCGAACGCGCGCTGATATTTGATCTGGTAGTCGAAATCCTTGATCGACGAGACCGAACCCGCCGGAGGTTGGCCACCCAAAGGTTCCATGGGACTCCCGGCGCCTGTCGCCAGAGGCGTTGGGCCGTCCTCGGTGGCGGCGTTTGCGCCGTTTGCACCGTTTACACCACCTGCCAGGCCTGCCGCCAGTGCCATGCTCACGCGGTGAAAATCTCTACGCGAAAGTGCCATCGGTACGCCCTCTTGGGAAGCTTTCAGCCGTCCAGGCGTCTATGCGCCGGGAATCATGCTGCAAGTGCGCAGCCATAAAAGAGTCGGACATTTCCCGATCGCTCGCTATTAGGGCAAAGGGCAACCCGATTGCCCTTTGGGGCAATATCCAGGGAGACAGACCTCTCTGGGCCGCCGCGCAAAGGGCGCAGCGTTCAGTCCAGACCCGTAGCATTCCCCAACGCGCCGACACGCACCGCGCCTGTCCGTCGCCTGCGAATCCCGTCACCCAGCGCGGCCGCCAGCGCACAACCCAGCAGCGCCAATATCAGAAGCAACGCCTCGCCAAAAGCGTGACGCCACGCGGGCAGGCCACCGTTTGCCTTCGCCGCGCCGAGAAACAACCCGATCCCCCACGACATGCCCACCGACGACGCCAGCCGTTGCGACAACTGAAAGAAACCGGCGGCCGTGCCGCGCCCCTCGCCCGCTGGGAGTTCCGTGAGCGTCATCGCCTGATTAGGTGCGTGAATCAGCCCCCCGAATGCTCCCAGCAGCAAACCAGGCAGCGGATACAGCAGCAAAATCCCGGCCACCGGCAGGAGCAGCACGCCCGCGCCGAACAACACGAGCGCCGCCATATAAGCCGCGATGGCAGCGACCACGCCCATACGGCCAAAGCGTGCAGCAAAGCGCCAACTGCGCGCCGACGACACCATCATTCCCACCGCAGGCGCAATCGACAGCAAGGCGTATAGAAGGGGGCCGGTCTTCAGCGCGTCGAGAAAGAACAGTGTCGTGACCATCCCGAAGGTGGTGCCGCCAGCGAACTGAAACATCGCGACGAGCGTGCCCAGCACATAGCCCGGCGAGCCGCTCAACCCCGCGCCCAGAATCGGCGCGCCGCCTCGACGCTGATAGCGCCGCTCCCACAGCACGAACAGTACGGCCCCGGCGATCGCAGCCACCAGACAGGTGCGTGCGGACAGCAGCGCATCGGCATTTTGAAGTGTGGCGAGCATCGCGAACAACGTGGCGGCGCTCAGCAATAGCAGCCCCACTCCATCGACGGAGAATCGCGCGCCGGACGAACTGCTGCGCGGCAAATGCCGTAAAGCCAGATAAAAAATGACGATACCGAACGGCACGTTGACGAGAAACATCAGCCGCCAGCCGACATCGGCAGGCGTAAGCGCGAGGATCAGGCCGCCCAGAACGGGCCCGGCCAGCCCCGCCAAACCGCCAGCGGACGCATAACGCCCAAGCGCTCGCGCCTGGGCGTCTGCGCGAAACAGATCCTGGATCAAGCCCAGTACCTGCGTGTTGATGATGCCCGCGCCCACGCCCTGCAACAGGCGTGCGACGATCGCCACCTGCGCGCTATCCGCCAACCCGCCCACAAGGCTGAAGCCGCTGAACATCGCCAGGCCGATGAGAAACAGCAGCCGCCGCCCGATGAGATCGCCCAGGCGCCCAGCGGGCACGAGCGCGATACCGAACGCGATCGAATAGACGGAAACGATCAGCTGCAGTTCATCGGCCGACGCCTGCAGGCTATCGCGCAAGCGCGGCAACGCAAGGCCGAAAATCGTCTGGTCGAGCAGCGTCGTAAAGCCCATCGCCACGCAGATGGCGAGCACGGGCCGCGCATGATGGTTGTTGAATTCGGCCTGAGTCACGTAATGGCGCGCTCCGCACGCGCGTGCGTGTCCTCGTCGTCGATATCGTGTTCGGTCGGTTCGTACTTCACCACCGCCAGAAAGCCGATGGGAATAATCGCCGCCAGCGCCACGACCCAGAACATGTCGGTGCCAAGCCGCGCGTTGAGAATCGGCAGCACGAACAGCGCCACCGCGCTGCCGATGCCCGTGAGCGCGCGCCCGAAACCGAGTCCCGTGCCGCGAATCGAGGTCGGGTACGAGAGCGCCGGGTAAATCATCATCTGCGCACCCGGCCCGAAACCTTCCGCAAACAGCCACGCGCCCAGCCCGCCAAGCGCGATGCCGATTCCCAGCGCCGTCTGCGGATGGCCCAGCAACGCCAGCGCAACGAGCGCCACGAATTGCAGCGCAAAGCCCGCCAGCGCGACATGGCGCGAGGGCCGCGTATGCGCCAGGCGCATGCCAAGCAGACCACCCGTCAACGCGAACAGCACATTGAGCGCGAGCGAAGCCGAGATCGTTTCGAACACGCCCGCGCCGAGAAACTGCGAAAGAATCGACGGCAGGAAAAACGCAATCGCCGTGTATTCGAATGGGATGCACAGATTCATCACGCTGGCGACGATGGTGCGCGACAGATACGGACGCTGGAACAGCACGCGAAAACTCACGCGCGGCTGGCTGGCCGCCGTGGGCACTGCGTGCGATGCGGGCGCGGTGTCGGCCTTGTGCGCGTGGATACCGTACGACTCGCGCAGGATACGCACGGCGTCATCGAGTTTGCCCTGATTCGCCGCCCACAACGGCGACTCGTTCATGAAGCGGCTGCGCACCGCGATGATGATGAGCGCAGGCACAGCGCCAAAGATCAGCGAAGCGCGCCACAGCCAGCCCGCGTGCTCCTGCGGCAGCAGAAAATACAGCCCAAAAACAATCAGGAAGCAGACCGACGACGCGGCGTACCACATCGGGCACCACGCAGCCAGGCGCGACGCCTTGTTGCCGCTGCCCTGAAACTTCGAGAACTCGGAGAGAAACGCCATCGCCACCGGCAGATCGATGCCCACGCCAAGCCCCATCACAAAGCGCGCCGCAATCAGCACCCACACGTTGGGCGCGAGACCGGCAGCGATAGCCGCGACCACGAAGAACAGCATGTCGGCCATGAAAACCTGATAGCGGCCGATACGATCGGTAAACCACCCGCCGACGAGGCTGCCCAGGATCGTCCCGATCATGATCGAAGACGTGACGATGCCGGTCAGCGCGGGCGTGAGGTTGAATTCGCGCACGACGTCCTGAATGCCATAGGAAAGCGTCGTCAGATCGTAGGCGTCGAGAAACACACCGCCTAGGGCAAGCAGCACGATCACGCGCGCGTGACTGGCGCGCGCGGTGCTGGCGTTGATTAATCGCGAAACGTCGCTGGCTGAACGGATTGGCGCAGAACCGGGCGCTGAAATCGACGCTGCAGCAGCCGGATCGATGTCGAGAGTGCTCAAGATAATCCCCTGTATAACCGCAAAGTACAGCGTGCAGTTATACGAGGCCGATTCATCCAGCACAACGAACGAGTTCTAGAATCCTTATCGGTGGAGCGGGAATCACGCGTGGCCGCCTCTATGAACGAAAAAGGCCGTGCAACTTTGCACGGCCTTTGACAAATTCAGCTATGAAGGGTCAGCGATAGTCCAACGTACTATCGACCTTCGTTATTTTCCATATGCCCGCGGTTTTGCGCATAAACACAATGACATTCGTTTGGCTTTTCGAACCGAACGTGATCGGCAAAACCGCGACGTCCCCGAGCATGACAATCGGATGTGTTGCAATGTGACTCAACCAGTCCTGATCGTCCTCATCCTGTACTTTCAGGAAGTAGTCGACATCTTCCGGCAAGCGGTTATGTCGATAGTCATCGCGCAACCGGGTCACTGTGTCTTTTGAGACAAAATCGAAGATACCTTCCTTGAGCAACGGATAAGACAAATTTGCGCCGGCTTTGAGGTACCACGTATAGAACGCGTGCGCCCTGGCTTCTGGTGTGTCTTGCGTGCCCGCAGCGAACGCATGGTGGCTGAAGACAAGGACACAAATGGCGAGTATCGACAGGAAGCGTTTCATAAGGGGGTCAGTTATGCCGATAGATTTTGTACGGGGGGTGAGCCGCGCGATACGCGGGGCCGGGATAGAAACCTTGAGGACCGGGCTGCTGTTTGAAGTCTGAGATCCAGATGTGCCCGTCAAAGATTGCCATGTGTCTGTATGGATGGCCCGTGATGCTCTGTATCACGGCAACATCGCCCCGTACGGGGGCACCCGCCACCTCGAAGAATCCTGCTGCCTGTAGGTAAGCGCCATAATTTTTGGCGGCTTCCGTGTGCTGAATACTGACTCCGCCCCATTCAATGGCACGTCGAACATACTTTGCGCAGTTGCCCGTGCTGCCCGCTTGCGCATGACTAAATGCGTAGTTCGCCGCTGCGATCCCATCATATGCCATATGAATCAATCCCCTGGAGTGGTCGAAGAGGACATTCTTCAACAGCTTCACGAGGACCGATAACGTGCAGGCGATAGGAGTTGCCCGTCGTCAAACGGGCAGCGAATATGCACCCAAATACTCAAAACGGCGCATCCCCCTCAATCGTCGTGCGATACAGCCTGCGGCGCAGATGGTCGGGCGTGCCCGCCGCCAGGTGCATCAGCGAGCGGTTGTCCCAGAACACCATATCGTGTTCGCGCCAGACGTGCCGATACAGAAACTCATCGCGCACGCTATGCGCAAACAGTTCATCCAGTAGCGCACGGCTTTCGTCCTCGGGTAAATCGACGATGCGCGTCGTGAAATGCTCGCTCACGAACAGCGCCTTGCGGCCCGTCTCGGGATGTGTGCGCACCACCGGATGCACGACCGGCTTTACCTGCGCGATCTGTTCGGCGGAAAGATTCGGCCGCCATGGGCTGCGCGACTGCAGTTCGGCATAACGCGCAAGATAGGTGTGTTCGGCGCGCCGTCCTTCGACCGCGCGGCGCAGATGCGCGGGCAAGCGGTCCCACGCGAGATGCATGTTGGCGAACAGCGTATCGCCGCCCTCCTCGGGCAATTCCTGCGCATGCAGCATCGACCCGAGGCTCGGTTTTTCCTTGTACGAGAGGTCCGAGTGCCAGAAGTGGCCGGCATCGCCCAGCCCCACCGGTTTGCCGTTCTCGACGATGTTGGAGACGATCAGGACCTCCGGGTGCTCAGGCAGCGCGAACTGGTGCAGCACATGAATCTGCAGCGGACCGAAGCGCCGCGAGAAAGCGATCTGCTGCTCCGGCGTGATGCACTGGTCGCGAAAGACCAGTACGTGATGGTCGAGATGAGCGCGGTGCAGGCGCGCGAAATCCTGCGCGCCCAGCGGCTTTGCGAGATCGAGGCCGATGACCTCGGCGCCCAGCGGCGCATCGAAAGCACGAATGTCGAAATGCTGTTGCGCGTCTTGAGCGGTGTGCGCGGGCAAGGAAGCGGTCGTAGTCACGCGGAATGCCTTATCGGTGCGAAAACGCTCAATCTACGTGCGCCCGCCCAGGCTGACAACGAAGCAAATCCGATACGTTTATCCACTCGAGTCATAAAGCCGCTGCTAACGCAGACGGGCGCGACGTTGCAGCCTGCGCCCCCACCCGCAAGCAAAACGCCTTTACGGCGCGGCCTTCGCGATCAGGCTGCGCAGGCGCGCTTTCGAGCGCGAATCCAGCGGGCGCATTTCGCAGCCCACGCGGCTCCAGCCTTTCTCGTGATCTTCCGTGATCCAGCGCACTTCGAGCGCCACCACGACCACGATCTCGTCGTCTTTATCCACGGCCGATGACTGTATCCATCCCGATACCGTCTCGCCGCACGAAAACAGGCCGCTGCGGGCGTGGAGCAGCGCGCCATGCGAACTCAGGTCGGCGACCTGGGCAAGCGCCCTGCCGTCCTTGTTGAGCAGCAGTGGCCCGAACAACATTGGTGTGCGGACGTCCCGCCGCAAATCCAGTTCACTTGCCATATGAATAACACCAGTTTCTCAAGATTTATTTTTATCGTGCGCTGGTCGCTACTATGGACTTCGATAAAGTCCAGCCCTCGGGTTTCCATAAAAAGGAAACATTTATTTAATTTCAAAACAGCGCGTGAATTGTAGCGCGACTGCTGGTCATTGCGCAGGAGTGATTCGACCCATGCGCGCGCAACTAGTTTTTCAGTGCGAGCGGAGCCGTCATTGCCTGTCTGAAATCGTCACACGCGAGTGGCGAGCCGCACAGAAAACCCAGCATCTGATCGCAATCGAGCGCGAGCAGCTTGAGCGATTGCGCGACGGTCTCCACGCCTTCCGCCACGACCTCGATGCCCAGCACGCGCGCCAGCGCCATCACCGCCGACAGCAATGCCGAGCTGCGCGACGATGTATCGTCAAGGCCGTTGACGAAGGCGCGATCGATCTTGATCTGATCGACGCGAAAATCCTGCAAATGCCCAAGGCTGGAAAGTGCGGTGCCGAAATCGTCGAGCGCCACCGCATAGCCGCGATCGCGCAGCGCCTGGACGACCTCACGCGTGCGATCGACGTCCTGCATCGCGGTGGCTTCGCTGATCTCGAACATGAGCCGCTCGGGCGGCACGCCCGCGGCCGTCTCGATCGCGTCGATGCGCTCGACGATACGCGGCAGGTTGAATTGCATCGCAGATAGATTCATCGCAATCGACAGCGGTCCCAGCCCTTCGCGCTCCCATTCGATGAGATGCGCGCAGATCCGGCGCAGCACCCAGTCGCCGATTGCGATCATCAGGCCTGCGCGTTCGGCGATAGGAATGAATTCGAGCGGCGGCACATTGCCAAGCACCGGATGGGACCAGCGCAACAGCGCTTCCGCGCCCGTCATGGCCTTGCCGTCGACGGTGTATTTAGGCTGGAAGACGAGATCGAACTGCTCGCGCGCGAGTGCCGTGTGGAGGTCGCGCTGGATGTGCAGCGAGCGCAGCGTGGAGCGGCTCATGCTGTCCTCGAAGCGGCGAAACGTGTTGCGGCCGCTGCGCTTGGCGGCATACATCGCGCAGTCCGCGTGGCTGAGCAGCGTGTCGAGCGAAACGCCCTCGTCGCGCGCGAGCGCAATGCCGATGCTCGCGCCAATGCGCACCGGCAGCGCGTCGGCCAGGACGAACTCATCGGCGAGGCTGGCGAGAATCCGCCGCGCGATGGCATCGGCGGCGTCGGCCGGGTCGGTCATAGTGTTCAGTCCGGCCGTCACGACCACGAATTCGTCGCCGCCCAGCCGCGCCACCAGATCGCCCTTGCCCGCGCAGCCGGCAATGCGCGAGGCGGCCTGGCGCAGCAGATCGTCGCCAATCTTGTGGCCGAGCGTATCGTTGACCACCTTGAAGCCGTCGAGATCGACGAACAGCACCGCCAGCGTCTTGCCGGCGCGCGCGCTGCGCTGCGCGAGGTCCTTTGCGCGCACCATCAGATACGCGCGGTTGGGCAGATCGGTGAGCGCGTCGTGCGTGCCGAGATGACGGATGGTGCGGGCCGCGCGATCGAGCGAGGCGGACAGACGGTTGGCCTGCGCGCCGAAGATCCACAAGGTGCCGATCAGCACGACGGTCGAGGCCACGCCCACGATGAGCGCGAGCGCGTTGGCATCGACCTTGTGCGCGCTCAGGCAGCGGCTGGCATCGGCAAAGGTGGCGGCGCTCATGCCCGTGTAATGCATGCCGCTGATTGCGAACGCCATCACCGCAGCGGCGCCCAGGCGCTTCCAGACGATGTTTTCGCGGCGCGAGTCGCGCAGATGGAACGCGAGCCAGAGCGCGCCGATGGACGCGCCAATCGCAATGACAAGAGAGAGTGCGACGCGCACGGGATCGTAGTCGATGCCCGGCGACATGCGCATCGCGATCATGCCGGTGTAGTGCATGGCCGCTACGCCCAGGCCCATGACGATGCCGGCAGCCAGCAGCCGGCGCGGCGAGAGACAGCCGCGGCTGACGGTGGCCAGCGCCACCAGCGCGGCAAGCACGGCCAGTGCAAGCGAAGCGGCGGTGACGTCGAGATCGTAGCCCACGGCAATCGGCAGTGTCAGCGCGATCATGCCGATGAAGTGCATCGACCAGATGCCAATGCCCATCGCGCACGCGCTGCCCGCTAGCCAGACGTGGCGCCAGCGGCTGCTGGTCACCGCATTGAGCATGGCGGCGCCCTCGAGCGCCGTAAACGACGCAAGAAACGCGACCACCACGGACAGGCACGTCAACAGCGGGTTGTAGACACCGTTCATTCGTGGCCTTTTGCGCGCCAGTTTCTTTTGCGCGTCATTCTGATCAAGTCTCTTTGCCCGTGCGAGCGCCACGAGAATTCGGCCTCTCGCGGCGGGCACGCGCCGCGTCTCTCAGCGCGGCGTGGATACTCAAGCGTCGAAAATACGCATCGATGCGTAACGACTACTACCATAACGGTCGATGCAGCGAAATCTGAAGGGCATAAACGCGCGATTTTTCATGGTTTTCGTTACCGCGAATTTCACCGCATCGACCGGCCCAGGTCCGATCAGTTTTTCACCGGGAAATACCAGAGATTGCGGTCGCTATAGCCGAACTGTTTGAGGATCGATGCCAGCGTGCCGTCGGCGCGCAATTCGTCGAGCGCCCGCGACACCGCATGGTTCAGATCGACATCGCCTTTGCGCAGCGCATAACGGGCGTAGCCATATTCCTGCGGCAACGGCCGGTAATCGCTCACCATTTCGATAGCCGAAGTTGGATGCTGCTTGAGAAACATGCCGATCTTGACACTGTCCTCCATCGCGACGTCGATGCGCCCCGCCATCAGATCCGCGAATTCGGCCTCGCTGCTGGTGTAGAGCTTGAGTTCCTTGAGGTCCTTTCGCCCTTCCAGCAGTTGATGATTAATGGTGCCGCGCAGGGTACCCACGGTATGCCCGGCGAAGTCGTCCCAACCGTGAATCTTGAGGGGATTGCCGCGCTGCGTGGCGATCGCCGAGCCGTACCAGTACGCGGGACTGGTGAACGCCACCACCCTCAGGCGCTGCGGATTGGCGTGCAGATTGTCGACGATGATGTCTGCGCGCCCGGAAAGCAGCGTGGGAATCATCGCGTCAAAGGGCATGATGTTCCAGGTGACTTTCGTGATGCCCAGGCGCTTCGTGATCTCCTTGAAGATGCGCACGTCCGCGCCGTCGAATGCGTGGGTTTTATCGTCGAGATAGGTCGATGGTGGATCGGCGGCAATCGCGAGTGTCACGCCGTCGTGGACCGCGCGCGCATACGAGCCGTCGCCGCCCTGAAAACTTACGCCGGTAATACCGCCATTGTCGTCCGCGTAAGCGTTGGACAACGCAACCAGGCCCCCGATGATGGCGGCAAACGCCAGTATTGTTTTTCGCACAACACTCTCCAGAATAATTGGTATTAGTGATGTAATAAAACGACTCGATGAAACGACGTAGCAAAGCGATGTTATGTAACGACCATGATTTCGTTGCTTACGCAACGTCGCGGCGCTCGTAGCACATTGCCGCTCAGCGTCGGCTGTCTTGCGGATTCGCCATGCGCGGTCCGCCCATCTTGCGCTCCAGCCAGCGCACGACCCAGGCGCTCGGCCACGAGAAAGCCAAATATATCGCGCCGATTATCGTAAAGACGGTGGCGTACTGAAAATTCGTAGAGGAAATAATCTGCCCGGTGAACATCAGTTCCTTGACCGTGACGATCGACACCAGCGAAGTATCCTTGAAGAGCGAAATGGCGTAATTGCCCAGCGGCGGCACCACGATGCGCAGCGCCTGCGGCAGCACGATCAGCTTGAGCGTCTGGGCGTTGGACATACCGAGCGCCTTCGCGGCTTCGACCTGGCTCTTCGGCACCGCCTTGATACCGGCGCGGTAAACCTCGGCAAGATAAGCCGAGTAATTGATCGAAAGCCCGATGACGCCCGCAACAAAGGGATCGAAACGCAGCCCGAACGAAGGCAGCACGAAATAAATATAGAAGAGCTGCAAAAGCGCCGGTGTGCCGCGAATCAGCTCGATATAAGCGGCGGCAAGCATGCGCGGCAGCCGCGCGTGGCTGATTCTGGCGATCGCCAGCACAAGCCCGAACGGCAAACTCAGCGCAAGAATGCAGAACGTCAGTTCCAGGCTCGTGAGCGCGCCGCGCAGCAAATCAGGCAGATAGCTGCTCGCTCCGTGAAGATCGAACAGTCCAGCAAAGGTAGTCGGCATGAAGTCCCTGCCCCGTCGCGTCAATGCGCTTCGGTGATCTGTAATCGGTGATCGATAGCGCGTTAGCCGCGCGCGGCTAACGGCAGTTGCGCGCCGAGCATCCCGCTGATGCGTTCCGCATATGAACGCAGCGTACGCCCCAGTTCATGCAGATCATCGTCGCTCAGGCTGCTCTTGAGCGTGGTCACGCTGATTGCCGCGACGCCCTCGCCGTCGCGGTTCGTAATCGCCGCCCCCACGCAGACCACGCCGATATTGTCTTCCTCGTCATCGAAGGCATAGCCGCGTTCGGCCACGAGGATCAGATCCTTCATCAGCTCGGCGGGCGTCAGGCGGGTGTATTGGGTGCGCTCCGGCATGCCGGTATGCGCGAGTAGCTTGACCACCCGCGCGGGCGGCAGCAGCGCCATTAGCGACTTGCCAAGCGCGGAGCAATGCGGAAGCTCGCGCTGTCCCAGCGCGGAAGCAATTCGCACGATGCCCGGTGCATCAACACGATTGATCGCCACGGCGTAGCCATCGTCGTCGAGCACCGCGAGCCGCGACGTGAGGCCAGTCGCCTCGGTCAGTTCCCGCAACACCGGCATGGCGAGCTGGGACACACCCACGTCAGCCGCCGCGCGGTCCCCCAAATGCACAAGCGCAAAGCCCAGCCGATAGCGACGCGAGCCGCCTAGCCGCACATCGATGACATAGCTGCGGGCGAGCAGCGTCTGCAATAACGCAAATGCCGTACTTTTTGAAACGCCAATCACGGTTGCGATTTCGGCGACCGTGAGCCCCTCGCTCCCGCCTGTTCCCAATGCTTCCAGTACGTCGAGTGCCCGGCTGACGCTGCGAAGCGCGTAACGATCTTCAGTGGTCTGAGCTGCTTGTGTCATTTTTTATTTCGTGTTTTGCCGATTATTTTCGATGGCGGTCCGCCAGAACCCATGGTCAGCATCGCATGGTCGATATTGACAGTCACTATTGCGGAACCTACCATAAATAACACTACCGAACGACGTTCGGTACAGCCGAACGAATCCGGCTCCGTTCGACGCACCGGACCGAGGGAAGTTTCCCGGTGCTCGACCTACACACCCGCAAACAGGACGCCACAAGGCCAGCCACGCGCGCAGTGCATGCGCGTCGGATGCTTGCCGAGGCGGAAAAACAATGGGAATGATGTCGGAAGGGGGTTTAAATATTGGCGCGAGTCCGAAATTATCCGGCGCGCATTCTTTGAAACTTGCTAATGACGATCTGCGGCACATCAAGTCGTTGGTCGGGCGTTTATCCGCGCAGGAAATGAACGCCTCGGGCTTGCCGCCGGCCTATTGGCGCAAGCGCTTGCAGGACATTGTGCAAAGCCATCAATTGTCGAAAGTTCAACTCATTGAAATCGAGCGGCTGCTCGCTTCGTTGAACGCCTAGCGGCCTGAATGGCCGCATCCCGCAACATGACACGCGCGTGTTGTCACCGGCCTGCAATCTGACCTCGATACGCTAGCGGCTCTTCGCTATTGCGATTCCACGGTTATTGGTTGCGCGCGTGCACACTATGAAAACGCTCAAGCGAGCGTCCCTCGTCACCCTGCTCGTCAATCTCGTGCTGATGGGTTTCCAGGTGTGGGCCGGCTGGACATCGGGCTCTAACGCGATGGTGGCGGACGGCGCGCACAGCTTGATGGACGTCCTCACCGACGCCCTGGTGGCAGCCGCGATCTTCTGGGTGCACCACAACCCCAACGGCCACCGCAAACATCTGCTGCCCGTCGTGGCCGCGTTTGCCAGCCTGATGGTAATGGCGGTGGGCGCCGAATTTCTTCTGGTCAGTTTTTTTGCGCCATTCAATCAGGGCGACGACACCATCCGCCACGTCACGCTGTATTCGCTCGTGATTGCTCTTGCGAGTTTTCTCGTCAAAGGCTGCCTGTATGGCTATCTGAAGTGGACGGCGGCACAGGCCGAAAAACACGGCCACGCGAACTATGCGGGCGTCCTGCGTGCAAGCGCCCGGCATACCGGCGTGGATTCGATATCCTCGTGCATTGCCGCGATCGGCGTGACGGGGATGCTTGCCGGCGCGCCCTTCTTCGACAGAGGCGCGACCGCGCTGATCGGCTGCCTGATTTTTCTGTTCGGCTTCATGCAGAAGGAAAATCCTGTCTGGTTGCTCGCGAGCCGGTTTATCCGCTCGATTCGCTCCGGCAAATTCGCCTGACGCGATATTCGCCAATCAGGCGCTATTGAAGGCGAGACAGCCGGGATAACCGTCGATGTCTTCTATCCAGCGATAATGCATCGAGCGCGCGCCGTCGAATGCGTGCGCGCCTTCGGCCACTTGCGGCGGCCCGGCCGGTATTGCTGCGTGCAGGTCCACGCGCAGCGCCAGCAGTCCTTCGGTGATGCCCAGGCCGAGCGCCTTGAGCAACGCTTCCTTGGCCGTCCAGCAGCGGAAAAATTGCGCGGGTTGAAGCGCTAACGGCGATGCTTCGATCGCCTGCTTTTCAAGCGGCGTACACACGAGCCTGGCAAGTCCGCGCCAGTCGATGGCGGGATTGATGCGTTCGATATCCACGCCTACGACATGCCGCCGCGATACCGCGATCAGCGCGTGATCGCCCGAATGCGAGACGTTGAACGACAGCGCATCGTGGCGCAAATCGGCCAGCATCGGCTTGCCCCGGCTGGAGACGACAAGCGGGACATCGGCGGGATTCATGTTCAGGTAGCCGCCCAGCAGTTCGCGCAGCACGGAACGCGTCGCCGCTGAACGAATCCGGTCCGGCAGGCGCAAAAAGCGCGCAGCCCTTGCTCGCTCGGCGGCGTCCAGGAACGGCATGTCTTCGGCAAGCGCGCCCGCAAAATCAAAGCGTAGTTGCCAGACGTCGATCTCATCCGGCCAGCGCCCGCGCGCCATCAGGCGCACCGCGCGCGATGCGCCGCTGCTCTCCCACCGCCGTTCGTCGCCAGATAGATCTTCCATCGCGCCAGCATAAATCAACCTGATGCAAAATGCAATTGAATGAGAATCATTTGCAAATACATTGAATTTTGATCATCATAAGGTTCGTTTCTTCAACCGGATCAAGTTATGGATATGCCCGTTACCCCGACGACGGAAAATCGTGCAGCGAACCTCGCCTCGCCCGCGCGCGAGTCCTTTTTCGAAACCCTGCTCGCGAGACAATCGGCGTGGCCGCTCATCGAGCCGGGTCCGGGCGATGCCGAACTCGACCTGATCTTTGACGCCGCCTTGCGCGCGCCGGACCACGGCCGCCTACGTCCGTGGCGCTTTGCCTTTATTCGCGGCGAAGCGCGCGCCGAGCTTGGCGAGATTCTCGTCGATGTCGCCGCCGCGCGCGAACCCGGCACGCCGCGCTCCTCGCATGCACATCGGCGCGAGAAGGCCTTTGCCGCACCGGTCATCGTCGCCCTCGGCGCATCGATTGCAAGCAGCGGCCCGATTCCCGAACTCGAACAGATGCTTAGCGTGGGCGCGGCCACAATGAACATGCTCAATGCGATTCATGCGCTCGGTTATGGCGGCTTCTGGGCAACCGGTATCGACACCTACGACGAAAAACTCAAAGCCGCGCTCGATTTCGAACCCACCGACAAACTGCTCGGCTTCCTGTTTATCGGCACGCCGAAATCGCAGGAACGCACGGCGTTTCGCCCGCCGCGCACGAATCATGTGCGTGAATGGCTCGGCAGTTCGTCCATTTGATCTGTTTGTTCCGCGCCGCGGCGCTCTCTTTCATCGACCGGCAAACGTTGTCGTCGCAATCCGTAAAATCTGGTAAGGAATGCCAATGAGGACGCATGCCGATCCAACCATCAAGAGACGCCATGGCGCAATCTGAAATTTACGCTGTGCATCACACTCCCGATTTGCGCTTCGTCCCCTGGAAGTTTGATGAGATCGAATTTCGTCATCAGCGCCTGCCCACAGCCAACGAGTTGACGCTCTGGCGATTTCGCGCTGAGTGGGGTTCGGCGAGCCGCGCCTCGTTTCCCTTTCATATCTCGCGCGACGAACAGAATCGCGCTGCACGCAGCCCGAGTTCGGCCATCGCGAAGCGCTACCTCGTTTCCCGCGCGGTGCTGCGCAACATCCTGTCGGTCATGCTCGACTGCCCGCCCGCGCAAATCGACCTCGACGACGATGCCCATGCGCAGCCGCAGCTCATCGCGCCAGCGCCGCGTCAAAAGCTGTGCATCAGGATGGCCTATGCCGGGATCTGGGTTCTGCTCGGTATGAGCGGCCAGGATTTCGGCATGAGCGTCGCGCTTCCCGATGTGCGCCCCGTTACTTTGGATGACGATGCAATCCAGAACAGGACCCGCGACCAATCGCGTCGGGACAGCGTGCTGTCACTCGCGGGCGTGGACGCGTTCACATCATCAACCCTCGATTTCGAACTGATGGGCAATACGGCGCTGCAGGCCAGTTGTGACGCCAGCAGCGCCCATATTGTCGAAGTGCCGATGCCGGGGCAGATCTGCGCAGCCGTCGCCACCCATGAGCCCTTGCGGGCCATCGATGCGGTCGGCTGGCGCAGTTACGAGCAGATCGCCTAAGCAGACTAAGCAGGCCCTATGGGCAGACAGCCCGCGGCTTCCGCGCGGGCTCGCACACTCAGTTGCGGCTATCGAGCACCTCGGTGCGACTTCCCTCGGCCGCCTCAGCCGCCGCCTGATCGAACAGGAATCGCGTCCACGTTTTGTGCGCGTAGCGCGCCGTGCCTTCGGCGTAGTTGGGCGAAGCCGGATCATCGGCTTCAGAAGGCGCCAGCATCGTGTCGGCTTGCGGGCCGTGTTCTCCGAACGACACGACCTGCACATAGCTGTTGCCATGCAGATCGCCATCGGGCGTGGATGCGCTGCGCGGGATCATGCCCTCCAGACACGCAGACGTGAAATAACCCGCGAAATCGCAGCCACCGTACAAGGGATAACGCACATCGCCGCGTTGCGAATAAAGCTGCTGCGAGCGTGTGGAGTCGAGCGCGAGTCCGGCTTTCGACATCGCCACGACCGCCTTCGCCAGCGCCTGCGCCAAGGCCGGATCGTCGGCCTTGAGGCCGGCTGGCGTATCGAGCGGCCGCGCCGGATCGAACGGTGTCGCGTACAACTGCTGCGCCGGAATCCTGCTCGCCTCGCGCCAGAACGCATCCCACAGATTCGCGCCGCGCGCGTCGGCATTGCCGCTGCCGTCCCAGGCGCGCAGCACCTTGCAGGCTTCGGCGAGATCGACCGTGTCCGTGGTTGTGTTCGCCATATCCGTCAACGAGACCAGCGGCGCACGCTGACCCGTCGCGCACAACGCGTCGAGCACGGGCTTGCGCATCAGCGTGGCGGACATCGACTCGCTGTCGAGCACGCGCCGCTCCAGCGCCTCGCGCGTCACGCCGCCCGGTTGCGCCAGCAGTTGCGCGGCGATCGTGTGGCCAAGCCGCGTGCGCAGCGATTGCGGCGTGGCGGTTTCGCCCATGATCTTCGGGTAGCCGATGAGTGGCGCGGCCGGATTGCTCAGCCAGAAGCTGCCGTTGAAATTTCCGACATAGTCGTCGCGCAGCAGGCCCGGCATTGCCTGTGCCGGGAGCCGTTCGGGCGTTGCGCCGAAGGCGCCGTTCCATGCGCATGCCGGCTGGCTGCCGTCGAAGAACGGCACACCCGGCACCTTCGCGTCGAATGCGTGGCCCAACGCCGTGGTGCAGCGCGCGGCCAGCGCGTCGGGCACATTCGGCACGGCGCCGATATCGGCGTACCAGACGCGCGGATCGTTACGGCCAATCGCCACGGTATTGACCCACGGCATCGCCGCGAAGCGCTTTTGCGTCGCGATGAACGCATCCAGCGAATCGGCCCGGCCCCACTCCAGGAAGTTTTCGAACGCTTCGGCGTTATTGGCGTTCACATCCCACAGCGCGAACGCGCGCGTATCGCTCCATTGCAGCGGCTTCGCCATCGACGACAGATCGACCAGCGGGCCAAAGCGCGAGCGATACAGCGTGCGCGTCACCGGCGCAAGCGTGCCGTCCGCATTGCGCACCTGCACCGTCACGGGCACGGCGTCGAGAGACTGCACGCGGCCATCGTAGAGATACTGCGTCGGATGGCCCGGCACGAGTTTCAGCTCGAAGATGCCAAAGCGCCGCGCCGTGGACACCGTATGCGTCCACGCCACATCGCGATTGAAGCCGATCACGATCACCGGCACGCCGAGAAACGACACCCCGGCCACGTCAAGCTGCCCCGGAATCGTCAGTTGTGCCTGGTAGAAGCGATCGGGGCCGCGCCAGAACCAGTGCGGGTTGCCGAACAGCAGACTGTGGCCGTCGTGCGTTTTGCCCGCGCCGAACGCAAGCGCATTGCTGCCGATGCCATGACCGCCGCCGACTTCGAATTGCGAGGACGCCAGCGTGACATTGGCGCTACGCGGCGTATCGGCTGCGGCAGCGGGCGCGGAAGCGGGCAAAGCCGTGCTCTCAGGCGGATGCGCACGTGCAATGGCGTCGATAAAGCGCGTAGCCCCGCCCGCCAGCATCGCCGCCATCAAGCGTCGATACACATCGTCGGCGGAAATCGGCGTAATCCAGGGCTTGCCGCGGCATAGCGTCTGCGCACCGGCGTGTTCGCCATGCGCAAGCTCGCCGATATAGCGGTCGTATCCTTGCGCGAATCCGTTCACAAGCTTCTGCATATGCGCGGGCTGCGCCGCGCGATAGCGCGCCACCGCCGCGTCGTCCAGCATGAAGCGGAAGAAAAAATCAGCGTCGAGATTGCGCGGCATGCCGAACGACGATGTCGAATCGGCGTGCCCGTCCCCGCCGAAATACTTCGAACGCTCGCCCCGGTAGGTAGTGAACGCCTGCGCCATCGTGCAGAGTTCGTCCTGGGCCTGCACATAGCCGTAGCCATAGCCCAGATCCTGCCAGTTCGACGCGCGGATATGCGGTGTGCCTTCGGCCGTACGCACGATCTGCACGCGATGATCCTGCTCGCGGGGACCCGCGTCCCTCGCGCCGGCATTCTGTTGAGTTGCACAAGCGGCCATCAGCAGCGCGCTCGCCGGAAGCAGCATGGCGAATCGGAGGGTTCGGGTCATCGGTTCCTGTTTGCTCGGGAATAAGATCGGGAGTAAGGATTGAATGGCGGCTGGCGGATCAACGGCGCAGCAACCACAACAGATAGGGGCCGCCAATCAGCATCGCCAGAATGCCGGCGGGCATCTGCTGCGGAAAGATCAGGTTGCGGCCGAACCAGTCGGCCACCACCATCACCAGCGCGCCGATCAGCGCCGCGACGATCATCTGCGCGCGGGCGCGTGGAAAGCCCAGCAGGCGCGCAAGATGCGGCGCCATCAGGCCGACGAACGAAAGCGGCCCGATCACCACGGTCGCGCCCGCCGTCAGCAACGCCGAAAGCAGCAGCACCACGAGGCGCGCGCGCCGGCTATCGACGCCGAGCGCATCGGTCACCGCGCCGCCCAGCGGCAGGATATCGAGCCAGCGGCCGCACAACGAGGCAGCCGCGTAACCGGCTACGGCCCAGAGCGCAGCCGTGAGCGCGATCGACGGTGTCATCAGGTAGGTCGAGCCCATCGTCACGCTGCGCAGCAGGAACGAATACGCCCCGCCGCTGGCGGTCGCGAGCGCAATCACCGACTGCGAAAAGCCGCTGATTGCCACGCCCACGAGCAGCAGATAGCCGGGGGCGAACCCGTGCTTGCGGCTGAGCGCCAGCATCAGCGCGAGCGCAGCGAGTGCGCCAACACCCGAGGCTCCCAGCAGTTGCGTGGTTGTCGGCGCGGCCACGAAGAGCGCCACGGCCATCAGTCCGAGCATCGCTCCGCCGCTCACGCCAAGCAATTCGGGACTCGCCATCGGGTTGCCGCTGGTGCGTTGCAGAAGCACGCCCGCGAGCGCGAGCATGACGCCCGCCGCGCCAGAGGCGAGCATGCGCGCCCAGCGCCAGCCCACCAGTTCGCGCCACTGCGTGCCGGTGTCCCAGCTCCAGCCCTGCACGCTTTGCGACAGATGCAGCGAGACGAACACCGCAAGCAGCAGCGCGACGAACAACGCCACGCTAACGCGGCGCGGATCGCGGCGTGGCGCAGGGGTTGCGTCGTCGCGTGCAGAGAGCGTGCCGTCCGTCGGCATTTTGCGCAGCAGAAACAGCAGCAGCGGGCCGCCGAGCAGCGCGGTGGCCGCGCCAGTCGGCAGCAGATCGCCGGCGACGCCCGGCAGACACTGCACGAGCTGATCGGTCAGCGCGAGCAACAGCGCGCCGGTCAACGGCCCGGCCATCAATTGCGCACGCAACGTTCTCGCACCGGCCAGGCGCACGAGCGCGGGTCCGGCCAGCCCGACGAAACCGATCACGCCGACCGAACTCACGACAAACGCGCTGAGCAGCACCGCCGCGCCCAGCGCCGCGCCGCGCGTCCACGCGAGCGGCAGGCCAAGCTGGCTCGCGCCTTCGTCGCCGAGCGACAGCAACGTGAGCGGACGCACCAGCAACGCCGACACCAGCACCGCGCCCACCACGCGCGGCAGCAGCCACAGGAAGCTGTCCCAGCCGTTCTGGCTCAGCGATCCGCCGCCCCAGATGAACACGGAAATCAGCTGGCGTTCATAGGCGACCGTCAGGATCACGCCGACCGCGCCGCAATACAGATTCACTACCATCCCAGCGAGAATCACAGCCACTGGCGCAAAGCGCTTCTTGCGCGTGAGCGCGAGCGTGATGAGCATTGCCCCGACGGCGCCGCACAGCGTCACCGTGAAGCGCATGCCGGCAAGCCACGCGGGCACCCAGATCGCCGCCGCCGTCAACGCAAGATGACCGCCCGCCGCGACGCCAAGCGTCAACGGCTCCGCCAGCGGATTGCGTAGCACCTGCTGGAACAGCACACCCGCATACGCGAGCGCCGCGCCCGCGAGCAAGGACACCGCAAAACGCGGCAGCCACGCATACCAGACGACCAGCCGCTTGAGCTGGAGCGCCGTATCCGCGTGCGAGGCAGACAACGAAGCCGACGAGGCAAACCATTCCCCCGGCGGCAGCCAGGCCGATATCGTGTGTACGGCCAGCAGCGCGGTCAGCACGGCCAGCGTAAACGGCAGCCAGCCGGCGTGGCGCGCACGCCCGGCCGCAAGCTGCGACGGCACGTCGAAACGCGGTTCGGATACGCGGGTCACGATTGCGCCTCCGTCAAAACGTCGGTGAGCGCATCGGCGAAACGCATTGCGGACATGGGGCCGCCGGTCGGCGCAATCGCCGTCGTGGTGGCGAGCTTGCGCCCAGCGACAAAGGGCAAGCCGCGCCATAGCGGGCTGTCGGCCAGATCGCTGGCGACATTGGGCAGCGGCGCGCCGTTGAGGATCGCGCGCGCATCGGGCGCGGTCGCCAGTTCGGCGAGATCGGTCTGGGCCATGCCCTGGATATCGGTGCTGCCCTGCCAGGCGTTGCGCAAGCCTAGCTTGCCCGCGACGCCGCCAAACAGGCTGCGCGCTCCATACACGGTGACGTGGCGGCCATCGATGGGCCGGAGCAGGAACAGCGGCGCGCGACGGGCCGCGCCGGTCGAGTCTGCATCGGCCAGACGCCGCGCGCAACGCGCGAGCGTGCCGTCCAGGCGCGCAAGCAGCGCTTCGGCCTGGGCCGTACGGTCAAGCGCAGTGCCAAGACGCAGCGTCTGTTCGCGCAGGCCCGGCAGCACCGCCTGGCCGGACTGGTAAATGGTCACGCTGAGCGTCGGCGCGATCTTTTCCAGTTGCGTCCGCAACATCTCGTGCCAGTTGGTAATGATGATGAGGTCCGGCCGCAACGCGTGCAGGACCTCGAAATTCGGCTGGAACAGCAGCCCCGTATCCACTACCTGTGCGGGTAGCGGCGGCACGCTGTTGAGATTCCTGTACCACAACGGCCGCGCGACGCCCACCGGCACAAGGCCGAGCGAAAGCACGATTTCCGTGAGGTCCCAGTCGAGTACGACGACGCGGCGCGCCGCGCCAAAGGTTGTGTGCGCAACATCATCGGCGAATGCCGCACGCCACGGCGGCAACAGGCAGGCGGGCGCCGCCATGCACGCGGCCAGTCTGGCCAGTGCGCGGCGGCGCCCGCTATCGCAGACACGCCCGGTGTCGTCCGGGCGCATCTGCGTGGCCTCAACAAGCGTATCGGCGATCTTTACCACTGACTACGCTCACCAGGTGTAACGCGCCGTACCCACGATGGAACGCGTCGCGCCCCAATAGCAGTAGAACGTGTTGGTGCAGTAGGAGATGTATTCGTGGTTGAACAGGTTGTTGATGTTCAGGCCCAATCTCCAGTTCTGCCAGTCGTAGTGGAACGCCAGATCCACCAGCGTGCGTGCAGGCACTTCGAAGGTGTTCGCGCTGTTGCCTTCCGAACTGCTCATGTAGCGAATGCCGCCGCCCAGACCGAAGTTACGCAGCGGACCGCGATGGAAAGTGTAGTCGGCCCACAACGCTGCGTTATGACGCGGCGAGATGGTCGGACGCTTGCCTTCGTAGGTCGTGTCCTCGGTCACGACCTGGTTCAGATACGTGTACGACGCGATCAGCTTGAGGTCGTCGGTGACGTTCACATGCGCTTCGGTTTCGATACCGCGCGAGCGCACCTGGCCGGTCTGCACCTGGTAGTTCGCGTTGGTCGGATCGGTGGTCGCCACGTTGTTCTGGCGCAGATCGTAGGCGGACACGCGGAAGTAGCCCGCATAGCCCTTCGGCTGGTAACGCACGCCCACTTCCACCTGCTTGCCGGTGGTCGGCACGAACGGCGAGCCGCCTTCCGTCGATCCGAGCACCGGTTCGAACGAACGCGCATAGCTGACGTAAGGCACGACGCCGTTGTCGAACTCATAGGCAAGGCCCGCGCGCCAGGTGAAGGCGTGGTCGTTGGCGTGGCTGACCGCCCCCGCGTCTTCCTGATTGGTGCCCGCATAGTCCTCGCGAATGCCGACCGTGAAGACCCAGCGCTTGTAGCGCATTTCGTCCTGCGCATACACGCCGATCTGGCTCAGCGAATAATCGACGCGCTCGGTCGGCAGGATCGTCGTGAGCGACGAATAGTCCGGGTTGTACAGATTGAGCGTGCCCGCGAGGCCGCCGCCCATGTCGTCGCCGCCCAGCACCCGGCGATAGTCGACGCCAAACAGCACGGTATGGTCGACCGGGCCGGTGGCGAATTTGGCCTGCGCGTGCGTGTCGACCTGAAACTGGCTCCAGTGCTCGTTATCGACATTGCCCCACATGTAGGCCGTGTTGTTATTGGTGAGATTGCTCGTCACCGAAGTCTGGTAATAGCGCTCGTCGATATGCAGGTAACGCAGATTCTGCGACACGCTCCACGTATCGTTGAACGCGTGCTGGAACTGATAACCGAACCAGTATTGCGTGCGATGCATGCCGTCGGTGTTCGGGTCGCCAAAGTACTTGTCCGGGCCCAATTGACCGTTAGGATTGCTCCAGATCGTGCCGCTCGCGGTAATCGGATTGAACAGGCCGCCGTTCGGGTCGCGCTGATAACCGGCTTGCAGCGTCAGGCTGGTGTTGTGATCGGGCTTGATCGTGATGGACGGCGCAATCGCAATGCGCTGGTCCTTGATGTCGCTAACCTGGGTTTCCGAATCGCGGCCGATACCGGTGAGGCGGTACAGCACCGTGCCGTCCTTGTCGAGCGGGCCGCTGAAGTCAAAGCCAAGCTGGTAGTTGTTGTGATTGCCGATCACCGCTTCGATCTCGTGATACGGCGTTTCGGTCGGCAGTTTGCTCACATAGTTGACCATGCCGCCGGGGCTACCCTGACCGTACAACACCGAGGACGGCCCGAACAGTACGTCGATGCGGTCCATCAGGTAGGGATCGATACGCGGCGTCGCGAAGCGCGGCGACTGGAACAGCGCGAGGCCGTCCATATAGGAGTCCATATCGAAGCCGCGCGCGCGCAACTGGTCGAAGCGCACATCGGTGCCGTCCTGGGTGTAGACGCCGGTGGTGTAGCGCAGCGCCTGGTCGACGGTCTGCACGCCCTGATCGTCCATCTGCTGGCGGGTGACCGTGGAAATCGATTGCGGATTGTCGATGATCGCCGAATCGGTCTTCGAACCCGTCTTCGATCGCGTCGCCACATAGCCCACGCCCGGGCCCTGCGGATCCTGAAGCGCCGTGCCCTTGACCTGCACGGCGGGCAGCGTGCTGCCGTCTTTGGTCTGCGTCGCCGTCTGTGCTGTCGTATCCGTGGTCTGCGCCGTCTGCTGCGCATGCGCGATTGTCCCCATCACGCCCATCATGATCATCACGTAACCCTGACGGAAGCGCGGCGCCCCTGCTCGCCCGCACGCCACTGCCCGCTTCCCGTAGCCTTTTACCTTCATTTATTCAAACTCCAAGAATGTCCAACTGCCAAACTTTGCTTTTTTCTATATGCCTTCGCAGCGCAGCAAATGATACTCTAAATGGGAATGACTCGCATTTCTATTCAAAAGTAATTTTCCTGTTGTATGGAACATGAAAGTTGGGCCGCGGATTCAGCGCGTTTCAGCGAGCCATTGCGCCAGCGTTTTCTGCAACGACGGGTGATGAACGATCCCCGCGTGCGTCGCATCGATGGCGTAATCGTGGACGCCGGCGCTCGTGTGACGCGCCCATTCCATACGGCGAAGCGGGTCTGCGTCGTTACGCGTGGCACGCCAGACATGCAGCGGCGTGTCCAGCACCGGTAGCGCGTGTCGCGCCATCCAGGCCGTGTGCAGCGTGTCCGCGCGCAGCGCGGCGCGGATCAGCGCGGCACGCGCGGCGTCTGCCGGGAAGGCGTCGAATGGTATTTGCGCCGCCGTCTTCCCCTCGCTGAGCGTGGGGTCGGCTGTGTCGGCGAGCCAGTGCGTGGCCGTATCGACAATGCCGATGAAGTCGCAACGCTCGCCGGCCTGCGAGAGTGCGTGCGCCACCGCCACTGCAACACGCCCGCCAAGCGACCAGCCCAATAGTGAATACGGACCGTACGGCTGAATCGATTTAATGCAACTCGCATATTCAAGCGCGAGAGATTCGATTGAATCGACGTCCAATCCGGCATCACAATCGGCGCGCTGGATGAATGGCGATTGAATCGCAATGAGCGTAGCCGCGCCGTTGAGCGATTTCGCGAGCGTCCGATAATCGCCGATCATTCCGTGGCCGGGATGAAAGCAGAATACGGTACGCGGCGCGCCCAGCGCATTGAGCGGCAGCGCGGCATGGCGAATCGCGCCGTCGGGAACGGCGGCGGGCAATCGCGCCGCCGATACGAGCGCCAATTCGATTGCCGCACGCTCGAGCCACGTATCCACCACGGCGCCATCGTGCTGCGCGAAGCCGGTTTGCACGCCCGGCGCAATGTCGCGCGCCGCTTCTTTGTCAGCCGCATCGTTGTCGCGTTGTGCGCCCACCAGGTGGTCGATCA
>NZ_DASZJJ010000137.1:0-51854 GCF_035948235.1 Paraburkholderia sp. | reverse complement strand
CCGCGCCGCCCGCCCGCGCTCGCGCAGGCGGCGATACATGCACAGCATCGGCGTGACGCCGATGCCGCCCGCCACCAGTAGCGACGTCGCCGCCGTTTCGTCGAGCGCGAAATTGTTGCGCGGCGCGCCGATCGTCAGCGTCGCGCCGCAGCGCAACTGCTCGTGCAGCCAGCGCGAGCCGCCCCGGCTATTGGCGTCGTGCAGCACGCCAATCACATAGCGCCCATCGTCCTCGGGCGCGTTGACGAGCGAATAGCTGCGCACGAGACCGTCAGGCAGATGCACGTCGAGATGCGCGCCCGGCGTGAAGGCCGGAAACGTCGCTCCGTCCAGCGGCACGAGTTCGATGCTCGCGACGCGCTGTGCCTCGTGCCGCAGCGTGCGCACGCGCGCCTGCATCTGCGTTTGCCTTTGCGCTTGCAAACCCGCGCCGCCCGCTTCCTTGATGGGCTCGTTCATATGCGCCTCACGCCGCTTCGTCGCCGGCATCGTCCGTGGGACGCCCGCCGTGCACCGAGAAAAAGCGCGCGCCCTCGGTCTTCTGCCCGATTGCCGCCTCGTACGCCTGGCGCACGGCGTCGGGCTGCCCATACTGCCCGAAGAAGTCGCGCAGATAGGCGCCAAGCAGCGGATGCGCGGCCAGCGCATCGCGCGTGAGGCCGTGCATCATCTCCTCACGGCACGCCGAGGGCAGGAACACGTTGCGATTGGCTTCGGCATCGGTGATGAGGCCCTTCGGCGTCTTGCCCGCTGCCACCGCTTCAAGCTCCTCGAAAAAGCGCCGGCGCATCATGACGATGCCGCGATCGCTCGCGCCCAGCGTTTCCTTGGTGCGATCGGTAATGGCGCCCTGCCCGACCCAGGCCGCGAAATCCTGGTTCGCCACGTGGGTGGTGATCCATTCGCCGTGCTCGTCGCGCAGCGGCCCGTACCATGCCGGAATATGCTCCTGCACGTAGGGCTCGCGCTCCTTCGGCACCTTGTTGAGCACCCACAGGATGCTCAGCGTGTTGTGATCGTCGATGGGCACGCGCCATTCGAAGTGATGGCCCAGATAGAAACCGTTCGGCCACAGCGTCACGCGCCCCGTCGTCCACATCGGGTTCTGTTCGCTCTCGTGCGCCCGCAGGCGCTTGTAGACGAAGCCGTATTCGAATTCCTCGTAAACCGTGCGCAGATGTGTGGGCACGTGTTCGGCATGGCTATCCTGCTGGCGCCCGGTCCAGTTGTTGTGAGTCCATTCGAAGTGGATCGGGTCGATCGAGTTTTCCTGGCACTGGAACCAGTTGCAGGGAATCTCGGCCATCACGACCTGCGCAAAACCATTCGCATAACTAAACGGCTCCCAGTCGGGCAATTCCGGCGCGGGTGCGGGGCCCATATAGGCCCACAGCATGCCGGCCTTCGCGCGCACCGGATAGGCGGTGATCTTCGTCTTCTGGCGCAGCCGCGCTTCGGCATCGACGATCTCCTCATAAGGCTGATGCGTGCATTGACCGCTGCGGTCGAATTCCCAGCCGTGATAGGCGCAGCGCAGGCCGCATTGCTCGACGAAACCAAACGCCAGATCGGCGTTGCGATGCGGGCAACGGCGCTGCACGAGGCCGAAATCGCCGCTCAGATCCTTGTAGAGCACCAGATCCTCGCCGAACAGGCGGATCGGCCGCACGGCCTTATCGTCGAATTCCGCCACACCCGCAACCGGGTGCCAGTAGCGGCGCAGATAGTCGCCCATCGGGGTGCCGGGGCCGACTTCGGTCAGCAGCCGGTTTTTTTCTTCGCTCAGCATGTTGTGTGTCCTCACAGTCTGGAATCGCGACGGTGTGCACGGGCTGCGGCACGACCGTCGATGAGACACATTCTTGGCGACGCATGGCGAGCGCACAACCGCCTCAAAATCCAAAAAAGTCGCCGATCGTCTCAGCTTTATTCGTCTGCACACAGCCTTGCCGAGTCGCCTATGCGGGTTTCAACCGATGCGGATCGAGTCGTTTGGGACTTGCCGCCAAAATAAACCGGCCTCACAATTTCAGTTCATTTACGTTCTTTGTGTTCATTTTTGAACATTCAAAGGAACGATCGGCGATTTAATCTGGCGAAGAGAGGCGAGACAGCGATGCTGAAAATTGGTGTGATCGGTGGCGGGATTGGCGGACTGGCGGCGGCAATCGCGCTGCGCCGCGTGGGCCACGAAGTGACGGTATTCGAGCAGGCGGAAAGGTTTGGCCGCGTGGGCGCCGACATCAACCTCACGCCCAACGCGGTGCGGGCGCTCGACGGCCTGGGCATCGGCGCGCAGTTGCGCGAGACGGCGGCGCGGCCGAGCGCGCGCGTGAGCCGCATGTGGGACACCGGCGAGGAAACCTCGCGGCTGGCGATGTCCGACGAGGCCGAACGCAAGTACGGCGCGCCGCAACTGACGATGCATCGCGCCGACGTGATGAGCGCGCTCGAAGCCGCGCTCGAACCCGGCGTGTTGCAACTGGGCAAGCGCACCGAATCCTTTGCCCAGGACGCGCAGGCGGCCACCGTCACGCTCGCCGATGGCAGCACGCACGCGTTCGATCTGCTGATCGGCTCGGACGGCATCCATTCGGGCGTTCGGCGTCATCTGTTCGGCGCGGAGCATCCGCAGTTCACCGGCATCGTCTCGTATCGCGCGGTGGTGCCCGTCGAGCGCGTGCGCAGCGGCGACACCGGCGCGTTTGTCAAATGGTGGGGGCCGAGCGACGATCTGCAGATCGTCACCTTCCCGCTCAATCGCGGCCGCGACGTCTTCATCTTCGCGACCACCTCGCAAGGCGACTGGACCCACGAGTCCTGGACCATGCCCGGCGACCCCGACGCGCTGCGCCGCGCCTACGCCGCTTTTCACCCCGAAGCGCGGGCGCTCCTCGACGCGTGCGACACGGTGCTGGCCTCGGCGTTGTATATTCGCGATCCGCTACCGCAGTGGAGCGGCGCGCGCATGACGCTACTCGGCGACGCCTGCCACCCGATGATGCCGTTCATGGCGCAGGGCGCGGGCATGGCGATCGAGGATGCGGTCGTGCTGTCCCGCGCACTCGCCGACGTGAGCGCCGCCAACCCCGAAGCGCTGCAGGCCGCGCTCGCGCGTTACGCGCAGGCGCGTCAGGAGCGCACGGCGCGCATCCAGATCGGCTCGCGCGGCAATAACTGGCTCAAGAGCGGCGGCAACGCCGACTGGGTCTATGGCTACGATGCGTGGACCGTGCCGCTCGCCTGAAGCGGGCGCAGCCCGAAAACGAGAACCGATGATCGACGAATATCCGAACCCCGAGTCCAGTGGTGCTCAATCCGCTAAAACAGCGGCGAAAACTGCCGACGCCACCTCGCCCGTCGAGCGGGCGTTCCGGTTGCTGCGTTACGTGGCCGAAGGCGGCTCGACCGCCAACCTCAGCGACGTGGCGCGCCAGATCGGCGTGAATCGCGTGACGCTGATGCGCCTGCTCGATTCGCTTGAAGCTGCGCAACTCATTGAGTTGCAGCCCGGCGGCGGCGCGCATCGGCTGGCGTTGCCGTTTTTGACGCTTGCGGCAAGCGCGCTGGGCGCTTCGGATCTCACCTCGCGCGCGCGCCAGGTCCTGCCGGAACTGGTCGCGCGCACCGGGCTTTCGGCGTTCCTCGCCGTGCTCGAGGGGGCGGAAATCGTTTATCTGCTTTGCGAGACGCCGGACACCCCGCTCGTCACGCGCATCCGCACGGGCAGCCGCTTGCCCGCGCATCGCGCGACGCCGGGCCTCGCGATGCTCGCGCACCTGCCCGACGACGCGCTGCACGCACGCTACGCGCAACAGAGCGCAAGCGCGCGTCCGGCCGACTGGACGGCGCTTGCGGCCACGCTCGACAGCGTGCGCGCGAACGGTTGCGCGTGGAGCTTTTCCGGCCTCGAAGCGGGCATCGATTCGTGCGCGGCGGCGGTACGCGACGCACGCGGCGAGGTGCTCGCGGCGCTTAGCGTGGCCGGGCCGAATACCGCCTTTCTGGCGGACGAAAACCTGCGTGCGCGTGTGGAAGCCAGCGTGAAGAGCGCCGCCGATACGCTTTCGCGCGCGAGTTTTTAAGCGTGCCCGTTAGCGCCCAGTAGCGCCCGTTATCCCCCACCAGCAGCCAGCTTGTGTTAGCCGACGCACATTGCGTTGGCGGCAGCGCTGGTGCAACTGGCCGCCTGAGCGTACGCTGCGGCGGGGCACGTTGTAAGCAGGCTTTAGGCGCGCACAGGCCGGCCACTGAGCCGGGCGGACCGTTTTCCGGCACTGGAGGAACGCATGTTCGACAAGGCGCTGCGTATCGAGGGTGGCCCGGACTGGCATCACGTCAACGTCTATACCGACAGCACGTTCGTCGCGGTTCTGCTGGTGGTCGCCCTGCTGCTCGCCATTCTGCTGGCCAGCGCGATCTGCTACTACCTCACGCGCGCGGTCATGCTGACGATCGTGGGCCGCCTTGCGCGCCAGCCGCACCGAAAATGGCTGCGCGCCGCCCAATCCCACAAGGTGTTTCACCGGCTCGCGCCGCTCGTGCCCGCCCTGATCGTCTATGCGGCCGCCCCGCTGCTTTCGGGTCTCACGTTCCCCTTCGTCTCGGCACTCGGGCACCCCCTGGCCATACTCGCGGCGTGCTACATGGTGTACACGCTGCTGCGGGCCGCGCTGGCCTTCCTCAATAGCGTCGGCGAACGCTACAGCCACTTTCCTTCGGCGAGCGAGCGCCCAATCAAAAGCTTCCTGCAGACGGCAACGATCGTGCTCTATGTGATCGCGCTGATCGCCGCGATCTCGGTTCTGCTGGAACGCTCGCCGGCCTATTTCCTGACGGGTCTCAGCGCGATGACGGCGCTACTCATCATCATTTTCCGCGACTCGCTGCTTGGCTTTGTAGCCAGTATCCAGCTCACCGTCTACGACATGGTGCGGGTAGGCGACTGGATTGAAGTCCAAGGCTACGTCGCCGACGGCACCGTGATCGACATCGCACTGAACACCATCAAGGTCCGCAACTTCGACAATTCGATCGTCATGCTGCCAAGCTATGTACTGCTGACGAATAGCGTGAAAAACTGGCGCGGGATGAGCGAGTCTGGCGCCCGGCGTGTCAAACACGCGATCCATTTCGATGCCGACACGGTACGCTTTGCCGATGCCGCGCTGCCTGGCCAGTTGAACAACAATGACGACGGCAGACGGCCACCGGTGGAAGTGACACCCGGCGAGACGCGCCGCACGAATCTGGGCCTCTATCGCCTCCACCTGAACGCGTATTTTCGCGACCATCCAGCGGTCCGCCACGACATGCCGGTTGTCATACGCCAGGTGCAATCCAGCGAGCCCGTGGTTGCGCTCGAAATATTTCTCTACCTCGACGAAACGCGCTGGGAAGCGTACGAAGCCCTGCAGTCGGACATGCTCGATCACGCTTATGGGCTGGTGCCCCTGTTTGGGTTGCGCTGCTGGCAGGAGCGGAACACGTCGTCGCGGCAGCGTTGATCTGCCGCTGCGGCCTTCAGTCGTTTGTCGGCGAGGCGGTCGAGTTCGTCACGCATCAGCTTGCCTGTGGCGTATGGCATTTCGCTCAACGCGCCGACGCGATCCAGCAACAAGCGCCTCACATCACCGTCGAACGCGCTGCCCAGCGCCATCGTGCGCATGAGCCGTGTATCTCCGGCGAACAACGCCGTTTCGCCCGGCCCGTCCAGCAGCAGGTCCGTCGCGGCAATCAGGCGAATATCCTCATAGACCGTCCGCGACGCGCCAGCGTAGATCAAGCGCTTGCCATGACATTTCGCGAGCTGCCTGAACCAGGCGCTGCGCAAAGTCCAGATACTGCCGTGCAGGACAAAATGGCCGCACGGCATCCGGACCAGCCGCTCCATCGCGTCGCGCTCCGACAATGCGTCATCGCCCAGCAAGCGGTCCAGATTCGCGGTGACTAGCACTGCATCGGGACCCAGGCCAATCGCCTCGCGTACGCGCCGGCGCTGCATGCGCGAAAAGTGACCATCCCACGGATCGGGCGAGGTTCCCGTCGTGATATCCACACGAAAGCCACGCGCTGAGGGTTCGCGAGGAACGACCGGCAATACTTCTGTCATGGCGGCACCTCATATGCACGTCTTCGCGATCCAGATAATTTTCAGAATCAACTCCCGGTCTTCGTTATCGAGCACGTCCTCTTCGCTAACGGCGAGTTGCTCCAGCGAGTCCGAAAGACAGCGGATATCCGGCGCGGCCCGGGAAACTACCGGCCAGTGACGCATCAGGCAGCCGAGCGCAACAACGCTGCGCCGGGCGCACCACCGTTCAAAGAGCGCGCAGCACAACTGCTCGACTTCCGCCGCGAGCTGCATATGCTGTAGCTGCCGCACTTGCCGCGTCATGCACTCGTCCATGAACGGCTCCTGAAGAGGCCCGGCGTTCAAGCGGTTCTTGCTGCGCACGCGTCCTGCAAATCCCGTTCAGCGCATGAACAGGTTCAGGTCGAACACGTAGTCGGGCAACGCCGATATCTGCGGATTGCTCAGATTCAGATAGGTGACGTCGCTGTTCATGAGCGTGCTGTGAAAGGTGATGCGCGAGATAAACGGGCGCACCTGGCCATCGACGCGAATCTGGTTGCCATAATCCATCGTCGAGGACTTGAACTTCTTGCCCGATACCGTGTAGTACTCGGCCATGACGCCTAGCAGGCGCTTTTTGGATACCCAGTACTTGATGCGGTCGTAAGTCGTTTTATCGTTTTTGGCCTTCAGGTCGAAGACGTAGCAATCCTCCCCGTCTACGGTCTCGTCGGCGAGCTGATTCGCTTCGTAATCCTCTGCATAGTTAGTCGATGCAATGTCGCCGTATGCGGCGTCACCCAGCAGTTTCTGCCGCTGAGAAATTGGCACGGGCTTCGACAGGCCCGGTTTGTAGAACCACATGCTGGAGCTAAGCATCAGTAGTTTCTGACCGCGATACTTGGGCGGCGCAAGCGACAACCCCGACACGTCGAAGCCACGCGCCTTGATCTCGTACGACATATCGTCGAGGACTTCATTGTTTTCCGTGGACTGGACGCTCACCTGCCAGGACACGCCCGCCACATTCCCGCGCGCCTCGTCGGCGGCCTTGAGGATTTCGTGCGGCGTGAGCGATGCGTGCGCCGCGGCCGCTATTGCGAGGCTGGCCAACAGTCCGGCGAGCGCGAAAATGCGCTTGATAATCCGCTCCATGATTGAACTCCCTTCCAGAAAGTCAGCCGATTCCCACGATTCCCACGATTCCCACGATTCCCACGATTTCCCCGATTTCCCCGATTTCCCGCCCTTCAGGCATAACCGAGCGCATTCACGATCACCATGCGCGCCGCCTTGCGTGCCGGCATCAGCGAGGCGAACAGCGACAGCAACAACAACGCCAGAACGCTGTAGATCCAATAACTGGGCACGAAGTAGATTTGCAGCGGCACCTGACGGCTGATCTGCGGCGGCACCCATGTAGGCTGGAACCAGGCGACCGCCCACAACACGCCGAGGTTGAGCAGCGCGCCAAGCAGCGCGCCGAAGATCCCCAGCATCAGGCTCTCCAGCGCAAACAACCCGACAATGCCGCGCCGCCGCACGCCCAGCGCGCGTAGCGTGCCAATCTCGCGCGTGCGCTCCATGATTGCCATCGTCACCGTATTGACGATACTCATGACAACGATCGTGAATACGATCAGGAAGGTGATGAGAAAGATTACGTCGAACATCTTCTTCACTTTGGTATAGAACGGCGAAAGCTCGTTCCAGGTCTTCACGTCCACGGCAAGTCCCGCGGCGGCAAACTCGCGTTCGAGTTCCGCGCGGACCGCGAGCGTTTGCGTGTCGTCGCGCAGGAGGATGGTGAGACGATCGACATTCGTGGTGTCGTAGAGGCTTTGGGCGAACTTGAGCGGCACCGCGGCGAAGGAATTTTCCAGCGCCTCGTCGGGTGCATCGATGAGTTGCACGATCTGCGCATCAAGCGCGTTGATCTGGCCGGAAATCGTCGGCGACATCGCCACCGCGCCCGTACCCAGCTTCAGGTTCAACTGCTGCGAAAGCCCGTGCGTGATGCCGATTCCGTAGTCCAGCGCATCGGACAACGGCTTGCCGTCATAGAGTTTCGCGCGCCCCATCACGCCCACCGCATGGCTGGCAATCGCCTGGATGTCACCCGGCACGCGGCCCGGCGCAAAGAAGATTGTCGATACCTTGCCATTGCTAAGCAGTCCGGATATTTGCAGCTGAGGCGTGACGACCAGCACTTCCGGGTGACGCGCCAGGATCGCGCGCATCGCTTTTACATCGCCTTCCGAGAGCAGATAGCGCGTGGGTTCCAGCTTGCCGTGCAACAGGAAGCCCTGCTTGAACACCGTGAGGTGTCCGTTAGCCTCAGCGTAGATATAGCTGTCCTTGAGGCTCTGGAAGATGTACTGCGTGAAGCCTCCCAGCGTGTTAACGGCCAGAAAACCCATGCCGATCGCGAGAATCGTAAAGAGCGAACGGCGTGCGTTGCGCCACAGGTTCCTGAGCGCGAGCTTGAACCAGGTCATCATCAGTATCTCCCCATCGCGTAGTTGACGGTCGGCTTATGAATGCGGTCTTCGATCAGCGCGCCGTCGCGCATCATGATGCGGCGATCGACGCGCTCCAGCAGGCGCTCGTCGTGGGTGGAGAACACAAACGTCGTGCCTTCGCGCTCGCTGATATTGCGCATCAGGTCGATAATGCGGCGCGCGTTGTCCGAGTCGAGATTGGCCGTTGGCTCGTCGGCAACCACAAGGCGTGGATTCGCTATCAACGCGCGCGCTATCGCCACGCGCTGCTGCTGGCCGCCGGAGAGCTTGCTTGGGCGATGCGAGGCAAAGCCTGATAACCCCACATCGGCCAGACGCCGCTCGGCCGCATCCACACATGCGCGCGAAGCGCGTCGGCCGATCTGCAGCGGCAGCATCACGTTTTCCAGCGCGGACAGCACCGGCAGCAGATTGAAGCCCTGAAAAACGAAGCCGATCTTGCGATTTCGCGCGCGGCTGCGCGCGTCGTCGCTGAGCGTGGCCGCGTCGCGCCCCTCGAAGAGCACGGTGCCCGACGTGGGTGTGTCGAGCAGCCCAATCAGATTGCACAACGTGGACTTGCCCGATCCCGACGGTCCCCACGCCGCGACGAACTCGCCCGCCTGGATCGAGACATCCACGTTTCTGAGCGCCGTGATCTGCGACTCGCCAAGCTGGTATCGCTTGACGACCTGGCGCATCTCCACAAGCGGTTCGCTAGCCTGAGTCAAGGCGAGTATGGTCATGTGAGGCTCCTCGATCAAAACGTCGATGGGCTGTTGTCGTCACGCCCGCACACTTCGGGTCCGCATTCACGGCACACGGCGACGATCATCGCGCCATCCTGCACGGTGCTAACCTGCGCTTCGCGAGCGCTGCCCCGATGGCGCATGTGCAACTGGCCGCCGGATTCCAGCGCCGTCGCCTCGAAATGCTGCGGCGCGCCCTCCACTCCGGTGCCCAGCCATTTGCCCAGCGCCTCCTTCGCACACCAGAGCCGCGTAACCCACGCATCGCGCTGTACCTGCGTCAACGATTCGGCATGCGAAATATGTTCGAGCAGGGCACGTTCTGCGTCACTGGAGATCGTGCGCAGGAAAGCCTCGTCGCGACTCGCAACGCGCTCGATATCCACGCCCACGGGCGCGCGCTGTGCGATCGCCACGGCTTCGTCGCCGCAATGCGCGATTGTCAGCGCGGGCACGCTCGCGTCGGGCCAATCCGTGACGACCGGCTTGCCGCGCGCGTCATTGGCGACACCGAACGCCGCAGGATGCAACGCTGTCTCGTGGCCGTGCTCACGTGCGTGCCACGCGCGCAACGCGTCTTTCGCTGCGATGCGGCCGAGTAGCCACGCGCGCTGCCGCCCCGCCGGTTCCACGCGTTGCGCGTGCTTCGCGAATACGGCCATTTCGTCGCCATTCAGGTAATGGCGCGCCAGCAATTCCAGATCGAAACCCGCGAGGCACGCTTTCGTCACGCGCCGCGCGACCGCGTCCGCATCGGCGGCGCCTGGCGGCAGCGCGAGTTCGTCGCTGAGCAGATGCTTCTCGGGCCGGCGGCGAAACGCCACGAGTTTGCGGTCCCACTGGAAACGCCACGAACGCCAGTCCTTCACGCGCAGCCACACGCCGCCCTGACCGTCCTCGATCTCGACGTTAGCGGCGAGCGTCTTGCCCGCGCCGCTCGTGACCTCCACCCGCATCGGCACGCGTGTGCCGGGCGCAGGCGTCGAGCGATAAAGCTCGAGCTTGCCGAGGCCAATTGGAAACACCACGCCGCCCTGCTGCAAGGTCCATACCGCCATCGCCTGCCCCACGGTGTCGAGCAGTGCAGGATCGGTCAGCAATTGCGGCTGCGCGGTCGAACGCAAAAAGCTGGCCGGTGAATTCACACGCAGATCGGCCTGCACGCCTTGCGATCCCACCAGCATGTCTCCGGTTATGCACTGGAAGCGCGGCCCGTGAAAAAGCTGGCGCTCCTCGTAGACTTGCCCCGCCGAAACCGCCCGCGGTTCGTTCAGGAGACCGAAGCCAAGATTGAGATCGAGCTGATAGTGCGAGCTGAACAGCACCGTTGCGCTGATCGATGGCCGGGCCTCGTCCTGCACGTAGATTTGCGCGTCGATGCGGCAGATTTCGCGCTGCGGATCGACATTGCGGGTGCGCGCCTCGACCCGCAGCGCGAGCGAGTCGGTATCGGCCAGCGCGATCCAGCGCGCCGCATTCACCTGCTCGAAGCCGATCAATCCGAACCCTGGCGCCAGACACGCCGCGGCTTCCGCCATGATCTCCAGGCTCACGGTCATCGGCACCACCGGAAAGCACGCGGATAGCGGCTTGACCCCGTCCGCCTGCACGAAGTGGTGATCCGCGAGATACAGATCCTCGTCGAGCGAAAGCCGTCGTGCGACCATGACCGCTACGCCCGGCTCGTAGCTGAGTACGTCACCCACGAACGGCAACACGCGCTCGGGTTCTGGTTCGCGTTCGGCAACAACGGGTTCATAGGCGCTCGCACCGGCTTCGTGCGCCGCGCGTGATTCGTCGGCCGCGAGCCCGGCTGCCGCGCGGACTTCATGCAGTCGCGCGATGATGGGCATGCCGTGGTCGTGGTGATTGAGCATCACACTTTCTCCATGACGAGGCCAGTCACCGTCATGCCGGGCCCGAATCCCAGCGAGACGACGCGCGTGCCCGGCGCGATGGCTTTTTCTTCGACGATGCGCTTGAGGATGTAGGGAATCGTCGCCGAGGTCATGTTGCCGTTGTCGCGGAACACCTCCTTGCTGATGCCCACGTAGTCGTCGCGCAGTCCCAGTTCGTCCTGCACGTGCTCGACGATGCGCGGGCCGCCCGGATGGATCGCAAAGACAATGCTGTGTTTCTCGCGCTCGAAGTCGATGCCCGCGCTTTGCAGCAGCGAAGTCACGAAACGCCGCACATGCTGCTTGATGACGATGGGTACGCGGATCGTGAGCGTCATCTGGAACTGGTGCGGCGCGGGCACCTCGGTCATTTCATCGGCGGAATCCGGCAGCAGATGTTCGTCGAAGGCGAGCACGCGCAAACCACGCAGGCCGTGCGAGCGTACGTACTCGTCCGAGCACACCGAATACTTGATGAAACCGTCGCCGAACAGCGTCATCGCGACGATGTTCTGCGCGCTGCCATCCTCCAGGTTGTGGTGCGCGGAAAGCAGTTCCGTATGCACGACATCGACGCGCTGCTTGGGCGGCGTCACGCCGAAGTGCGACGACGACAGAAAGCCGTGCGCCATGCGGATCGCCGGAAACGCGCCGTAGCAGCCCATGTGGTAGCTGTGCGTCACGGTCGTATCGAACCATTCCTTGTGCGCCACCATGCGCTCGACGGGACTTGGCGAAAGATAGCCGGTGCTGGTCACGTGGATCATGTCGTCGGGTGCATCGGGGATGCCGTCGTACATTTCCGCAAGACAGTCGCCCACGACTTTCGCGTAGCTTTCGTGACGCTCGCGTATGTCCGCGCCCTTCGGGTCCTTCAGGTCGGGCGAATGCAGACGCAGATGCCGATGCTCGGGAGCCGGGTCGGCGAGCACGAGTTCCCCATCGACAAAGCGGATATCGCGCAGGCGCGGGAAGAATACCAGTTGACGGCGGCGGATCTGGTCGGGCGTCACCGCGTAGCGCGAAAATTTGTCCCTGAAATCGCGCACGGTCTGGCGGATGCCGTCGCGCGTCTGGATGTCGTGCGTGCGGCAAAAGCCCATGGCCAGGGCGTACGAACTCACCTCCAGCGTGATGCGCTGCGCCACCGGCTTGGCAACCTGGGCGGGCCAGAAGTTGGTGAGGACGGGCTTGGCGAAAGTATTCATTTGAGCGTGCTCCCCTGGTTGGCCTTGCGTGCGTCCGGGCCGAGCCGTAGCGCGGCGATCTGCTGGAGACTCGACGAGATCACGAGTTCGGGCGTACCGCTCGCCCCGCGCTCCAGTTCGGTCATGAAGTGGCGTCGTCCTAGTTCAACAGGAATGGGCCGGATCGAGCGCAGCGCATAGAGGCGGCGCAATTCGTTGCTCACCATGCCGGCGTCCCACGGCCCCCAGTTGATCGAGAGTGCGTGAACATGCGGCCATGTGTGGCACATCCGGTCCGCGAGCTTGTTGAGCACTTCGTTCGCCGCGCTATAGTCCGACTGCCCCACGTTGCCGAAGCGTCCCGTGACCGACGAGAAAAACACGATGAACTTCAGTTGCTGCGGGCGCAGCTTGCGTTCGAGCACGAGTGCGGGCGTGACCTTGGTGTCGAACACCGCTTCGAAGGCGTCGAGCGGCTTGTCGGCGATCAGCCTGTCGCTGATTACACCCGCGCCGTGCAGCACGCCATCGATACGTCCGTAGTGCTCGTATACATCATCGATCAGTTGTTCGAATGATTTCTCGTCACGTACATCCAGGCTGCGATAGTCGATGGTGGCACCCGCCGCGCGCATCGCCGCAAGATTCGCGCGTATCTCGCGATCGCGCAGGATCCGCGTGTAAATGCGCTCGATCTCCGCCGGCGTGATTTTGTCCGCGTGGGCGCGCCGCTCGCGAATCAATATCTGCTTGAGCGTGGCGGGATCGTCGATGCCGGCGGTCGATGCGTCCTCTTCGGCGGGCAACGGGCTGCGGCCCACCAGCACGAGTTTCGGCCGATAACGCTCGGCAAGCGCGCGCGTCACGTCCGCCGTGATGCCGCACGCACCGCCGGTGACGAGCACGACCGCGTCGGGATCGAGCGTGAGGCGCGAGAGATCCTGGCGCACGACGTCGGTGTGCCGCAGATCGAGACGCCAGCGGCCCTGGGCCGTGTAGCCCACCTCGATACCAGGCTGGCCGCTGCGCATCTCGCCAATCACGCGTGCCGCCTGGACGGCGGGCGCGAGCGCAGGATCGACGTCTACGCACTTGACCTTCACGCCCGGCCACTCGCGCGCCGCCGTCTTCGCCACGCCCAGCACGCCCGCGCTTTCGACTTCGAACGCGCGCGAGCGGCTCAGGCCAAACTGCCCGTCGAAGGCCGTCACGTTGACGAGCCAGGCGCCGCCCTGAGCCCCGCCTTTCAGATCCTGCTCGAACGCCTTGAGCAGCAGGAACAGCGCACGCGCATCGTGGCGATGGCCGTGCGCCCCGCCGGTTACGGCGCCCATCACATTGATGAGCACAACCGGCTTTGCAGCAGACGCAGCAACGACGAGCTCGCGTAGTTGCCGTACCGCCGCCAGCGACGATAAATCCACTTCGTAGTGCTGAGCGTCGATGGCGCGCGTGAGCGTTGCAGGCACAATTCGCTGCACCTCGGCGCCCTGCCCCGCGAGCACGCTGGCGAAGGCATCGGCCAGCGGCCCCGTGCCGACCAGCAACACGCCCGCGTTCGCGAACAGGTCGCCAGCCCCCGCGGCCTCGTCCAGTCCCGCCGCGACTGCCTCCAGCGCATAGCACTGCACCGGGTCGCCGTGCGCGACATCGTCATCGGACTCCACCGCTTCATTGGACGAAGTCGGTGGAGCCGAGGCTTTTTTTGGCGCATGCCCTCCGGCAACGACGTTCGCTTGCGCGGCCGCCGCGCCCGTCATGTCCGCGTACCACGCCACGATTTCATTGAGCGTTTTAAGCCCCGAGAGCGCTTCGATGACGGCCTCCTCGTCGCGCTCGCCCAGCAGATTGAATTTCGTCGTCAGGTTGCTGAAGATCTCGACGCGCTTGATCGAGTCGATGCCGAGATCGGCTTCCATGTGGGCGTCAGGGTCGAGCATCTCGATGGGATAGCCGGTGCGCTCCGAGACGGCCTGAAGGAGGTGAGTCTTGAACGCTTCGGTCGAGGCCGCGCCCGCGCTGTTGGTGTGGCCTGACGGTACGGCTATAACCTGCGGCGCTTCGATCGGCGCACTGGATACCGATGGCGTCACCCGCTGCGGCGCGGGAGTGATCGGCGCGGCGGCGAGGATCTGGCGCGGTAACACGGGTGTGGGCGGCGCGGCGTCGAGTGTCGTCGCGAGCGCCACGGGCTGCGCCGCTTGCTGCGGCTCGGGCGCGGGAGCAAACACGGGCGCAGGTACGGCAAGCGGCGCACCGACGGTAGACGCCGCCGCTGTGGCCAGCGGCACCGCACCCAGAATCGCATAAGGCGACGGTTGCTGCAGCGGGTCAGCAATCCCCGCACGCTGACGCGGCATGGCGACAAGCTGCGCCTGGAATTCAAGGAAATGCCGCAAGCTGCGTTGCTGCTCGAACTGCAGCTCCAGCAGACGGCTCACGCCGAACTGGATCTGGGCGAACTCGGTCTCCGAGCAGCGCTCTGCGGGCGGCGCGCCACGCGCAATCGCGCCTGGCCCTTCGCCGGGTAGGTTTTCCATTTTCATCGTGGTTCTCCTGTCGCTGAGGATGGAAGGCGTAAGCGGCAGCGCCGGCGCAAAAGCAGGCACTGCTGCGGCGAAGGCCGGCGCCGGATCGGCAGCGGCAGGCGCGGGGGACGCGGCGGCGGGAGGTGCCGCAACGGACGGGGGAAGGGACGCAGCGACGGCCTCAGGCTGCGTTGCGGACGACGGCGCGTGCGATACGGACAACGTCTGCGGATCGGCCTGGGCGACCACGATGGGCGCCGCCTGACGCCGCGCAACGGCGCGCGGCTGCGGCGCATGCCACGGTTTCGCACGCGCCGCATTCACGCGCCACACGAGCGGACCGGGCGCGTCGCGCGTGGCGGCATCGGCGAAGACTTCCTCGACGCTCCAGTCCTTCAGACCGCGATGGGCAAACCAGGCATCGAGCCGCACCAGCAGGCCGATCACCTGTGCCTGAGCGAGCAATTGCGCGAGTTGCAGCCCGCAAGAACGCCCCGGCGCGTCGATTCCCAGCGTCGCATGCGCACGGCTGCCCAGAATGCGATCGACCAGACCGCCCAGCACGAGGCCCGGCCCGCATTCGACGAATACCCGCGCCCCCGCGCGATAAAGCGCTTCGATCTCGTCCGCGAAACGCACCGGCTCTGCGATATGGCGCGCCAGCAGCGCCCGCACCTCGTCGCCGGACGGAGGATACGGCTCGCCCGTCGTGTTGCTGTACACCGGCACGCCAGGCGTATTGAATTCGACGTTCGCCAGTTCCGCGGCCAGTGCATCGCGCGGGCCGGCCATGATGCCGCAATGGAACGCGGCGCTCACCGGCAACTTCTTTACGCGCAAGCCCGCCTGGGCGAAAACCGGCAGGGCTGCGTCGATGGCTTCGACCGTGCCGGATACGATGGTTTGATCCGGGCCATTCAAATTAGCAATGCTAATCTTCATGTCATGACTGGCGATCGTTTCGGCCACACATACGCCATCGGCTTCGAGCGCCGCCATTGCTCCGGGCGGCGCATCCGCCGACAGCCTGCCGCGCGCCATGGAAAGCCGGATCAGCGCGTCGAAGGAGAGCGCGCCGGCCGCGCACAGCGCAACGTACTCGCCATAGCTATGCCCCGCGACAAAGTCCGGGCGCAGTCCGAAACGCGTGAGCACGTCGAATGCCGCCATACCGGTCATGCCCAGCGCGGGCTGCGCGACGGCCGTATCGTTGAGCGCTACCTGTTGCGCGTCGCGCGCGGCGTCGTCGAACACGGGCACCGGAAAGATATGCGACGCGATGCGCTCGCCTGCGTTGCCCTCATCAGCGGGCGGCGCTTCCTCGAAGTATCGTTGCAGCCCAGGCATGGTCGCGACCAGATCGCGCAGCATGTTCACGCGCTGCGAGCCCTGCCCCGGGAACAGGAAACACACGCCGCCTGCGGCTTCCTTGCGCTCGGCGTAAAAGAGCGCCGGCGGCGCCGAGATTTCCGCGTGATCCGGCAGCAGTTCGAGCACGCGCGCAAGCTTGTGCCGGAGATCCGCAATCGACGTCGCCAGCACCACCAGACGGCACGCGTGCGAGCCGTTCACGCGCTTGACGGCCGACTGCTCGCGGCACAGCGACCACGCCAGTTGCGCAAGATCGACTGCCTGGGTGCGATCGAGCGCCTGCTGCAACTGGCGCACAGCCTTCTCGATCTCCGCACGGGTCGGCCCGGCGAAGGCAAAAATTTCCGCGTCGCGCGGGTTGAGGTCGAGCGCGTCCGACTCGCGGAAACTGCCCGTATACTCGGCCAGCACCGTATGGAAATTGGTGCCGCCAAAGCCAAACGCGCTCACGCCGCAGTAACGCGGTTGCGCCTGCGCGCCGCGCAGCCAGGGCCGCGTCTGCGTGTTCACATAGAACGGCGAGGTCTCGAAGTCGATTCCGCTCGCGGGTTTATCCACGCCGATGGTGGGCGGCAGCACGCGATGGCGCAGCGCAAGCGCGGCCTTGATGAGGCCCGCCATGCCTGCCGCGACCTTGGTGTGCCCGATCATCGATTTGACCGAGCCGACCGCACAGACCTGCTTGCCCATCTGCGCCTCGCCGAACGCGAGATTGAGCGCGGCGATTTCCGACTTGTCGCCGAGCGCCGTGCCGGTGCCGTGCGCTTCGATCAGCGTCACGGCAGCGGGATCGACGCCCGCTTCCGCGTAGGCGCGCTTGAGCGCCTGCACCTGGGCGGGCGGATGCGGCGCGGTCAGGCTGCGGTTGCGCCCATCGCTGGAACTGCCGATGCCCTTGATGACGGCATAGACGCGGTCGCCGTCACGCTCGGCGTCGGCGAGGCGCTTGAGCACCACCGCGCCCACACCTTCGCTGATAGCGATGCCATCGGCGCTATCGTCGAACGGACGTGAGCGCCCGCGCGGCGAGAGCGCATAGGTCTGCGCGAAACACATGAAACCGAGCGGTCCATTGGTGCCGTCCACGCCGCCCACCAGCGCGACGTCGGCATCGTGGCTGCGCAACTGGCGCATGCCCGCGTCGAGCGCGGCCAGCGACGACGCGCAGGCCGCATCGACCGTGAAATTCGCGCCGCCCAGATCGAACCGGTTGGCCACGCGCCCGGCGATCACGTTGCCGAGGATGCCGGGGAAAGTGTCCTCGGTCCATTTGGGCAGCACGTCGTCGTAGATCGACGCGAGCAGTTGTTCGCGCGCCGCGTCGGACAGGCCTGGCACGTTGCGCAGATAGTGCGGCAGCAGCGCGCGGAAATTGAAAATCGTGCCGAGGTCGTTCATGCCGCCCACCGCGAAGATGGTCGCGGTACGCTCGCGCGGGAAGCCGCGGCGCTCAAATCCGGCGTCCTCCAGCGCGAGCCGCGCGACTTCGAGCGACAGCAGTTGCACCGGTTCGATCGACGCCACGCTCGCGGGCGCGATGCCGTAGCGCTGCGGATCGAAGGCGATATCGTCCAGAAAGCCGCCCCACTTCGAATAGATCTTGTCCGCCTGGCCGCGCTTCGGATCGAACAGATCGGCCACGCGCCAGCGATCGTCGCTGACTTCGCGGATCGCATCCACGCCGCGCAGAATGTTCTGCCAGTATTCGCGCACGTTCTGCGCGCCCGGAAACAGACACGCCATGCCGACGATGGCAATGTCTTCGCGCCGCGAGCGTGCCGGCAACGGCACAGGCCGGGCGCGACGGCGCAACAGCGCTTCGCTGCCGGCTGCGACGTTCTCGTGCAATTCGGCGACGCTGCAGGTGGACGTGCGCAGCCGCGCGACTTCGCCGAGCATATAGATGCCTTCATTGCGCTGGGTAGCCTCGTCGACTTCGACATAGCCGTCGTCGCCGCGTGCCAGTTCCGCGTCGCTGCGATGCGCGATGCCTTTTGCCGCAATGCGCAGCCGCCCGATATTCATCATCTCCAGCTTCATCAGCGTGTCTTCGTCCGAACTGGCGGACAGCACGAGATCGCGGCGCACCTTCTCGAATTCGTCGCAAAACGGCGTTTGCGCGCAGCGCGTGTAGACGCCCACGCCCGATTGCAGCAGCGCGGTCTTTTCGCACGCGACGGCCTCGCGCTGGAACCCCTCGACAATTGCGCCCTGCGCAACGATTTCGTGCGTGAAGAGATAGGCGGTACCCATGAGCACGCCAATCTTCATGCCGCGCGCGACGAGCGGCGCAGCCACCGCGCTGACCATCGCCGCCGAAAGCGCATCGTGCACGCCGCCAGCAAATAGCACCTGAACTGATTCGGCATCCTTAATATCGGCGTGCAAAAGAATTTCTATGGCCGATTCCCACAGAATAAAGCTGGTGCGCGGCCCCGTATGGCCGCCGCACTCGCTGCCTTCGAATACGAAGCGCCGTGCGCCGTCCGCGAGAAACCCCCGCAGCAAACCCGGCGAAGGGACATGCAGATACGTGACAGTGCCAGCCTCGTCCAACTCGCGCGCCTGGCTGGGGCGGCCGCCCGCGATGATCGCGAACGGCGGCTTGAAATCGCGCACGACTTCAAGTTGAGCCTGACGCAACTCCAGCGGCAGAAAGCCGAGAATGCCAACGCCCCAGGGCCGCGTGCCGATGCGCTCGACCGTGCTTTCCAGCACCGTGCGCACCTGCTTGCCGCGCAGCACCGCGAGGGCCAGGAACGGAAGCGCGCCGCCCTCTGCCACCGCAGCGGCGAACGCGCCGACATCGCTCACGCGCGTCATCGGGCCTTGCGCGATCGGGTAACGCGTGCCGTGCTGCTGCGCGAGCGCGCTATGCGGCGCGAGCGGCGTCTGGGCGGCGGCCTGCTCGATTGCGGTAGCGGCGTGCTCGCGCAGCGCGGTGATCATGCGGCCCACGGTGCCATAGCGTTCGGCGAAAGACGGTGCGAAGGCGATGTCCTGGCCAAGCGCAATCAGCCCATCGTCGCCCTGCATGCGCTGCGCCAGCGCTTCCTGCCAGGCCTCGCCTTTCGCGAGCGCGACGTCTAGCTCACGCAGATGCGCGCGCCCCGCACGGTTGAAGAAGCGATACTGCGCATCGCCCGCGCCGATCACCACGGTCTCGCTGCCATCGAGCTTCGACCATTGCATGCGCTGCGCGGGCGTAGCAAACGGGCCTTCTTCCGCGAGCCACAGCGGCTCGCCCAGCACCACGCCAGCCGCGCCAGCCAGCATCGCGGCCGCCGCCGTATGCAGGCCGATGCCGCCTTGAATCCACCAGGGGATCTCCAGTTGCCCGCTGAATTCCTGCAGCAGTATGAACGAGGCGTGCGGCCCCACATGGCCACCGGCTTCGTGACCCTTGACGATCACACCGTCGAACCCCGCGTCCTGCGCCACCTGCGCGCCGCGCAGATCCTGCACCTCCAGCATGACCGTGCCCGCAAGTTCATGAGCGGCACCCACAAGTTGCGCCGCGTCGGCGGCGCTCAATCCAGCCAGCACGAGCAAGGGCACCGGCAGCGCGTCGCCCAGCAATGCGCTCAGCTTAGCCAGCCCACCCGACGCATCCCTGCATGCATCCCAGCGCACGCCCCACGACGCCGACTCCGCTATGCCGCTTCTGAGTCGCGCAAGCGCGGCTTCGACCTCGCCAGGCGGCTTGCCGATGCCAAGATCCAGCACCCCAGTCGCACCCGCGCGGCAGGCCGCGATGGCGATCGCCGGAGTGAGCCAGCAAGACGGGGTGAGCGCCATCACCGCGAGCGTTTTTTGTCGGGCTGTTCTCATTGAAGTCCCCTTATCCACGGAAGTGGACGTGCATGACCGTAATGTGCTCCCGCTCGATGAGCCGGCGCACGCTTTCCAGACTCATCCGTTCGCGCTGCGGGACGATCACCAGCCGCGCCCCCTGGGTGAGCGGCCATAAGGATTGCCAAACAGCCTCGTCGAAGACGTGTTCGACGTCCTGTAGCAGCGAATCGCCCTGCCCGATCGGCGCCATCGCCTGCATCGACTCCAGCCGGTCCAGCACGTCGATGTGCTGCTGGAACACGACGCTAGGCGCATCGCTTCCCGCATCGCGGCACACCGCGCACGCAGGCGACACGCCATCGGATTTGCAGTCATCAGGCCAGTGGGCGTGGCAGGCGTCGTCGTCGTCATCGTTGTCATCGCAGCACACGACGTTCGCGCCGATGCCCGCGCAGCACGGCAGTTCGGCGCGCTGCGCGATCACCGTACGCGCGCCGGCGGCCCGCAGCGCCGCGGCCAGGCGCGTACAGTCGTTGAGCGGATCGAGCATCAGGCACACACCGCCCGCCTTGAGCACCGCGAGAATCGCCCGCACCATGGCAAGCGACACGGGCATGAGCACCGCACAGACTTCGCGTGGCGCGAGGCCTTGGTCCTGCAGGATCGCGGCAAGGCTGTCGGCCTGGCTGTCGAGTTCGCCGTAAGTCAGTTCGTCGTCGCCGAACTTCACGGCGCGCGCACCGGGGTTGATCTGCGCACGGACTTCGAAGCGGCGCTGGATCGGCTCTGGCACAAGTGAGTCGAGTGTCAACGAGTGAACGGGCGCAGATTCCTGCTGCGCTTCGCTCATCGCCCCTTCACTCGTTAAGGGATGCTGAATGATTTCTTCCAGCATCGTCCAGTCGAGCGCGGTATGCGGCACGCGGCACAGCAGCGCGTCGCCATCCATCACGGCGTGGTGCTCGGTTAGCCACCTGCCCAGGTCTGGTCTCACATTCATGGCGTTCCCCTTGCTTGCATCCGTGCGGCATGGATCGACGCGAATTCTTTGTCTCGCGCCGTCCTTTAAATCGCGTCGATCTGCCCCACGGGCCCGACGCTTGCCTCCAGTTCCGGCGCACTCGTTTTCGCCACGCGGCGCCGGTACGCGTTCTTGTGTTTGCGCATGTTGTCGGTCAACTCCGAGATCACCTCGGTCGCCGCATAGACGATCTGGTTGAAGCTGAAACCCGCGCTAATCATTTCGCGGTAGAACGACTTCGCAAGAATGCGGGCCATCTGGTTGGGCGACTGGGCCGATTCCGCGACGATTTCGCCGATCGTCTTTTCGGTGCTGCGGGTGAGCGCCAGTTGCGCGAAGCGCGATTTGAGGATGTGCTGCATCTGGATGACCTGGATCGAGCGCGTGATGACCAGCGCGAGCAGGCCGAAAAGCTGCAGATCGTCGGCATCGAAGCAGCGCGACGGCTGCCGCTGATGCGCGCGAATCACGCCAATCACCTTGCCTTGCATCTCGATCGCGGAGAACATGCGCATGCTCTCCAGCGAAGGCGTGGCCAACGCAGCGGGCGGCAGCACGTCGCCGAACCCGGTTCCCGGCCGCAGCCCCATCTCTGCGACCTGGGACTCGCTGAGCATGACGATCGCGCATGCGGCATTGAGCACGTCCCCCGCTTTCACCGCCAGCTCGCTCAGGCAATCTTCGATACTGCCTGCGTATTCGATCTGGCTAAACGTGTCGCGCATCTTCGTAATGACAATCTGGCTCTCGTTCATTGCTCAGCCATCCTTATTAATTAACGGTCATCCTCGATATGGGTGTCGACCTGTTGCGGCAGCGCGCTTCGACACCTGATCCCCGCGCCCCGCAATGGCCTTTTTATGTCCGGCTCGCATCGTCAACGCGATACGCCTCCCCGGCGCCCTCCCCGCTCGACTGCTTTTGTTACTGCTTGTAAGTGCCGAACCGGTTAAATGGATGTTATTGGATAAATTCCGTCGTATCCGCCATATTCCCTAAAGTTTCAGACACGATTTCCGCATTGCACATCGAACATTCCAAACGTCCGTTCACAAAGAAGGTGCGGCGGCGAGCGCCGCGCGCAAGACGCGCTATTGAGCGAATACTCCATGAAATAAGGACTGCGGCAAAGCAACCTGGGCCTCGCTGCCAGATTCCGCCAAAAAAACCTTCCATTCCGACGAAATGCAACCCGTCAAAAACGTGGCCAGTATGATGCAACGCAGCGGATAAGACGATTCGCACGCTTGAACGGGAGACCGCGATGAGCCTGAGAGACTGCGATAAAACGGGGAACCACACGCCACGGGACACGGACGCTGCGGGCGTTGCCTTCACGACGAGCCGCATCGCGATCCTCATTCTCGAGGCCTGTCAGCTCAGCGAAGCGGCCTCCGTGGCGGAAACGTGGCAACTGGTCAACGACGCCCTGTCCTGGTCGGACGAAACCACGCACCGCTACGACGTTTTCGTGCTGTCGACGGAAAAAGGCAATGTTGCCTGCGCCTCGTCGATTCGCCTGTTCGCCGAGAACATCGACGAATACGACCCGCGCACGTTCAAGGCAATCTTCGTTGGCAGCGGCCATACCACGTTCGCGCCGCCCGTCATCGACTGGCTGGTTCAGGCCGGTCCCGAGGTCGAGCTAATCGCCATTTCGAGCGACGTCGAGCCACTGCTCACCCAGGTGCGCCCCGTGCCTGAGGATGCGGCAGGCCGCAACGGTGCAAGAAATGCACGCAGCGTGGCCGCGGTGGAACGCGTGCTGGCGATGGCTGAACGCGACTTCGGTACGCTCGTGCGTATTCGCAGCGAGATGCTGCGCGCGAAACTGCCATCAACCCGCAGCGGCGGCCGGACCATGAGCATGCTGGGCACGTTCGCGTTGAGCGAACGCATCGAAGCCTCGCTGCTATGGATTAAAAGCAATCACGCTGGCTCGGTATCGATTTCCGAACTGGCGCGGCGCGCTTCCATGAGCGAACGGAATTTCCTGCGCCGCTTCAAGGCCGAGGTCGGACAGACTCCGCGCGAATATCTCGCGCGCGTGCGACTGGAAAATGCGCAGATCCTGCTCGTGCAAACCGACCTGCCGGTGGACAAGATCGCGCGACGCTGTGGCCTCTTCAACGGCGATCATCTGCGCCGCTATTTTCTCAAGTACCTCTCCGTTTCGCCGCTTGAATACCGTTCTCTGGCGCGCGAGCGCCCCGTGACCGGCGCTGCGATCGAGACGCTCAACACGGGCATTTAAAGCGCCTCACACGGCGACAACACCACATCACAAAATACGGGAATAAAAATGAGTATTGCTAATCAACTAGAATCACGGGGCCATACGCCTGCTTCCGTCGATGAAGCACCGATAGCGAACCGGCAACCCGCAAGCGTTGCGCCTGTGCTCAAGGCGCCGTTCCCCGCTCCCGCGCCGTTGCCCACGCAGCAGGCTGCTGCAGGCATCCGCTTCGACTTCAACCTGGGCTGCCGTGTCGTGCTGCCCACTGGCGACTGGCGCGTGCGCCTGACCGACCTCGACACCGGTAACGTGCTCTATGAGACGGCGTTCGGCGCAGGCACGGTCTGCAGCGCAAAGAAGTATTTCGTGCGTTTCGGCATCGACATTCACGACCGCACACGCCCGGACCACCCTGCGGTCGTGAGCCATGGCTACGACGCCACCAGCCAGCCAGTGCTGATCCAGTTCCCGGTTGGCACGCTTGGCGATATCGTCGGCTGGTTTCCGTACGCGGTGAAGTTCCAGCGCCAGCACCATTGCCGGTTGACCTGCGCGATGTCGGCCACGCTGATTCCGCTCTTCGAGGAAGCGTATCCCGAGATCGAATTCATCGAACCAGACGCAGTTCGTCCCGAGCGTTACTACGCGACCTACAACATCGGCCTCTTTTTCGATGACAGCGCGGCAGACTGGCAGCCGTGCGACTTCCGCCAAACGGGCTTGCATCGCACCGCCGCCTTTATCCTCGGCGTCGATCCTGTTGAGACACCGCCCCTGCTGGCGCTCGACGACGAGCGACGCCCCATCGAGGAACGCTACGTCTGCATCGCGACGCAAAGCACCACGCAATGCAAGTACTGGAACAATCCGGACGGCTGGCGCGAGATCGTCGCCTTTCTGAAGGACCAGGGATATCGCGTGATCTGCATCGACCAGAAGCCGGTGCATGGTCACGGGATCGTCTGGAACCACATTCCCCACGGCGCCGAGGATCAAACCGGTGAGCGTCCGATCACCGAACGCGCGAGATGGCTCAGATACGCGGATTTTTTCGTCGGGCTGTCGAGCGGATTGTCCTGGCTCGCCTGGGCAGCGCGCACGCCGGTCGTGCTTATCAGCGGCTTTTCGAGCGCCAGCAATGAATTTGCGACCCCGGCGCGCGTGATCAATTACCACGCCTGCAACAGTTGCTGGAACGACCCGCGCGTGCGCTTCGATCACAGCGATTTCCTCTGGTGTCCGCGGCACGCCGGTACGCCGCGACAATTCGAGTGCACGCGGCTCATCACCGCCACGCAGGTGAAAGCCGCGATCCGCCGTTTGCCCGCGTTCGCCGAACCCGACTAAAACCAGCCCGTCGTACCCGCAGCAACGCAGCGATCGAATCCGATTCTCGCAGCAATTTTTATCACAGCAATTACTTCGTCATGCGAATCAAATTAACTGCCAGTTTGAAAAGATGTACCTGAAAGCGCCGCTGGGCCGCGGCAGAGAGCGACAAAACAACCCGGCGACATCACTCCATTGGACACACATCTGTGCTGGATCACGCAGGGAGACCAGAATGAAACCGATCACCTATCGCCGCAGATTCTGCGTACATGTTTTTGGCCGGCGCTCGCAGCGGATCTCCCGCCTGACGGTGCTGCTGCTGTCGGGCGTCATGGCCCACGGCTGGTCGACGACCGCTGGCGCGCAGTACGTCGTCAGCGCCGGGCAGACCACGTCGGGCGTCGTCGTGCCCAGCGGCTCCGATCAAACTCAATGGGTGTTGAGCGGCGGCACGGCCATTGCCACCGTCGTCAATAGCGCGGGCATCCAGCAGGTGACGGGCGGCACCGCCGACGGCACGACGGTCAACAGCGCAGGCGCGCAGTTCGTCGTCGATAGCGGCACGGCGAGCAGCACGACGGTCTATACCGGGCTTCAGTACATCGCCGACGGCGGCAGCGCTACCAACACCGTCGTCAATGGCATCGGCGCCGTACCGGCCGCGGCGCAAATCGCCCAGATCGCACTCGACGCCGTTCTCGGCCAAGGACCGTTTTCTATTTCGGCGTTTCCTTCCGCGCCCGATGGCGTCACCGTAGTCGTGAGTTCGGGCGGCTCGGTGCAAAGCGCAACGCTCGACGCCGCCCTGCAGTTCGTCGATAGCGGCGGCACGGCGACCAGCAATACCATTGTTGCGGGGATCCAACTCGTCAACAGCGGCGGCACGACATCCGACAACGATGTGATTGGCGGCGTGCAGATCGTCAACGGCAGCGGCAGCATCGCGACCAGCAATTCGCTCACGGGCAGCGTGCAGGTGGTCGGCAACGGTGGCGTCACCAGCGGCAACGCGCTGATTGGCAGCGCACAGTTTCTCCTGCTGGGCGGCGCGGCCACGAGCAATACGCTTATCGCCAGCTATCAGTTTGTCGGCTACGGCAGCACGGCGACCGGCAACACACTGGAACTCAGCGCGCAGGACATCGGCTACGGCGGCAACGCCAACGACACGACACTCGAACGGAGCGCCCAGACCGTCGGGTCCGGCGGCACGGCCACCAGTACGTCCGTCAATTCCGCCAGCACGCAATATGTGCTGGGCGGCAATGCGTTCTTCACCGACATCAACGATGGCGGCATGCAGACGATTGCCAGCGGCGGTGTCGCCACCAGCAACAGCGTCAACAGCGGCGGCGCGCAATATGTGGCGATCGCGGGCAGCGCCGTCGTCACAATGATCGAAGCCGGTGGCAATCAGTATGTGGCGGGCGGCGCGGCTACCAGCAATATCATCGACGGCGGTACGCAGACCATCGTCAGCGGAGGCGTCACCACCAGCAATACCGTGCTCGCGCAAGGCGCACAGTATGTCGCGACGTCGGGCACGGCGAATCTCACCTGGGTCGAAAGCGGCGGCAATCAATACGTGGTGGGCGGCGCGGCGAGCGGCAATACCGTCGATAGCGGCGGCGCGCAGACGGTGGCGAGTGGCGGCATCGCGAGCAGCAACACGATCAACAGCGGCGGCGCGCAATACGTGGCAAACGCGGGCAGCGCCCTGGATACGCTAGTCGAAGGCGGTGGCAATCAATATGTCGTAGGCGGCACGGCGACGGGCAATACCATCGAAAACGGCGGCGTGCAGACGGCGGCCAGCGGCGGTATCGCGAACAGCAACACGATCAACAGCGGCGGCGCGCAATATGTCGCGAATGCGGGCACTGATGTCTCGACGACCATTAATAGCGGCGGCAATCAATACGTAGTTGGCGGAGCGGCTAACGACAACGCCATCGAAAATGGTGGCACGCAAACCGTCACCAGCGGCGGCATCGCGACCGGCAACAGCATCGATAGCGGTGGCGTGCAATACGTCGCGAGTGCGGGGACCGCGGTCTCAACAACGATCAACAGCGGCGGCAATCAGTACGTAGTTGGCGGAGCGGCAAACAACAACGACATCGAAAACGGCGGCACGCAAACCGTCGCGAGTGGCGGCATCGCCACCGGCAACAGCATCGAAAGCGGCGGCGCGCAATACGTCGCAAGCGCGGGATCGGCGGTCTCAACGACGGTCAACAGCGGCGGCGATCAATACGTAGTTGGCGGCATTGCGACCAGCAGCACGCTGCTTTCCGGCGGCACCCAGTACGTGGCGAGCGGCGGCACGGCCAGCATCACGCAGGTCGACAATGGCGGCACGCAGTACGTGGCGATATCCGGAACGGCCAGCGCCTCGACGCTCTCGGACGGCGGCACGCAGATCGTGGGAGCCGGTGGCGTGGCCACCAGCACGAGCGTCAACGGCGGCGGCCTGCAGTACGTCGCGTCGGCGGGCGTGGCCAGTGTCACGGCGATCAATAACGGCGGCGTGCAGGACGTCGTCAGCGGCGGCACCGCCATCGGCACGACGGTCAACTCGGGCGGCGTTCAATATCTGACGAGTGGCTCGGTGGTGACCGATACGACGCTCAACGGCGGTATGCAGAGCGTCAACGCGGGCAGCCTCGCCACGCTCACGACGATCAACGCGGCAGGCCTGCAGGCCGTCAACAGTGGCGCGCTCACGAGCGGCACCGTGATCAACAGCAGCGGCACGCAGCTCGTCATGAGCGGCGGCGTGACCAGCAATTCGGTTGTCAACAGCGGCGGCATGCAGAACGTTCTGGGCACCGTTGTGAGCGCAACGATCAACGGCGGCGGCACGCTCATGCTCGGTCAGGGCGGAACGACAGGAACACTCGCTGGCGATACCCACAACGACGGCACGCTCGTTTTCGATCTGGCCGGCACCTACGCCTATGGCGGCGCGTTCACGGGCAGCGGCACGCTGGTGGATGCGCACAGCGGCACCGTCATCCTGAACGGCGTGAGCACAGCCTACAGCGGCACGACCCAGGTGCTCGCGGGCACGCTGGAAGTGGGTGACAGCGCGCATACGTCGGCCACGCTCGGCGGCGATGTGGTGGTGGGCGCGGCGGGCACCTTGCGTGGGCACGGCACGATCGGCGGCAACGTTGTCAACGACGGCACCGTAAGCCCCGGTGGCTCGATCGGTACGACGACGATCGCCGGCAATTACCAGCAGACCGCCAGCGCCACGCTGCAAGTGGAGATCAGCCCGACCTCGGCCTCGCAACTCGACGTGATGGGCAACGCCACGCTCGCCGGGACGCTTGCCATCGTCTATGACGCGGGCAGTAGCGCCGCGACCAGCGCCTATGGGCCGGGCACCGTCAAGCTGCTCACGGCGTCGTCGATCAGCGGCACGTTCTCGGGCTCGCCGGTTTCGATCGTCGAAAGCGGGGCGAATCTGAGCTATGTCACGCCCAGCGTCACGTATAAGGCGAACGAGATCGATCTCGTCCTCACGCCCGTCGACACGAGCATCTTCACGGCAATGGGTTCGGCGATTTCGCAGGTCGCCCAGGCGACCAACGCGGCAATCCTCGACCGCGTCAGCCGTCTGTGCCGCAGCACCAACACGCGCGACTGCATTGCCGGCACCGATCACGTGTGGATCAAGGCCATCGGCGATTACGCGCGCACCGACGACAACGGCGGCATCTCCGGCTATTCGGCACGGCAGTACGGTTTCATCGCGGGCTACGACCACCGCATCGGCAGCTACGACGTGGGCGCAACGCTGGCCTACAGCCATCTCGATGTGAGCGAAGCGCAAACACCCGACACCGGCACCGCCGACAGCCTGCGATGGTCAGCCTACGGCGCGACGTGGACCGGCCCCGTCAACCTGGCCGCCACCGTGGGTCTGGGCTACGACTTCATCGACCAGAAACGGCCCTTCGATACCGCCATCGGCAACACCTCGGGCAGCCACAACGGCCTCGAAGTCACCGCTGCCGCGCAGGCCAGCATGCCGCTGCCCTCGCTGGGCGGCTTTGTGCTGATTCCCCGTGCGGGGTTGCGTTTCGCGTACTTCCACGGCCAGGCGTTCAGCGAGTCGGGCGCGGGCAACCAGGACCTGTCGGTCGGCACCGACAACATCCAGAGCGTGCAGCCCTATGCGCAACTCGCGCTGCGCTACGCGTTTGGCAGCACGTCGATGCCCTCGCACCTGGAAGCGTATGTGGGCTACGCACGCGAAGTCGGCGCGACCAGTCGCGCAGTGTCGGTGAGCGCGCAGGACGGCACGCAGTTCACGGCGGCCGGTGTGCCGCTGCCGCGCAACCTCGTCACGGCGGGCGTCGCCTTGAACATGCGGGTAACGCGTTCGCTGTGGGTATCCGCCGCGTTCGACACCCTGCTTCATACCTCAAACGCCTCAGTCAAGGCCGGCAGCATCAAGGTGGATTACCGGTTCTAGAGACGCGAACTGACTAACCTGGAAAGCCGTTTTGGAACCGGATTGGGAGACTGCTATGACCGTACCGTTCTTGATCGTCTCGGGATTCGCACTTGGCGTGACGCTAGCGGTGCCCGCCGCCGCACTCGCCGATCCTGCCGATGCTGTCGATCCAGCGTCGATGCCAATGGCCGCCGATGCGCTCGCACATGCGCCGCCGGGCATCGAAGCGCCAGGCGCACAGGCTGTCGAAAACGACGATGGCCTGGATTCCGACGCGCCCGCGGGAGTTGCCACAAACGTCCACAAAGACAATGATATGGATAACTTACGAGTTTCACCTGGACTCGCTGACGACCACAGCGAGCTGCCGCCAATCGACGGCAAGCCTATTGCGCTGACCTTGTCGCCCTTGCCGGACGATGTGGTGGCGGCAGGCGCAGCCACACTCGCTGCGCCTGCATCGGGTGCGCCAGGCAAAGCGATCACGCTCGCTAGTGGTCCCGACGAGCCGCCAGCGGTCACAGTTGCACCGCCAACCCACACCTCTGCCGCTGGAGAAGAAGCACTCGACGAGCCCACGCTGGACTCGCCGCTCGCCCAGGAGCTCATCGCGGGTTTCTATTCGCGCATCAACGTGCTGGGTTACGGCGTTATCCAGGACCCGGTGAACTCGACACTGAATCCGAACAATGCGCTCGGCATCCAGCGCTACCAGACGCAACTCGCCCTGCGTCCGGACTTCAGCCTGAATTTCCGTCAGCTGGAACTGGGCATCAAGCCGCGCTTCGAGGCCGACTGGGATCGCGTGCAGAACGGCGTCCAGGGCGGCACCGATCTCACGACGGCAACGGCTTACATCAACGAGTGGATTGCCCGCTATCGCGTCACGGACAAGCTGCTGGTGAGCTACGGCCGCGAGAACCTGCAATGGGGACCTTCGCAACTGCTTTCGCCGTCCAATCCATTCAACCAGAACAACGGCAAGAACAATCCGGCCATCGAACAGCCTGGGCTGGACTATGCGCGCGTCGTCGCAATTCCCAACTCGTCGTTTACGGGATCGTTCATCGCCAATACCGGCGCGGGGCGCCTGAACGACAGCACCGAGGCTAGCGGCCCGTTTCACAAGGCCTACGCGTCCAAGTTCGACTACACGGGCGAAAAGACGTATTTTTCCCTGATCGTCTCCAAACGCGATACGACGCCGTGGCGCATCGGCTATTTCGGCGGCTGGAACGTCTCCGACGCGTGGCTGCTCTATAGCGAAGGCAGCGCGGCGCTCTCGACCAATCCAGCGCTCCCGCACCCCGACTATGATCTGCTGGCCGGCGCGACCTACACGCTCATGAACGGCGCGATGATCACGGGCGAGTATTTTCACCATAATGCGGGCTGCACGACGCAGGACATCGCGCACTGCACGTCGGCGCTCACGCTCGATCCGACCAACCCCTATCCGCGCCGCGACTACCTGCTGCTCCAGTACGTCGATTCGAAGCTCGTGCGCAACGTCAGCCTCACCGTGCGCGTGATCCAGGATCTCAACGATCACTCGACGCAGTTACTATCGGACGTCGAATATGAAGTCGGGAAAAACTGGCTGCTCTACTTCGTGCCGTCGGTCACGCTTGGACCGAGCCGCAGCGAATTCGGCAGCCTCGTGCGTTACTCCATCTTCGCAGGCGCTTCGTTCACGTTCTGATGCCGGAGCACGGGCGCGAGACGCCCATCTCCGGCCGCTTCCTGCTGCTGCGGCGGCGTGGCTGCCGTGCGCCGCGCGTCGGCGCGATAAGCGGTCGCCGTGGTGGCCAGATGTTTGCGCAGGAGCTTCGAAAGCCGCCCGCCACCGCCAATCCCGCAGCGCTCCGCGATTTTGTCGACGGACAGGTTGGTTTCGACCAGCAGCCTGCAGCACATGTCGAGCCGTGCGTACATCAGATACTCGGAAGGCGTCACGCCAATCTCGATCTTGAAGCGCCTGAGAAAATTACGCTCGCTCATGGCCGCCACGCGCGCCACCTCGCGCATGGCGACCGGGCTGCCTGCATGCGCCAGCAGCCAGCGCGCCGACGCCTGGATGCGATCGCTCACGAGATGCTCCGCATTCTTGCGCACGATGGCCGTGAACTGGGTTTCGGAGGGCGGCGCGACCGCCACCGCAATCTGGTTGACGATATCCGCGCCCAGGTCCGTCTGGATCACATCGAGCGCCATGCGCAGCGGTCCCACGAAGTTTGCATACGCGCACGCTGGCGTCGAGCGTGTGTCGCGTACCTCATTGCGCGTGACGTTGCCCGATGGCCGGGCGTGATGCGCGGCCACACTCGCGGCCGCTTCGAGCAAGAGCCGCCCTTCCGCGATCGGCAAGGTCAGGCGGCAGCGCGGCACGGCCTGCCGCAGCCAGCCGACCAGACGCTCATCGCAGAGTGCGTGGTGCGCGCCTGCGCCACCCATGATGAACAGCGCGTCGAAGCCTTCGCCGTGATGGCAGGCTTCGATGCTCTCCGTCCAGATGACCATGGTGGACGAACTGGCAATCATGCCGCCGGTCGCGGAAAGCAGACGCACGTTGTAAATCGCGCTGTCACTGCGCGAGGAACGCGACAAGGCATTGGCCGACTGGAATGCCCGCGCGACGGTGATGGCCTCCTGTTGCGAGAAACCGTTGAACAGTGTGATGGCGATCTGTCTGACCGTGCGGGTGCTGCGCGGCCCGCCGGCCCGACTGGAGACGACGCCAGAGAGATTCGAAAGGCGCTCCATCTTGTTTCCCCTGTTGTGCACCGGTGAGTTGCGGCCTGCCCGGCGCCACCCGACAACGAGCGCGCCGCGCACAGCCAACCTGGGTGCAACTTGCATTGCTTTACTGCTGCATGCCGGTGGCCATCAATGGACATCGCTGGACATCGGTGGGCGAGAGTGACTCAGTTCCGCTGCGGCCGTTCGGCGTGCGCGATCGCGTCTTCGATCAGGCGACAATCGTCGTCGCCCAGCATTTCGCCGTGCGCGCGGACCAGATCGTCGAGCGAGCGTGAGAGCCGCCTCATATAGACAGGCGACGGTGTGGCAAGCGGCCAGACCGACATCAGGTAAGCGAGGGGAATCACCAGCCTGCCCTCGCACCACCGCTCGAACAAGGTGACGCAGCATGCCTCGATCCGCGCGGCGGCATCAGGCTGCGCATTGCGTTTGCTGATCATGACAGGTCCCCTCATACCTCACTCCGCTTCAAGGATTGGCGAGCGGCATATGGAACACGGTCCGTACATGGCGGACACGTTGTTGCACAAATGCACTCGGCCAGCACTGCACGAGGAACTTGAAAAAACCGCTTCCGATTTCCCCCGCCTCCCTTAAGGCGCAAGCTTTTTTTGATCAGCCTGTTTTTGTATGATGATTGTGATATTGTTAAGCTGTACGAATGTTTCTTTTTATCGATGTCGGCGACCGAATTGACGACGATTTTTTAATTCGATATGCATATGCAACATCCAATGAATGGTGAATGCACGATGCTGCGGTAAGGCCGGGTAAGGAACCCAAGCCGCCGCGCCCGCAAACGCCTTGCCAGTTATGGCGTACGCCGCGGGCTGCACCAGACGACATCATCGCGAGCCTGAAACACACACACTATTTTATGCACTGCTGCGCCGCAGCATAGTGAAAATTAACATCACTCGCGCGAGTATTGTCGGAAAAATATGTATTGTTGGCGGAAGGAGACCAGGCCAATCTTACCGGTCGATTTCATGCCTCCATATGGGGCATTTTGCGCACGAATTACGGGCATTTTAAAAATTCCGCTATTCGCGGTTTTCGTTTCCCGATTGCGTGAAAGCGAACACTTCTGCGACCGTTGCGTGGGCAAATAATCTAACCCACTCCTTTCCCATCCGTCGCACCAGGAAAGTTTGCGTAAGTTCTTGTTAGCGTCGACTTTCCCATCCCTCGCGTATCAAGGACGCGGCGCACCCGGCTTTTGCGGCCCTTCGAAACGCGGCGCCTTGTTGGCGCGTTCGAGATCTTCTTCCAGGCTGGCGTGCAGCGTTGCAATGGCCGCAGCGGGGTCTGCAGGCTGGAGCTGCTCGCGAGCGAGAGCGTCGTAGGCAAAGCGGCGTACGGTGGGATTGTGGGACTTATCCAGCACCTCGTGGTACACCTCGACAATATCGCCCGGCCGTCCCGACAGGCCATAGAGCCGGCGCAGCTGCTCAAGGTCGTTGATCACGTCGAAGTCCGGACCGGCGAACGGAGGAACATGGCGCATGTCGCCGCCAAATTCCGGCGCGTGGTGTTCGGGCGGTGGCGCAAGCGGCTCTTCGGCGCGAACTTGCAGCGAAACGGCTGCAGTAATGGCGATGGATGCAAGCGCGATCAGTGTTTTCTTCATGGCTGGTTCCCTCCGTGGTAAAGCGCCGAAACTTGTAATGCGTTCGTACGATAAGGCCTGACGGCCAGGGGAGCCAGCCCGGCCAGGCGCACGACGTTTACGTTGTGTTTCGACGGTAAGGATCGCGCCGCTTAGCGAAATGAGTCGAACTGTTGACAATCACACCGCACCTATCAACCTGGATAGGAACTCCATCCATCGACCTTCGGGACGCCCCACATCGGCTATATTTTCGTCATAAGAAACGCCAGAAAAACCTGGAGACCACAAGTCCTGAATTCTCGCCAGCCATCCAGGGGCTCAATTCGAAGGTTTCGTCACGCAGGACTATCGGGGGATGTCCAGGATACGCCGTGATTTTCTGACACCGTAGCTTCCAGTTGCCCTGCACATTGCGAGTCGCGCTGCGCCAGCCCCGGGCGCCACCGATTCGCAGGGAAACGTGTGTTCCGCATTTTCATTCTGAAAAGATCAGGCGCGCCATACGCCAGCATTCGCCATGCCTTTTTATCAGTATTCCGTATTTATTCAGGACTAAATCCATCACCAAGCTGATGTTCCATCTGTCAGTTGCAACAAGCACCGGATCTTTGGTGCGTCACTCCCGCAACATCACGGCGCCAACGCCTTAAATCGCTCTCAAGGAGAAGCTTCAAATGGCCAGCTATGTTCGCAACGACGCCTGGAATGAAGGCGGCACGATAAGTAATCCTGATCTTTTCTGGTACGCAAAGGGTGTGGCGAAGATGATGTCACGCAGCCTCGACGATCCGTCCAGCTGGTGGTTTTTTGCCGCCATGCACGGCGAATATGTCAACGCCGCCAATCCGTGGTATCCGTCTCCGCCCTCGTTTCCAGGCTGGGGCTATATCAGCAGCCCGCCGCAAGTCCCCACGCAGCCGCTTCCGCTCGCGGCCACCCAGGACCGGTTCTGGAACCAGTGCCAGCACGGCAGCTGGTACTTCTTGCCCTGGCACCGCGGTTATCTGATCGCGATCGAAACGCAGTTGCGCGCCGATATCGTGAGCCTCGGCGGTCCGTCGAACTGGGCGCTTCCTTACTGGAACTACTTCGGCGGCGCACAAGGCGCAGACGCCGAAATGCCCCCGGCTTTCGCACAACAAAAGCTTCCCGACGGTTCGCCCAATGCGCTCTTTGTCGCCATGCGCTACGGCCCCGACGGTGATGGCGATATCTATATCCCGACCGACCGCTGGGCAGAAACGCACGGTCCGGACGAGAACTGGACGAGCGGCGATGTCACGGCCGCCTGCATGAGCAACACGGTGTACACCGGATCGAATCAGGCCACGCCGTTGCCGGGTTTCGGCGGTCCGGAAAGCGGTTTTTCGCATAACGGCGGCCCGCACGGAAATATGGAAAGCAATCCTCATGATCTGGTGCACGTGTACACGGGCGGCACGATCAGCGACACCAATTACGGGCTCATGGCCGACCCTGGCACCGCAGCGCTCGATCCCATTTTCTACCTGCACCACTGCAATATCGACCGCATGTGGGCCTCGTGGAACGAGGCAGGCAACACCAATCCCGCTTCGCCGGAATGGCTCAAAGGACCGGCGCGCCAGTTCGTCATGCCGATGCCGGGTAGCGAAAGCTGGGTCTATACGCCCGCCGAAATGACCAGCCTCGCCGCACTGAACTACACCTATCAGGATCTCTCCATCCAGGCCAAACCCGCGACAGCGCCGCTCCTGATGCGACTGCAACGCCTGGGCGTCAACGTCGCGCCCGAAGCCCACGTGGCGGCGGCGACGGCCAGCCGCGCCCCGACCCACGCAAGCGCCGAGCTGCTAGGCGCCAGTGCGGGCGCGGTGGATATCTCCGGTGCCGGAGCCACTGTGCCCGTCACGGTGCAACTGAACGCAGCCGTGCAAAAGCGCGTGGCGCAGAGTCTCGCGGCCGCCTCACTTTCGGCGCCGCCCGATCGTGTCTATCTGAAACTCGAGGATGTGCGCGGCAAGCTGGATTCGACCGTGCTGGGCGTCTATGTGAATCTGCCTGCCGGGGACGATAGCCCGGATCAGTTGCGCGCGCATCATGTTGGCGATGTGGGGTTGTTCGGGCTGCGGCGCGCGAGCGCGAAGAACGGCGCACACGGCGGCAGCGGCCTGACGTTCGTGCTCGACATCACGGCCTCGCTGGACAATGAGTATCTGGCCGGGCAGTTGTCGAATACGAGCCTCGAAGTGAGCCTGCGGCCCGCGCGCAAGCTCCCGGCCCAAGCCACCATCGAAGTGGGCAGGGTGAGCGTCTACCGCCAGCCCAATTGATCGGGCCGGCCCATGATCTACAACAGACACGCCTTTGCTCCCGTGCGATTGAGCGTGCTGGGCGCCAGCCTCGCGGCCTGGTTCACGCTCGCGGCACTGTCCTGGCGGTCGGCGCAAGGCCTGCCGGACTTTCTGTGCAGCGTGACGCCGGCCCCGTGGTTGACCCCTGGCTGGTTCGCATCGGCCTGCCTCGGCTGGCTGTTGATGATCGTGGCCATGATGGCGCCGATGACCTTGCCCGCCATCGCCCACATTCAGGTGAGCGTGTTCGCGCAGCGGCGCGTGCGCACGATCCTGATCTTCCTGGCGGGCTTTGCGGCCATCTGGCTGATTCCGGGCCTTGTCATCAGCGCGCTGGCGAAGTCGTTGGGCAGCCTGACCACGCGCAGTTACGGTCCGGCCGCGCTTGCCTTGCTGGTGGCGGCAATCTGGCAGTGCTCGCCGCTCAGGCAAGGCTTTCTCAACCGATGCCACACGCACCCGCCACTGGCCGCTTTCGGTCTGCGCGCGGACGTTGATGCGCTTCGACTCGGGCTCGCGCACGGGTTGTGGTGCATCGGCACCTGCTGGGCGTGGATGCTCTTGACCGCGATGCTGCCGGTCTGGCATCTGCTGGTCATGCCGGTCATCGCGGTGCTGGCGTATTGCGAGCGCCTTGATGCCCCCCGGCGGCCCGCATGGCAAATCAGGGGACTTCGCGCGGCCAGCCAGTTGCTGCAGCGTGAAATCGCCCACGCGCGCAGGCATCGCAGCCTGCGCCATGTCCGGCCCGGCGCTGAACGGCCGGTGCGCGAAGGAGTCTTGTCATGAGCGGCCCCGACGGTACGGCGGGATCGTCTCGACCGCTGCGCTCGCTTGCCTCGAGCGAGCAGGCCATCGTCGTGCAATCGGCGGGCGTCGAAGCACTGCTGCGTATCGAGATCGACGCCGCCGCCGTACTGGCGTCCGCCGACGCTGCAACCGCCGTTCGTTTTTATCTGCTGCTGGAGCAGGTGCGTGGAACACACGATGCGACCGTCCTGCAGGTCTATCTGCGCGACCCGGACCCTGCACGCACGAGCCCCAACGGCGCCTTATTTCTGGGCAGTGCGGCGCTCTTCGGTCTGAGACGGGCCACTGCTGCCGCGCCCCATAGCGGCATGGTGTGCGTTCTCGACATCACCGCGCACGAGGCCGTGTTACGCGCAGTCATCGGGCGCGCAATCGCGCACCCCAATGTGCAATTCGATCTTCTCGTCCGCCCTCACCCCCCACTCCCGCCCGGTACGAGCATCGACATCGGACGGATAGGCATCTGCGTCGAAGCGCTTCAGCCGTGAATTCCAGATAAGCCAATAAACAATCCCCGTATCCTGGAGAAGGAGCAGACATCATGAGTTTTCTGCAATTCAACGCCGCGACCGTCACACCGCCCCGGCAGGTGCAACATCGCGGCTCGCTGGGCGCCGCGTTTTCGCGCTGGATATTGGCCAATCATGGCGCGCACTATCGCGCGGTAGTCGAAGCGCAACGCAACAAGGCAGCGGCCTTGCGCGCGGCGCGCGGGCCGTCGGCCCATCTGCTGACGGCGAAGACGCAGACGCCGCAGGTCGGGATCGTAGGCGGCGGATTCGCGGGCATGTTCGCAGGCTTGATCCTGCAGTCGCTTGGCATCGAGTTCGAATTGTTCGAAGCCAGCGATCGCGTCGGCGGCCGTATTCATACGTGGTACTCGCGCGACTACAATCCGCACGATGTGCAGAATGCCGGCCTGTATGGCGAAGTGGGCGGCATGCGCCTGCCGCAATTCTCGGAAGACATGTTGCCGGTCCAGCAGTTGGCGCTGGCGGTCAACGCCGTGCTGGCCCGCAACGGCCTGCACGATCAGCAGGTGTTCTGGCGCAAGTTCTATTACAGCTCGCCCGAGCAGCGGCTGCGCTACAACAACATGGCTACATTCACCACGCAGGCCAACTCGGCGCTCGATAGCTTCAATTTCGGCGTCGAACAGGGCGGCGATATTCCCGCGGTCTGGGTCACGCCCCGACACGACGGCAGCGGCAAGCCCTACCTGCCCATCAACACCGTTCTCGACCAGGTGAACGATCCCTTCCTCAAGGCGATCAACCGTTCCTTTGCCGAGGGCTTCGATCTGCTGATGCAGTTCGATCAGTATTCGATGTGGGATTACCTCACCACGCAATTCCGGCTGGGCGATCTGGGCGATCTGGGCGAATACTATGATCCGGCCATGGGCGCAAAGTCGGATCTGTTGCCGTGGTCGGTGGCGAATTATCTTGAGACCACGAATGTGGGCAGCGGCATGTATTCCGTCTCCTTCGTGGAAATGGTGATCGCGGTCTACGACTGGGGCGGCAGCAAGGACCCCTACCGCCCGGACGATCCCGCCATCTACATGCTGACCGTCGATCAGGGCATGCAGCGCTTCCCCGACGCATGCCGGGCCGTGCTCGATCTGCAGGACGCCGTGACGATGGAGGAAGGCATCGACGCGCAGATCCAGGTGGGCATGTTGCCCGCGCAACCCGGCGGCCCGTACAGCTATAACCCGCCCAATCTCACGCAGGACGCGCAGCCGCCGCAAGTCTCGGCACGCTATGCCGACGCTGCCGTACACAACGATAACGTGCGCAGCCCCGACAAGGTGCGCGTGCACCTGCGGCACGAAGTGACCGCCTTGCGCCATGATCCCGGCCTGAACGACGGCCAGGGCGGCATGCGCGTCACCGTGCGCAACGCCGACGACGGCACGCAATCCGAGCGCGCCTATCCCTACGTCGTGACGACGCTGCCTAACGGCGCCTATCTGAACGGGCAACCGCAATTGAACCTGCTCGAAGGTATCTCCTTCGACAAGGCGCAAGCGATCCGCGAGTGCAATTACATGGCGTCGTTCAAGGCCTTCCTGACCTTCAAACGCCAATTCTGGACCGAGTTCGGCGAGCGCCAGCAGCGCACCCAGGGCTACGGCGCGGCAGCAACGGACCGCGCCAACCGGCAGATCATTTACCCCTCGTATGGCTATGCGGCGGACCAGGGCGTGCTTCAGGTGTACTGCTGGGCGCTGGATGCCAGAAAGCTCGGCGCACTCGACGACCGCGAGCGTGTCGAAGAATGCCTCAAGGGCATCCAGTATCTCTATCCCGATGTCGATGTCTATGCGTGCTTCGCGGGTTATCACGACGGCGTGACGACCAAAACGTGGTTCTGGGATGAGCATGCAGGTGGCGGCGCTTTTGCGCTGTTCAAACCCGGCCAGTTCAACGAACTCTATCCCTCGCTCCTGATGCCGGAATTCGACGGCCACCTGAACTTCGCCGGCGAATGCTGTTCGGTTCATCATGGCTGGATCGTCGGTGCGCTGGATTCGGCTTATAACGCAGTACTGAATATTCTCCAGCACGCCGGTGCGACCGAAAAAATCGTGCAGATGCAGCAGACGTGGGGCTCGTTCGAAGTGCCGGATGTCGAGGGCGATCCCGCCAGCGCCAACGTCATGGCCTATGCGTACGAGTACAACGCCGTGGATCGCAATGCCGCATCGCCGCCCGCCGAAGGCAAGCCGGGCATTTACGGCGACCAGCAATACGTGTTCGACGGTCAGGTGCCGGCGTTCGTGGCGAACTACGACGTGGTACCCCAGTCGATGAAGGCAACGGCCGGCGACAAGCAGGTGCTGGCGATGCTCAACGCGAGCTGGAACGACAATGTCGCCTGGCGCGCGAAGCAGCCGCCGAAGGCCGTCAACCAGGAAAACGCCGCCCAGATGCTGGAAGACATCTATTACGGCAACAATTTCCAGACCATCCCCGCACCGAAATTCTGGCTCAAGGACGACGATGAATTTGCGCGCCAGCAACTGGCTGGCTTCATGCCCAACCTGCTCGAAAAAGTCTCGGCCTCCGACCTCGACCGCCTGATTTCGGACGCAGGCATCGCAGACGCGGGCAAGTTGCAACGTCACGGCGCAGTGCAATACGTGGCCAACTACCGCCGCTATCTGGAAGCCTGCACGGTGATTCCAGTCGGGTTCTACCTGGCGAAACCCATCGTTTTCTTTACCGTGAACGACCGCAAGGAGCTGATGCCCGTTGGCATCCAGCTCGAAGCGCAAGGCGAATTGTTCACGCCCGACATGAACAACGCCGACAACGCCTGGCTGCTGGCCAAGATGCAGACCAACTGCGCGGGCCAGTCGCTGCACGACGTGGGCTTTCATCAGTTGCTCACGCACCAGATTTGCGCCATGGTGTCGATCGCGCTGTTCTCGGAAGAAGTCTTCAATCCGGACACGGCGCCCCACTCCGCCGAGCCCTTCCAGCAGCATCCGGTTTTCAGGCTGCTGCGCCCACACGTCGTCAAGACGGTGGAATTCCAGCAGAGCATCTACAACCGCGACTACAACCCGTACGCCGGGGCATTCCCGGCCACCCGCACGCCCAATGGCGCGCCGGGCGTCTACAACATCGGCTACATCTACGATCTGATCTTCTCGTGCGGGCGGATCGGCAACTATCAGTTGCAGGACAAGATGTACTACGACGATGACCGCTTCCGCTTTCTCGATCTGGCGCTGCCGGCCGACGTCAAGCGACGCGGCGTCGAAAACACGCCGTTTTCCTATGCTTACGTCCACGACGCCGGCCACTGGTACGAGGCCATCGCGCGCTTCGTCCAGCAGTTCATTTCGATCCAGTATCCGGGCGGCGATCAGGCCATTGCGGCGGATATCCAGTTGCAGCGCTTTTTCGGCAAGCTGATTCCGGCGTTCAACCATGTCGATGGCAAGCGCGTCGCGCATCGTTTCCCTGCGGAGGTCAAAACGGCGGCGGTGTTGCAGGAGGTACTCGCGCTATTCATCTGGCAGTTCTCGGTGCAGCACACGGTTGTCAACGACGGTGCCTACAACCACGCGGCGTTCGTCCCGAATGCATCGACGCTGATGTACCCCTTGCCCGTCCACAAGCCGTCCTCGCAGTGGTCGCCGGCGGACGTGCTCGCCTGCCTGCCCTCGCAAACGGCCACTTATCCGGCCATCGGCAATATGACGTTCATGGACGTGCAGATCAATGCATCGGTCACCGGTCAGGGTCCGTATCCCGAGACCGTGCTGGGGCGTGGCGTGCTGGAACCTTCCATCGACGTCCTGCAGGACACGTACGGTTTTGTCGATCCGCAGTTGCGCGACGCCGTATTCCGTCACTACCAGGACGTGCTGAAGGTGGGTGAAGCAATCGCAGCGCGGCAGGCGCGAGACACCGCAACGTACCTGAATGCGCATCAGGGTGCGGCGGCGATTCCCGCTACGGTGGTGTTCGATCTCATCACCCCTGCGAACGTGATGAACACGATCCAGACCTGAGAGAAAAAGGAAAGGGGGACGCTGGCCGGTCGACCGTCGTGCAAACGACAGGTCGAGCGGCTGGCGTAGCGGCCCGCAAATCACCAGGCGCCTTTTTCAGCCGCACCACAGAACCGACTTGACGAGGTGCGGCGCACGGCAGTCGTGTGGCGCCGGGAGCGGCATACCGGGCTTCCACACGCCCATGCGTCGCTGGATGCCCGGCATTTCCGCGTCGATCACAGCCAGCGGATTGCCGTCGCCATAGGCCGTTGCGCTGCGATAGCGCAACACTTCCTTATAGCTGTCTGTCGCTCCCGGAGCCTCCAGTCTGTTGACGGACACCCAATAGCCGAACGGCGCGTCCGGCGTCGGGTCGACGGAGATGATGTCTCCCTGCAGCGGGCCAGTGTCGATAAAGCGCACTTCCTGATTGTTGTTACGTCCAGTGCGATGCGCGTAGACCGGCGCGAAGCTGTCTTTGCCCTGATCGTATGCATAGACCTGGGTGCCGTTGATCTGATCGCCGTTGTCTGCCCGGATACTTCCGAGTTGCAGCAGAAGCAGCGCCTGTTTCGACACCTGCACGATCCTTGCGTCGAAAAGATAATGGGGCGTCGCAAAGCCATCCGCATCCTTCGGCAGACGCAGGACGCTGTCCGTATCGGGCAGACAGGTTTTGCCATTGTTAGCCGTAATACACGGATAAATCACGCCCGGGTCAGGATCGCCCGTGCCGTTGCGGTCCGGCTCGCCAGGCGCCTGCGAGGCGATGAACCGCCACGGCAACCGGGTTCCGAATGGCTTTGCCAGATCGATCGACGAAATGACGTGTGTGGCCGGCTTCGTGGCCTTGGCGGCTGTCTGCGCGAAACAGGCGACCGGCGCGGCTAGCGAAACCGCTGCAAAGGCTGCAGCAACTGCGATTGTTCTCATGGAGACTTTTTCGACGATGGCAAATGTTTGAGCGATTGGGAGCGCATCCTACAACACCAGCTCAAACGACTTCACGAGCGCGCCCGGCAATTGCACTCCACCGGCCGCACGCTGTCCCCAGGTGGAATCGGAGAGCAGCAGTTCGGGCTGCGCGCCAAGCGCCTCCAGCCGCTCGCCAAGCAGACCATAGAGATTGTCGTCAAAGCGCATGGCGTCCACGGGCGCGACGATCTCGCCGTCCTCCACCCAGAAGGTGGCGAAGCGCGTCATGCCGGTCAGCCGGCAATTCATGCGGTCCGAAAAATTCACGTACCACAAGTTGCCGATATAAAGCCCGGTCCCCAGGCGGGCCAGCACATCGGCCTGTGCGAGATCGCCGGCCGTCATCGTGAGGCTGGTGGGCATCTCCTGCGGCAGCGCGCCGTTGGGCTCCAGCCCGTATTCGCGCGCCGAACGCGCGCTCGTCAGCCGCCCCACACTGCGCCCCGCCTCGATCAGCGGCACGCTGGCGCGTAAGTAGCCGTCGTCGTTGAATGCGGGCGCGATGCCGAGTTCGAGCGATTCCGCCAGCGAAATACGCTTGTCGAACGCCGCTGCGCCGGTATTGAGCTTGTAGAGCGGACTGGTGGACGACGCCTGCGCGCGCGCCGAAAAGCCGTTCCATGCCGCCGCTTCCATCAGTTCCGCCAGCGCCGCTGGTGCAAGCCAGGCGCGATAGCCGCCCGGCGTCAGCACGCGCGGCGCGCGCAACAGAACCGGCAGGCGTTCAGCCGCCTCGCGCACCTTGTCGACGAATACGGCGTCGTCCCAGGCGTCGCCCGCGTAAGCGGTCTTGATCGCCCGTCCGTTGGGCTGATAAAGCGACCAGCTGAAGTTGAAATTCTCCACCTCGTACCAGCCGCGGCTGCCCGTGGTCGATGCAAAGCCGCGCGCAAGCGTGCCGCCCGCATAAAAGCCCACGAAATCCAGACCCTGCGCGGCGCGCGCGACGAGTTCGACCAGCGCCTGCGGATCGGGCAAGCGGCCGTCGCGGCGCGTGCTGCGCGTCCACGAACTCGTTTCGAACAACACGTGGGGATCGTCGGGGGCATCGAGCAGGCTTTCACGCAGCGCCGCGAGCGCGTCGGACACGTCGCTCACATCGGCGTGCGCGTCGCCGCCCAGATCGAAGGTGGAGTACGCCTGGCGTGCGCCGTGGATCAGCCGCAAGGTCAGACGCCCCTGCTCCACCTGGCCGCTCTGGCGCACCTTGCCCGCATTGAAGCGGATGAAATCGGACTGCTCGCCCGCGAAGGCGCTCAGCACCGTTTCGCCGGGACGGCACATGCGCTCGATCGACTCGGCGAGCATCGTGAAGTGCGCGTGCCAGTCGATCGCGTCGACGCCGCGCGTAGAAAGAATTCCGGTCATCATGCCCCTCCGAACACTTCGACGTCGGAAAACACGCACGCGGGCGACGCGTGGCCCACGCGGATCACCTGGGCGGGTTCGCCCTTGCCGCACATCGGCGTGCCGAACACACCGCGCGTGGAGGCGTCGCCGACCGCCGTAAGTCCGCGCCAGAAACTGGCGGAAATGCCGCGATAACCGGGCCGCTTGACCACCTGCGTGAGCTTGCCGTTTTCGATGAGCTGGCCGTACTCGCAGCCGAACTGGAATTTGTTGCGATGGTCGTCGATCGACCAGGAGGTATTCGTCTTCATCAGGATGCCGTGCTCGATGCCCGCGATCATCGCGTCGAGCGACTGGTCGCCGGGCTCGATGTTGAGGTTGGCCATGCGGTCGATGGGCGGGCGGTTCCAGTTGGCCGCGCGCGAATTCGCCACGCCCGGCAGACCCGCGCGCTGCTGCGAGAGCGCGCCGCCGAGCGGGCGCTCCAGCACGCCCGCGCGAATCAGATATTGCTTGCTGGCCGCGCTGCCGTCGTCGTCGAAGGCGTAGGCCGCCGCTTCCTCGCGCAGTTCGGGGTCGAAGGTGACGTTGAGCAATGGCGAGCCGTACTGGTAGTGGCCGAACATCTCGGGCTTCACGAAGCTCCAGCCCGCGAAATTGCGCTCGTCGCCCAGAATGCGGTCGAGTTCAAGCGGATGGCCGATCGACTCGTGGATCTGCAGCATCATCTGGTCGGGCATCAGCAGCAGGTCGCGCCGGCCGCTCGGGCAATTGGGCGCGACCAGCAGTTGCAGCGCTTCTTCGGCGACGCGGGCACCCGCGCCGTCGAAACCATAGCGCGCCAGGATTTCCATGCCGCCCTGCGCGAGCGTGCCGTAGTGGCCGTTGAGCGTGCGTTCCTGGGTGTCGCCGTCAGCGTGCGCGACGGCGGACAGGCTCGGCATCAGAAAGCGGAACTGCTGGTCGATGCGCACGCCGTCGCTGGTTAGATAAAGCTGGTCGCTTTGCGTGACCTGCATGCCCGCGACACGCTCGACGATGCGCGCATCGACATTGGCCGCCGCGCATTCGTGCGTGAGGCGCTCGATCCATTCGCGCCGCGACGGCAGCGCCGCGTGCGCATTGGGCGAAACATAACTGCCGCTTTGCGTGGGTCGCGCGATCGTGCGATGGTCGATCAGCGCATGCGCCGCGCCCGCCTGGGCGCGCGCCGTGGCGATCTCCAGCGCGCGCTGCAGCCCGCCTGCGGAAAGATCGGCGGTGGCCGCGTAGCCCGCGCCCGCACCGGCCCAGGCCGTGACCATCGCGCCGCGCTCGCGCGCCTGACGCGACGGCAACGCGACGTCGTTGCGTACGGTATGGTCGTCGGTGCGCTCATCAACGAAACGCACCGACCAGAAGTCGGCCGCGCTGCGCAAGCCGCGCGCGGCCAGGGTCCAGCGTTCTTCGCTCATGCAAACTCCTCCTTACGCGCGCCGGGTCAGTGCGAATGTCCCGGCGGTCCATGATTCATGCGGAGCGCCACGACGCAATGCAATCGCGCGCATAGCGCAGTTTAAGGCGTGTCGGGCGATTCCTCCCGGATGCGATTCACGATCGCTGACGTAGTCATCCGCATCGCCCACATTTCTGCGCCGATGCATCCGTGCGGCCACCTGATCCGTATATGCCGATGGAATCGAGAAATGGAGCCTTGCCACGATGCTCACGATCTTCATCCTTGGCGCAGCCGCCACTGTGCTGGCGTCGGCGCTTCCCGTGCTCAGGCGCGCAGCGGATCGGTCGGCCGGTCACGCGCGCCCCTATGCCCGCTTCACCGCGTACTGTGCCGCAGCCGCATTCGTGGGCCTGACCGGCTGCACGGACGGGCCGCCCAACCCGAATCCGCGCGCCGCGCTACCGCTGCAGACCGTGCCGGTGGATCTGCCGCGCTATATGGGCCGCTGGTACGTGATCGCCAATATTCCGTACTTCGCCGAGCGCGGCTTCGTCGCAAGCCGCGCCGAATGGACGCTGCGCGAGGACGGACGCATAGACGACGCTTTCGTCGGCCGTAAAGGCGGTTTCGACGGGCCAGAAAAGCGCTACCAGTTCGTCGATACGGTCAAGGCCGGCAGCGGCGGCGGCGAGTGGAGCGTGCGCCTCTTCTGGCCGATCTATGTCACGCAGTTCACGCTCTATGTCGATCCCGACTATCGCTACACGATCCTCGGCTATCCGGGCAAGAAACTCGGCTGGATATTTGCGCGGCAGCCGCAGATCAGCGACGCCGACTATCGCGCCCTGCTGGCGCGTCTTGATGGGATGGGTTACGACACGTCGCGATTCCGGCGTGTACCCCAGCTACCCAGTCAGGTGGGCCAGCCGGGTTTTGCGCGTGCGCACGGCAATGATTGAGACGCTTCTACTCAGGCCGACATGCGATCGGCCTCATAGAACAGGCCATATTCTCCGTTCGTGCGCCTGATCCGCGCAAAGCCGGCTTCACCAAGATGCATGCCGGCAATTACAAGCCCCTCTGCGCTGACCTGATCCAGCAGCCGTGAGCGTGTGTCGGCTGCCAGCGTGGCGTCCTGATCGAATGCAATCGAGACGTCTGGCCGTTTGATCTGGATGTGAGGGAAATGAACGATATCGCCCCAGACAAGCAGGCTGCGCCCGGCGGATTCGAAGAGATATCCGGTATGTCCATCCGTGTGCCCCGGAAGCGGCAGCGCATGGATACCGGCAAGCACTTCCCCCTCGTCGAAAGTACGAAGCCTGTCGCCATAGCCGTCGAACACCCGGCGCGCTATCAGAAAGTTGCCACGGGCGCGCTCGCTCGCACGCGCCAGATTGGCATCGTCCTGCCAGAATTTGACCTCGCGCTGATGGACAAGCAACTCGGCATCCGGAAAGACGATCTGACCGTCCGGGTCCACTAGCCCTCCAACATGATCGGGATGCGCATGGGTGAGCAGAATCGTGTCGATATCGGCGGGTTCGACACCGGCAAGCGCCAGATGCGCCCTCAGGCGGCCGCCCCATTGCCTGATGCCACCCGCTCCGGCGTCGACAAGCACGGTCCGCCCCGCGCCGCGTATCAGGTAGCAGTTGATATGCACGGCGGCAGGCTCCTGCTGCCCGGCATCGCTTTGCATTCTGGCGGCATCGCACGAATCGATATTCGAGAGGAAGTCGAGGCTTGCGGTGAGATAGCCGTCGCTGATGGCGGTGATCGTGAAATCGCCGACTCGTTGAACCGGGAACGTATTGGTGGACACAGCGCGTCTCCTGAAGACGTTCTAGTTGTGGACGTGCGTATCCGACGCCGCGCGCACAAGACGCTCACTCGTCAGCTGCCCGGTCATCGGTGTGTAAATCTGAACGCTTGTGGAAATGCGCTCGACAAGATGAGCGTTTCGCCGAGGCATGCTTGCAAGCCAGCGGCGCAGCGGAGACTTATCCAGCGCGACAGCGCTCATGGACAGCGGCGCGAGGCCGATCCCGGTCAGCGCTTCTGGGCCGCTTGCACACATCACGAGAACTTCGTCGGCCTGTACCGCCGGTGCAGGCTCAATGCCGTCATAGAGATTGCGGCGCCAGTTGGTGATGTGTTGCTGCCACCTGGCAAAATTGCCGCCGCCCTTCTGGCGATACTCCTCTCCCGTGAGGACATCGAGTCCATCAACGGTGTGAATGGCCAGATAAACCGGGCAACCATCGCTTAACGATTTGAAGCGCTGCGAGGTGCGAAAGCCCGCAACCGAAATCAACGCAGGCAGCTTCTCAGCGCTGTAGAACTCATTCCATTGCGCTTCGCTAGCGGGATCGTCGAAGCTGCATTCCACGGTGTAGATCATCGGATTAACTATGTTGATTGCACTAACGTAATGCTAATCTGATGTTTTTCACGTTTATAGCGATATAAAGTCAGGCTTCAGTGATGTTTGCTCAAGCTGGCGTCGCTGCCTTTCCCACCGGCGAAACCTCAATGCGACGTAAAATTCCGAGCAATTCCGCGCTGCTGGCCTTCGAAGCCGCGGCCCGCCACGGCAGCTTCGCCCGCGCGGCCGAGGAATTGGCGCTGACCGAAGGCGCCATCAGTCGTCAGATCGCTCGTCTGGAGGCATTTCTGGGCGTTGTGCTGTTCGAGCGCGTGGGCAACCGGGTGCGGCTTGCGCCCAATGGCGCGCGATACGCGGTGCAGGTTCGCGAGACGCTGGATCGACTGGAGCGCGACAGCCTGTATCTGATGGGGCAGCCAACCGAAGGCGCGAGCATCGATATCGCCGCCATTCCGACCTTCGCCACGCGCTGGCTGATTCCCCGGCTCAAACGTTTTCAGGTTCTTCATCCGGCTATCACCGTGCATATTGCGGAGCGCATGGAGCCGTTCGTTCTTCCTGGTAGCGGTTTCGACGCAGCAATCCATTTTGAGCACCCGGCATGGGCCGGTATGCATTCACATCGACTGCTGGAGGAGGTGCTCGTGCCCGTATGCAGTCCGGCGCTGCTCGCCGGCGCGGGTGCGAACGTATCGCTCGATGAACTGCCGCGTCTGCACCGGCGGCAGAACCCGGACGCGTGGCAGCTTTACGCAGAGGAGACCGGCATCGAGCTGGGCAATTCGGCGGTTGGTGCGCGTTATGACCTTCATTCCATGCTGATCGAGGCCGCGCTGGCCGGCCTGGGTGTCGCGCTGGTACCGCGTCTTTATATCGGCACGGAGCTTGAACAAGGCCGTCTGGTCGCGCCCTGGCCTGACGGCAAAGCGATTACCAAAAACTTCTGCCTCGTCCTTCCTGAGCCGATCGAGTTGAGCGCGCGGCCGCTACAGGCATTCACGCAATGGATTGTCGATGAAGCCACATCCGCCGACGGCAAAAATATCGTCGCGCCGTCATGATCGCGCACCAGGTCGCCACTGAACGACGACCGGAAGCCGGTATTTCACATTCAGCGCTTACCCACACAATGCTTTAGCGCAGGCGTCAAGGACCGTTTCCTGTACGAACGCGCACTGTCGGCATGTCAAACGCCAGGCCGCTGCGCACCGCCTGAATGCGCGAATGCACGTTGAGCTTTTCGAAGATTTTCTTGAGATGCCATTTAATGGTTTCTGGGGCGACGCGCAGCGCGCGGGCGATTTCCTTGTTTGACAGACCGCGCGCCACATAGTCCAGAATTTCCACTTCGCGCGCGCTGAGATTGTTCGCCGCGAGGCTTTCCGGATTACGCTCAGGAATCCTCTTCATGTCATCGACTCCGCCTGCGGATGCAGCGGTCGAACAAACCGCCTTGAGTTCGTCGAGATACCAGCCGCCCACGTCAGGAAAGTTCGCCGGGCGCTGGCCGATTGCCGCCAGCAGCGTGGCCACGCGCTCGCCTTCGTCGGCGAAGGTTCGCGATAGACCATTGCGCTGGCCATAAGCCAGCGCGTGCGCAAAGAGCGCGAGCGCCGCGTCCTCATCGCCTGCGGCCTGCAAGGCCAGCGCGCCGGGCACCGCCGCCTGCGCCGCCAGCCAGGGCATGCCGCGCGCGGACAGTTGGCGATGCACGCCGCCAAACATGGCGGCCGCCTCCCCGGCACGCCCCTCGCCAAGAAGCAGGCGCGCTCGTGCCGTCATCGCGAATGACCATGTTTCGATGCCGCTGCCACCGTTGGGCGGCATGTCTGCGTCGAAATCCACCAGCGCGCGCAGCGTTTCGCCATGGCGATGCGCCTGCGCGTCATGGCCTTCCATCAGACTGATACGCACCTGCGCGCCCATGCACGCCGCTTGCAGACGCAGCCACTGCCGCCCCGCCGCAACGCGCTCGACATCGCGCAACAACGCCTGCGCGCCGCCGAAATCGCGTGCATGCGCCAGATCCATCGCGGCAGTGAGCGCGAAGCGCAGCATCGGCCCAAGCGAGCAGGCCTGCAGTGCGATCGACAGTCGTTCACGCTGCAACTCGCGCACGCGCGCAAGATCGCCCCACTCGTACCAGATCGCGCCAAGATAGCCGGCCGGCAGCGCCGCCGCCGCGCACAGGCGTCCCGCGCGTTCCTCGGCCATGTGCAGCGCGCCCTCGAACGTGCGCGCCGCGTCGCCCAGCCGCCCCGCGACGAACTCGCCCAGACCGCTCATGCTGCGCCGGTAGACGTTCGAATAAAGCGGCTCGCCATCCGCCGCTTCGTCGTGTGCGCGCAGCCGCAGCACTTCCTCCAGACCGCCCGCGTAACTCAGCCCGAAAATCAGCGTGGTCTGGCCGATATGCTCGACCCACGATCCGGGGCGCGGCTGCGCATCGAGCACGCGGCGGCCCAGTTGCAGCGATTCAGCACTCTCGTCGGCCAGGCCCGCCACCAGGGAACGCACCGCCAGCACTTCCAGCGCAGCCACATCGTCGATGGCAAGCGTGCCATGGCCGAGATCGGCTTCGATGCGCTCGAGCGCGCGGCGGGCGGCGACGATCTGCAGCGACAACGCCAGCGCCCACGCGTGCGCGAGGCGCAGGCGCACGCGCCCTTCGAGCGCGGCGTCCGGCAGACGGGCGATCCAGTTGAGCACGGTGCGCACGTCACTGGCGGCGATCAGCTCCATCGCGCAGGACTCGACCCAGTCCGCCGCCTGCATCACTTCGCCGGCCGCCAGCGCGTGGCGCACGGCTTCCGACCACAGGCCGGCCTGCCCCAGCCAGCGCGCCGCCGCGCGATGCAGACCGGCCACGGTTTCGGGTTTGCGCACCTGCAATTCGTCACGCAGATAACGCGAAAACAGCGCGTGATAGCGGAACCACTGCGCGCCCGCCTGCGCCTCGCCGTCGAGCACCTTGACGAACAGATTGCGCGCGCTGAGCCATTCAAGCATGGCGTGGGCGTCGTCGCGGCCCGTGAGCGCGTTGCACAACGCGGGCGTCATGCGTTCTAGCACAGCGGTTGCGAGCAGGAATTCGCGCAACGGCTGCGGCAGGACGTGCATCACGTTTTCGTTCAGATAGGCCGCAATGCCGCCGCGCGCCTGCGCGACGCGGCGCACGACCTGGCCCGCATCCACGTCGTCGCGCAGGGCCAGCGCCGCCAGTTGCAGACCCGACACCCAGCCTTCGGTCGCGCCGACCAGCGCTTCGAGATCCGCGGCCGCGAGTTCCTTGCCCGCCACGCGCCGCACGAATTCGGCGGCCTCGGCACGCGTGAAGCGCAGCGTATCGGCGTCGAGCCAGACCAGTTGGTCGCGCGAGGCAAAGTAGCTGAGCGGCAACGCGGGCGTCGAGCGGCAGCCCAGCACCAGATGCAGATGATCGGGCGCATAGCGCAGCAGGCTGAACAGCGCTTCGTGGATCGCGGGAGAGGCGAGCCGGTCCACATCGTCGAGAAAGAGAAACAGCGGCGTGCTGCTGGCCGCCAGTTCGTTGAGCAACTCCGCGAAGGCAACGTGGATCGGCAGCACGGCACGCTCGCGCAACTGCTGCGCGGCGCGCGTGCCGATACCGCCGCTCGCCTCCACCACCGCCGCGATCAGATACGCCGCGAAGGTGGACGGCTCGTCGTCATCGTCGTCGAAGCTCACCCAGCCGGCCTGCGCACCTTCGGCGAGCAGCGCCGCGCGCCACTCGGCCAGCAGGGTGGATTTGCCGTAGCCCGCCGGCGCGCACACCACGGTGAGCTTGCGCTCGCGGCCCGCGCGCAGGCGTTCGAGCGGCACGGTGCGCGCGACCTGCTCGCGCGCATGCGCGGGCGCGAGCTTGGTGTGGATCAGCGCGGCGGCCCGTGCGGCAGCCCCACCATTGGCCGGCGCTTCGCGCCTGCGCCTGTCGGGTTGTGGGTTCATCGGCGCGGTTGGCTCCTTGGCGGCAGCACGGCCACACTGGAAGTGGCGCGCACGAGCCGCTCGATCTCCTGTTCCTCGGCGCGCAGCGCGGGCGCGAGCGTCGTGCGCAGATGGTCGACAAAGGTACGGATGCGCGCATCGACAAACACGCGCGACACATACACCGCATAAACGTTGAGGGTTTGCAGCCGGTAGGCGGGCAGCACCCGCACCAGCGTGCCCGCGCGCAGATCGTCGATTACCGAGTATATGGCGAGCGACCCGATGCCGCTGCCCGCGCGCAAGGCGACGGCCAGCGCCTCAGGCTCGTTGACCTGCAGCGCCGGTTCGCCGAGCGCGTGCACCGACTCGCCGTCCGGCCCTTGCAGGCGCCACTCGTGCGCGGGCGCGGCGGGCGTGTCGAGCCCCAGGCACGCGTGCTGCGCGAGATCGGCGGGCGTGCGCGGCACGCCATGGCGCGCGAGCCACGTCGGCGACGCCACCAGCACGCTGTAGCTCACCCCGATCGGCTGGGCGATATAGCCGGAATCGGGCAAGGAAGCG
>NZ_DASZJJ010000136.1:0-36391 GCF_035948235.1 Paraburkholderia sp. | reverse complement strand
CCTACGCCACTTTTCTTGGGCTGGCGCGGGCGATACGATACCATCCGGCGGCATTGGCCCCCGCCGCGCGCACTGGACCAACGGCCCTTGGGGGGGCCGGCGCGCCGCGCGGGAGGCCGGTCGACGTCAATTCATGGACCGCCCGCTTCGTACACAACCAACAAATGACAACAAAACGTCGCAGTATTGCCTTCTTTCGCGCCTGCACCGCATTGGCGGGCGTAGCCCTCATCGCCGGATGCGCGTCCACGCCTGAAAGCGTCGCGCCCAAAAGCAACGGCTGGGTCAAGGACGAGGTCTCCGACTCCTATGTGTTCGGCTATCCGCTCGTGCTGATGGACGTGTCGCGCGCGGCCGCCACCGGCAGCGCGCCCGGCCAGGCCGCGCCGAATACGCTGCGTCATGCGCAGTCGCTGCCGCCCGTCGGCGCTTCGAGTCCGCCTGAACCCAATCTCGACACGCTCGTATCGTCCGGCTGGCTCGATCTGGGCCGCGAACCTGTGCTGGTTTCGCTGCCCGATACGCATGGCCGCTACATGGATGCGCGCGCGCTCGACATGTGGACCAATGTGCTGTGGTCGACGGCGGTGCAGCCCAATGAGCGCGTGAGCGGTCTGAAGGCGCAAACGATTGCGTTCGTGCCGGCGGGCTGGAAGGGCACGCTGCCCGCGCGCGTGACGCGCATCGACGTGAGCACGCGCTATGCGTGGTTCATCGCGCGCATTCAGACGCGCGGCGGCGCCGATCTGAACGCGGTGCGTCGTCTGCAACGCGGTCTGCGTGTGACGCCGCTTTCCGCGTGGGATGCGCACGGCAAGCACGGCGCGCAGGCGGATGCGCAAAACGGCGCAACGGGTGCACAAACGGGCGCGGGCCTGAGCGGCGATCCGGTCGCAAGCGGCACGCCCGCCGCGCAGGTCGCGGCGCTCGACGCCAATGGCTTTTTCAGCCGTCTCGCGCTGGCGATGGAAGACAACGCGCCGGTGCCCGACGATCAGCACGCGATCAAGATCCTCGGCGACATCGGCGTGCATTCGGGCGACGCCGCGCAACTGCCGTCGGGCAGCAAGGACACGGCGATGGTCAACGCGGGTCTCGCCGACGGGCGCACGCGCGTTGCCACGCCGCCGTCGAATCTGCTGGCCGGCAACGGCTGGACCTGGATCGGCGACGACGCGGGCAACTACGGCCCGGACTACGCGCTGCGCGCCTATGCGGCGTGGGCGTCGCCGGGTCTGCCGACCAGCCGCGACGAAGTGCGCGCCCGAGTCGCGCAGGATGCCGACGGCCACGCGCTGAACGGCGCGAACCGCTACGTGATCCATTTCGCCGCGAAGCAGGTGCCGCCGGTGCGCGGCTTCTGGTCGATCACTGCTTACACGACCGACGGCGCGCTCGATGGCGACGCACCTGTGCGTATCGCGTTCGGCGATCGTAACGGCGCGCATCGCAACCGCGACGGCTCGATCGACGTGCATGTGAGCGCCGATCGTCCGCGTGGCGGCGGCAACTGGGTACCGGTGCCGAAGGGCGATTTCCGCCTCGTGCTGCGCATGTACGCACCCAAACCGCAAGCCACCGACGGTAGCTGGCAGCCGCCCGCCGTCGAGCGTCAGTGACATCTTTTTGACGTGTTGATGGAGCGGCCCGAGTGCCGCTTCATCGCCGCTTTATCAGCGTGACGAAGCGGCGCACAAGCCGCTTCTTTCCCGCTTCCTTCCTTCTCGCGCCGCGTTCTGTGGCGCGACTTTGCCTGCCGCATTGCCGTCGCGGCACCCGGCGTTTTACAGCCGCGCGAGGTGCCATCGGGCCTATACTTCCGGCTGTCGGGCCTATCCGTCTGCCGAATGCCGTCTGTCCGGCCAGGCGCGGCCCAAGCCGTTCCACCATCCGCGGCGCGCATCTCGCCGCGTCACTGGCCAGCAAGCATGGCAAGTCTGAACAAAGCATCGCTGACAACCTCCCTGCAATCGGTGCGCGCCGTCGCGCGCGCGCCGCGTACCCGCCGAGTCTTCACGGGTATTCTCATCTTCCTCGTGCTGTTCGGACTGCTCGGTTTCTTCGCCGCGCCGCCGCTCATTCGCCACGTCGCCGAGCAGCAGTTGAGCAAGCAGCTCGACCGTCCCGTCACGATCGCGCGCATCGCGCTCAACCCCTATACGCTGCGGCTCGAAGCGGATCGCGTGCATATCGGCGAGCGCGGTGGCCAGGGCGATTTTGTCGATGTCGAGCGGCTCGTCGTGAAGCCGTCGTGGTCGTCGATCTTTCGCGCGGCGCCCATCGTCGATGAAGTGCGGCTCGATTCGCCGCGCGTGACGGTCGTGCGGCTGGACGCGCAGCATTTCAACTTTTCGGATCTGATCGACAAATTCTCGAAGCCGTCGGAAAAGCCCAGCAGCAAGCCGGCGCAGTTTTCGGTTTCGAATATCCGCGTCGAAAATGGCCAGATCACCTTCGACGATCGCCTGCTGGGCGAGAAGCATGTGATTGACCGCTGGACGCTTGGCATTCCGTTCATCGCCACGCTGGCGTCGAAGACCGATATCTTCGTCGAGCCGCTGTTGCGCGCGCGCATCGATGGCGCGAGCACGCTGGCTATCGACGGCAAAACGAAACCGTTCGCGGCTTCGCGCGAGTCCGAAGTCGAGCTGCGCCTGAGCGATCTGGACGTGCCGAAGCTGCTGACCTACTCGCCGACGAAACTGCCGGTCACGGTGAAGAGCGGCCTGCTCTCGACCAATCTCAAGCTCGATTTCGTGATGTCGGGCGAGAAGCCCACGCTGCGCGTTTCCGGCACGGCGGACCTGAATAATATCGATGCAACCGACAACGCCAATGCGCCGCTCTTCGGCGCGCACGGGCTGCATGTCGCGGCGCAGTCGCTCGAACCGTTTGGCAACGTCTACCGCTTCGACACGATCCGCCTCGATACGCCGTCGGTCTGGCTGGCGCGCGACAAGGCGGGTGTGCTGAGCGTCGAGAAACTTGTCGGCGCACCGGCAGCGAAGGCCGAAGCAAGGGGTGAAACTCCGGGCGCAGCGAAAACCGCGAGCGCACCGGTTGGAGCATCCGGCGCACAAGCCGAGGCAGCGGAAAAAGCGCCGCCGCTCGATCTGTCGATCCGGCAGTTCGCGATCACGGGCGGCGCGGTGCATGTGCATGACGAGGCCGCGTCGCGGCCCGTCGAATACGATCTGGGCAACGTTGCGGCGACGCTCACGAATTTCTCGACCACGGCGAAGGCGCTCGCGCCCTACACGTTCGCGTTCGGCGACGGCAAAGGCGCCACTGCACAGATCGCAGGCAACTTCGGCATGGCGGCGAAGCGCGCCGACGCGAAGATCGCCGTGAACGCGCTGGCGCTGCCGGGCCTGCAACCCTACATCGACAGCGTCACGGCCGCGCAGATCCTGGACGGCAAGCTCACGCTCGATTCGACCGTGACGGCTGACTGGTCGAAATCGCCGGCCGCCGTGCAGGTGGGCGCGAGCACGCTCGGTCTCGATGCGCTCAAGATCGCAGCGCGCGGCGCGAAGACGCCCGTCGTGGCGTTCACGAAGGGCACGGTGCAGGTGAGCCAGGTCGATCTGGCGGCGCGCACGGCGCAGGTCGCGTCGGTGGACGTGAACGGCCTCGCGCTGAATGTCGAACGCCTGAAGAACGGCGATATCGATCTCATGAAGCTGGCGGGCAGTCACGAAGCCGCGCCCCAGCGCACGGCGATCCACGCCGCGCAGAAGTCGGTCAAGGAAGGCCCGGCGTGGCACTACAAGATCGATAACCTCAGCGTGAGCGGCGGCACGGTCAACTTCACCGACAGCACGACGCCGCGCCCGGTCAAGCTGGCGATTACGCCGCTCGACCTCAAGGTCCAGCAGATCAGCGACGACATGCGCCACGCGCTGCCCATCGACCTGAAGGCGACCGTCAACCGCAAGGGCACGCTGGCGCTCAATGGCGACGTGAATCCGACGCCGCTCAAGGCGCAACTGAAGATCGACGCAAACCGGCTCGACGCCGCGGCTTTCGAGCCGTATTTCGGCAATCAGCTCAATGCGGTGATTGCGAGCGCGCTGCTCAATATGAAGGGGCAACTGGCGGTTGAGCAGGGCAAGGCGCTCAAGGCGAACTATCGCGGCGACGCGGCGCTGGTGGACGTGCGCATGCTCGACAAGGCGACCTCGGACCCGTTCGCGGGCTGGCGCTCGCTCGCGCTGTCGAACATGAAGGTGAGTTACGACGACGCGCGCGGCACCGACGTGGACGCGAGCCGCGTGACCTTCGCGGGCTTCTATGGCCGCGTGCTGCTCGACGCGCAAGGCAAGCTCAACCTCAAGGACGTGGTGGCGCATCAGAGCGGTCAGGCGCAATCGCTCACGCGCGACACGGGCGCTGAGCAAAGCGGGCGCGAGCCGGTGCCGCTCACGCCGCAGGCCGCGAGCGCGCCGGAGCTGGCTTCGGCGCCGGTGCCGGCTTCAGGCGCCGCGACGACCGTCACCGCCGCGCAGCCGCCTTCGAAACCGGTGCGGCTGCACTTCGGCCAACTGGTGCTGCAGGCCGGGCGCGTCAACTACACCGACAACTTCATCAAGCCAAACTACACCGCCGACCTGGTGCAGATCCAGGGCACGGTGGGCGCGTTCGGCACCGAATCGACCACGCCCGCGCCCGTCGATGTGTCGGCGAAACTCGCGGCGAACGGGCCCATATCGATTAAAGGCACGGTGAATCCGCTGATCGAAAAGCCCTCGCTGGACCTCACGGCGAGCGCGCACGATATCGAGCTTACCAACCTCACGCCGTACTCGACCAAGTACGCGGGCTATCCGATCACCAAGGGCAAGCTCAACGTCGATCTGCACTATCAGCTCGCCAACGATCAGCTCTCGGCGAACAACCATATCTTTATCGATCAGCTCACTTTCGGCGATCACGTCGATAACGACACGGCAACGAAGCTGCCGGTGCGTCTGGCAATCTCGCTGCTGAAGAATCGCAAGGGCGAGATCGACGTGAATATTCCGGTTTCGGGTTCGCTGTCGAATCCGGAGTTCAGCCTGGGCGGCCTGATCTGGAAGGCGGTGCTCAATCTGATCGCCAAGGCTGTGACCGCGCCGTTCTCGCTGCTGGCGAATGCATTCGGCGGCGGCGGCCAGGAACTCGGTTATGTGGAGTTCGCGGCGGGATCGGCGAAGCTCACCGACGCCGACGACAAGAAGCTCGACACCATTGCCAAGGCGCTCGACGACAAGCCCTCGATCAAGATTGATCTGATCGGCCGCGTCGATCCTGCCGTGGACACGCCCGCGCTGCGCGAGCAGTACGTGGACCATCTGGTGCGTCTGCAGAAGGTCAAGGATACGGTGGGCAACGGCGAGAGCGTCGATACGTCTCAAGTGCAGGTCGATCAGAAGGAATACGAAAAGTATCTGACCAAGGTCTATAAGGCGGCCGACTTCAAGAAGCCGCATAACATGATCGGCCTCACGAAGTCGCTGCCCGCGGACGACATGAAGCAGGCGCTCGCCGAACATGCGCCCGTGGACGACGCCGCGCTGCGCGATCTCGCGCAGCAGCGCGCCCAGGCGGTGCAGCAATACTTCGAGGGCAAGGTGGACCCTAGCCGCGTGTTCGTGGTGGCGCCCAAGCTCGATGCCAAGGGTATCGACGACAAGGGCGCGACGACGCGGGTGGATTTTGGGCTTAAGTAAGTGGCCTGAAGCGATGGCGTTTTGAGGCGGGGCGCGCGCACTGGCGCGCCTCGTTGACTTTATGCGGCCAGCGCCGGCGGCACGCGCCGCTTGACCCACTGCGTCGCCTGATCGTAGGCATGCGCGATCTGTAGCACAGACAGATCGGCCTGCGGCTTGCCGATCACCTGCAGGCCCATCGGCAGCCCTTGCGCATTGAAGCCCGCCGGCACGCTCACCACCGGCAGACCGGCGAGACTCGCGCCGATCACCACTTCCATCCAGCGGTGATACGTGTCCATTTCGCGGCCCGCGATCGACTTGGGCCAATGCTGGCTCATGTCGAAGGCAAAAAGCTGTGCGCTCGGCAGCACCAGATAGTCGTAGCGTTCGAACAGCGCGAGCAGCGCGTTATACCACTGGCTGCGCGCCGCCGAGGCGTTCCACACGTCCTCGCCCGACAACGCGAAACCGCCTTCCACTTCCCACTGCGCCTCGGGCTTGAGCAGTGCGCGCCTGGCGGGATCGCGATAAAGCGCGCCGAGTGACCCTGCCACCGAGAAGTGCCGCAGCGTGCGCCAGCAATCCCAGAGTTTTTCCATCGGATAGTCGGGGCGCGCGGCGTCGACGTGGCAACCGATCGCGCCAAAATCCTTGAGTGCCGTTTCGCACAGCGCGAGCACGCCGTCTTCCATCGGCAGATAGCCGTCGTAATCTCCCAGCCAGCCGATACGCGCGCCGCCAAAGTCGCGTGCGAGCGGCTGCGTGAATTGCGCCGGGTCTTGCGCGATCGAAAGCGGTGCGCGCTCGTCGTAGCCCGCCTGGGTCGACAGCAGCATGGCGAGGTCGGTGACGCTGCGGCCCATCGGCCCCGCGTAGCCGAGCTGGTTGTAGTAGAGATCGACGGCAGGCACCGACGGCACACGGCCTTGCGAAGGACGCAGGCCGAATACGTTGTTCCAGCCCGCCGGATTGCGCAGCGAGCCCATCATGTCGCTGCCGTCGGCCACGGGCAGCATGCGCAGCGCGAGCGCTACGGCCGTGCCGCCACTGCTGCCGCCAGCGCTGCGCGTGGCGTCGTAGGCGTTGAGCGTGGCGCCGAATACCGTGTTGTAAGTGTTCGAGCCCAGCCCGAACTCCGGCGTATTGGTCTTGCCGATAAAGATCGCGCCCTGCGCGCGCATGCGGGCGGCGACCAGGGCGTCGGCCTTCGGCACTTCGTCGCGGAAGATCGGCGAGCCTTGTGTCGAAGGAATGCCCGCCGTGGCCGTGAGGTCCTTCGGCGCCTGCGGAATGCCGTGCAGCCAGCCCAGATACTCGCCGCGCGCGAGTTGCGCATCGCGCTCATCGGCTTCCTTCAGGAGCGCCGCGCGATCGCGCAGCGACACGATCGCATTGGCCGGCGTGTTCACACGGGCGATGTGATCGAGGAAGGCGCTCATGACTTCGCGGCACGAGACCTTGCGCAGGCGAATCCATTGCGACAGTTCGAGGGCGTCGGCGGCAACGATGTCGTCGAGCTGGGTAGAAGCCGGGGTGAGGACGGAAGCGGGCGATGCCTGATTCATGCGTGACTCTCGTGAACGGATGGTTGCGGATGGAGCAGGGGGGAGCTTTATTGTCGCGCGTCAAACTGGCAAGCGAAAGGGAACGTCTGGTTGCCGCGTGAAACAGCGGTTGCCGCCTTGGGACGGGATGATCGTATGTGGGGCGCATCAGAATCGGGTTAACCCCTGCGAAATAGCTGGCAGCGTTTCAGATTTCTCCTATGCAAAAAGAGGAGTGTGTCGTTCAGGCTGTAGTTTTCGCGCCGCCAGGCGCTCCGAATTCACGCCTCCGACAATATGGAACAAAAAATGAAGCGCATCGTGGTTATCGACGATCACCCGATCGTCCTCAAGATGCTCGCCAACGTCCTGCATACCGAATACGAACTAGTGGGCGAATGCGGTGACGGTGAAGAGGGCCTGCGTCTTGTCCACGCCTTGCAGCCGGATCTCGTGATTCTCGATCTCGAATTGCCCAGGCTCGACGGTCTGTCGGTCATTCGCGGTATCCGCACGAAGCAGTCCAGCACGCGCGTGCTGGTGCTGTCCGCCAAGCCCGAACAGGTGATGGCCAATCACACGCGCATCGCGGGCGCGAACGGTTATGTCAGCAAGAGCCGTGGGGTGGAGGAACTGTGCGGCGTGGTGAAGGCCGTGCTGCTGGGCTACGACTGCTTTCCGGCGGGCAGTTGCGGGGGCGGGCGCGACGTGGCGCTCAACGGTTTGTCGCCGCGCGAGGTCGAGGTGCTTCAGTATCTCGCGCGCGGCATGAGCAACAAGGGCGTGGCGGCGCGACTCGGTCTGTCGGACAAGACCGTGAGCACCTACAAGACGCGCGTGCTGGACAAACTGGGCGTGTCGTCGCTGGCGGCGCTCATTGAATTCGCCACGCTGAACAAGCTCATCGACTAGATCGGAAAGCCAAAAAAAAGCCCCAACCAATGGTGGTCGGGGCAATGAGAATACACCGTGCGCTCCGGGGAACGAAACGCCCAACAACGTTACCTTCATCGCACGAACGGGGCAACGCGGGCGCATTACCCCGCATTACCGCCCGCTTGCCTTCGGTATGAAGCGGTCACGCTTGCATGCGCCTGTAAAAGCCGCTGTCCGACCATAAATGCCCGCTATTTTCGGCCTGGGGTTTGAAAAATCGATTCGGATATCGAATTAATTAAAAAGGGTTTCGATCGAATGATTCAGGTCGCTCTGGTAAGTAACTGAAATGAGAGGCCAATCAGAGGTTTGCATACGCCAAAGCGTGTGCGGCTTCGAAATGCGCCGAGGCCGGTGACTCCCTCACGGGAGCAACCGGCCTCGGCGGTGTCACGTTTGATCGGTTAGCCGATCAAATGCGGATCAATAGCGCGGCGGGGGCGGACGATGGTCGTCGCCGTGCCAGTGCTGGGGACCCGGATCGTGCGGATGATGGTGCATCCACTCGTCGTGTTCCCAGTAACGGTGGCCGTCCCAGTAACGGTTGTCGTGCCAGCCGATCGACACTTGCACGCCCACCGGCATCATGTGCGCTTCGCCGTATTGCGGCGCCGAGTCGGCGCGCAGTGCGAACGGCGCGGACTGGGCGAAGGCGCTCGAGGCACCCATCAGCGCGCCGCCTGCCAGCAGCGCGGCTGCGAGAGCGCGTGCGGGGGTCTTCCAGCTCTTCGTGTTCATGTTCTTTCCTCCTCATCGAAGTCCGTCGTTCGCTTCTTGCGGCGCTGGTGCGCTGCGTTGCGTTCGACCATGGATCAAAGCTTATCGGGCGGAAGTCTGCGAATACGTGAGCACTTGTAAGCTTTCATTTCGAGCCCGTAATCACACGAAAAAGCCGATTTAACGTTTGGGCCTTGATGCGAAAAGGATTACGGGCTGTTTCTGAACCTTGCCAAAGAATTTCAAAGGGTCGGGTTGTCAATAGGCGTTACATTCGAGAACGGTCTGACCCCGATCTCGCACAACTGTTGCGCGCACAACATTTCATAATAATTTCGTTATCAATTCAAAATCCTTTCATTTTGCGGGTTTCCCGGGCTCAGGCGTCTTGCTCACATCAATGGCGGCTTGCGATCCCACCTGCGCGCGCAACTCGTATTTCTGGATCTTGCCCGTCGCGGTGCGCGGCAACTCTCCGAACTTCACCACACGCGGCACCTTGTAATGCGCCAGCAGTCCCCGGCAATGCGCGATGATTTCTTCTGCCGTCGCGTTTTCGCCCGCGCGCAGTTCGACGAATGCACACGGCACTTCGCCCCATTTCGCGTCGGGCATGGCCACGACGGCGGCAAGCGCCACGGCCGGATGCCGGTATAGCGCGTCCTCGACCTCGATGCTCGAAATGTTTTCGCCGCCCGAAATGATGATGTCCTTGCTGCGATCGGTGATGCGCACGTACCCGTCGGGCGTCATCACGCCCAGGTCGCCGGTATGGAACCAGCCGCCGCGAAACGCCTCGTCGGTGGCGCGCTCGTTCTTCAGATAGCCCTTCATGCAGATGTTGCCGCGAAACATGATTTCGCCGAGCGTTTCGCCGTCGTTGGGCACGGGTTCCATGGTCGTCGGATTGCGCACGCTGATGCCGCTCTGCAGGTGATAACGCACGCCCTGGCGTGCAGCGAGCCGCGCCTGTTCGTCGTCGGGCAGCGTTTTCCAGCTCTCCTGTACGGCGCACACGGATGCCGGGCCATAGACCTCGGTGAGTCCGTAGACGTGTGTGAGTTCGATGCCGATGGCCTTCATCTTCGCGATCACGGCGGGCGCGGGCGGTGCGCCCGCAACCATGGTGCGCACCGTGTGCGTGATGCCTTCGCGATACGCGGCGGGCGCATCGGCGAGCGCGCCTTGCACGATGGGCGCGCCGCAATAGTGCGTGACGCCAGCGCTACGAATCAGATCGAACACGAGCTTCGCGTCGAACTTGCGCAGGCACACGTTCACGCCCGCGCGCGCCGCCACGGTCCACGCAAAGCACCAGCCGTTGCAATGAAAGAGCGGCAGCGTCCAGAGATAGACCGCGTGCTTGGGCAGATCCCATTCGAGGATGTTGCTCACCGCATTCAGATACGCGCCGCGATGGTGATAGACCACGCCCTTCGGGTCTCCTGTCGTACCCGAGGTGTAGTTGAGCGCGATGGCGTCCCACTCGTTCGCGGGCGGCTGCCACGCGTAATGCGGATCGCCTTGTTCGAGGAAGGCTTCGTAATCGGTGGCGTTCGGGAAGTGTTCGGCGTCGGCGGGCGCGATATCGGCGACGCTGATGATCTTCAGCTCGGGGAATTCCAGCGCCGCGCGTTGCGCGAGCGCGGCGTATTCCGTATCGACGATCAGCACTTTCGCTTCGCCATGGCGCAGCATGAACAGCATGGTCGCTACGTCGAGCCGCGTATTGAGCGTGTTGAGCACCGCGCCGAGCATTGGGACGCCGAAGTGCGCCTCGACCATCGCCGGGATGTTGGGGAGCAGCACCGCGACGGTGTCGCCGCGCCGGATGCCCGCGCGTTCGAGCGCGCTCGCGAGGCGCCGCGTGCGCGCGTAGGTCTCGCGCCAGTTACGGCGCACGTCGCCGTGAACCATCGCGAGACGCTCGCCATAGACTTCGGCGGCGCGAGCGATAAAGTCGATGGGCGTGAGCGGCACGTAGTTGGCTTCGCGTTGCTCGAGTCCCTGTTCGAACGGGTGCGGCATGGTGCTGTCTCCTGTCTGATTTTATTGCTATGGCCGGTATGATTCGCGCTACCGTAGCAGGAGCGCGCGAGCGAGTCTGTCACTGGCGCGACAGAGCGTGATAGAGCGCGATAGAGCCGGATACGCCGGATTTTTCATTTCGAGGTCGCGATGCAGCACAGTGAGCCACCCACCGAACAACCCACCGGGCTGCCCATTATGCCCCCGGAAAAGGACGCCAACGCGCGTCTGGCCGCGCTGTTCGAGCGCTGCGCGTGGTTTCGCGCGCTCGCGCCCGAGCACCGCGCATGGGTGCTCGACAGCTCGCATGCACAGTCGTACGCGGCGGGCGCGACAGTGGCCGCCCGCGAAGCGCCCTCGGCGTACTGGCTCGGCGTGAGCAGCGGGCTCGTCAAGCTCGCGATCTTCAATGCGTCGGGGCGCGGCTGCACGTTTTCGGGCGTGCCGCACGGTGGCTGGTTCGGCGAGGGCAGCGTGATCAAGCGCGAGCCGCGCAAATACGATGTGATCGCGCTGCAACCGTCGCTGGTGATGGCCGTGCCCGCCGATACGTTTCACCGGCTCATGGACAGCAGCCTGCCGTTCAACCGCTTCGTGATCCATCAGCTCAACAACCGCATGGGCGAGTTCATCGGGCTGATCCAGAACAGCCGACTGCTCGATGTCGATGCGCGCGTGGCGCAGGCGCTCGCGCAGATGTTCAATCCCGATCTCTATCCCGACACGGGCCATGCGCTGGAAATCTCGCAGGAGGAGATCGGCATGCTGGCGGGCGCGTCGCGTCAGCGCGTCAATCAGGCGTTGCAGGCGCTCGAACGTGAGGGCCTCGTCACGCTTTCGTACAACCGCGTCGATGTCGCGAATCTCGACGCGCTGCGGGCTTTCGGGCGCGACCAGATCTGAAGCTTTCCTGCGCAGAAGTCCTCACCAATCTTCCTCAGACTGCAACAGTCCTCCCCTCGCGGCCCGGTTTTTAGGCGTGCGGGTGCTGCGTAGACTTGTCGCATCGACTCGCCGCTCGCACGGCAGATCGCCCGCGCAGCGAGTCCGTTCAGACCACAGGAGAGTACGGTGAAGAACGCAATGCTACGCACGGCGCTGGTTTCGATGATCGCGATTGTTCCAGCAATGGTTCCGGCGATGTCGTTTGCACAATCCATCCACAACGGCCCGGTGACGCGCGCCCAGGTGGTGCAGGAACTGGTTGACCTGGAATCGGTTGGCTATAGCCCGGCGTCGGGCAATGACGTGAACTATCCCGATGACGTCCAGGCCGCCATGCGCCGCCTCGAAGCGAAGCGCGCCAACGAAGCGCGTCTCGCGCAACAGCAGGCACAGTCGGGCTACGGCGCGCAGCCGGTGCAGACCAGCGAAGCAGGCGGCCCGGCGGCTGTCGTGCCCAGTGCAGAACCGGCTGCTTACAGGCATCACTAAGCAGCATTGGGCTGCTTACAGGCATCACTAAGCAGAATTGATCTGCATGACTAAATTGTGCCGCCCACGGGCGGCGCAAGCGTTTCATGCGTCGGGCGGTACGCCCATCATTTGTAGCGTGCCCTGCATCACGCCCGAGAACACGGGCCCGGCGACCGTGCCGCCATAGAACGACCCGCCCGCCGGATCGTCGATCATGACCGCGACGATCACGCGAGGTGCGCTCATCGGCGCCATGCCGACGAACAGCGCGCGATAGCGGTTCTTCGCGTAGCCCGCGCCGATCTGCTTGCGCGCGGTGCCGGTCTTGCCGCCCACGCGATAGCCTTCGACGTTGGCTGCGCGGCCGGTGCCACCTTCGCGCGTTGCCGATTCCAGCATCAATCGCAGCGCCGCCGCCGAGGCGGGCGTCGTGACCGTGCGCGGCTGCGTGGCCGCGGACAGAGGACCCATCGGCCCGGATGCGGACGCGCTGTCGTGCAGCAGCTTCGCGGGATACATCGTGCCGTCGCCGGCATAGGCCGTGTAGACCTGCGCGATCTGCAGTAGCGATGCAGACAGCCCGTAGCCATAAGCCATGGTCGCCTGCTCGATCGGACGCCAGCGCGCCCACGGCCGCACGCGCCCCGCGGCGGCGCCGGGGAAGGTGACCTCGGGCCGCAGGCCAAGACCATAGTCCTGATATTTGTTCCAGATGGTCTGCGCGGGCAGATTGAGCGCCATCTTGGCGAGCGCGATATTGCTCGACTTTTGAATGGCCTCCGCGACCGTCATGCGGCCGTGATTCGACGTGTCGTGAATCACGGCGGGGCCGATGCGGAAGGTGCCAGGCGTGGTGTCGATGATCGTGTTGGCGTTGACCTTGCGCAGATCCATCGACAGCGCGGCGACCACCGGCTTGATGGTCGAGCCGGGTTCGAACGTGTCGATAACCGCGCGATTGCGCAACTGGCGGCCCGTGAGGCGCGAGCGGTTGTTCGGATCGAACGACGGCCAGTTAGCGAGCGCGAGGATATCGCCGTTCTGCGCGTCGAGCACCACAACGCTGCCGGCTTCCGCGTGATGCTTCGCAACGGCGGCCTTGAGTTGCGAATAAGCAAGCTGCTGAACGCGGCGATCGATGGTGAGCTGGACCGTGTCGCCGTTTCTAGGCTGGATGCGCTCGCTCGGCTCGGAAATCACGCGGCCCAGGCGATCGCGGATCACTTCACGATGGCCGGGCGTGCCGTGCAGACGCGTGTCGGCGGCCAGCTCGACGCCTTCCTGGCCTTTGTCCTCGACGTCGGTGAAGCCCACCACGTGCGCGGCGGATTCGCCTTCGGGATAGAAGCGCTTCGAATCGGCGATCAAGGTAATGCCGCCCGTGGCCATTTCGTCGATATGGGCGGCGGTTTCGGCGTCCACCTGGCGCTTTAGCAGCACGAACGAGCGATCGGGCGGCAGGCGGCGGCGCAATTCGGCGACCGGCATGCCGAGCATTTTGGCGAGCGGCCCATGCGCCGCTTCATCGAGCAGCTTCGGGTTGGCCCAGATTTCGAAGGTTTCCAGGCTCACCGCGAGGAGCGCGCCGTTGCGATCGACGATGCGCCCGCGCATGGCGTCGAGTTCAAGCGTGCGCTGATAGCGCTTCTGCCCCTGTTTGACGTAGAAACCGTGATTGACGACCTGCACCCACAGCGCGCGGCCCGCGAGCGCGGCAAAGGCCGCGAAGGTGATGAACACGACAAGCTTCGAGCGCCACGCGGGCAACTGCGGCGTCAACATCGGATGACGGGTCGCAGTGGCGTGCGGATCGCGCGGCGGTTTCCTGGAACGGATCATCGGGGAGGGTAGGGAGGGGTGGTTAGAATATTATTGTAAACATAGAGTAATTAAATTGAAATTTTAGGTGGTCGGGCAGTCGGGGGCCGAAAGCTGACCGCGCGCAGGAAAACGTCAAATTCGCGAGTCGTCGCTTGCTGAAGCAGATCTCCTTACCCTAGAGTAAGGAGATTCTGCGGAGAAAAAAATGGCTTCGGCAACGTTGACATCGAAGGGGCAGATCACAATTCCTGCCGACGTACGAACGCATCTCGGTCTTTCAACTGGAGACCGGGTTGAATTCATCCTCAATGAATCCACGGGACGTTACGAGGTCGTGCCGGCAACCTGCTCGGTGACGGCGCTAAAGGGAATCGTCCGCAAACCACGCAATCCGGTTTCGATCGACGAAATGAACGAGGTCATTGCCCGAGAGGGCAGCGCGTCCCGATGATCGGTCTCGACACAAACGTACTCGTGCGCTATTTCGCCCAGGACGATCCTGTGCAGGCCAGGAAGGCAACAACGCTAATTGAATCCCTGACTGCGGAGCAGCCGGGATACATCACACACGTTGCGCTGATCGAAACGATCTGGGTGCTTGCACGCGCCTATGACCTCGGCCGCGAAGAGATCGTGCATGGGGTTGAGACCATGCTGCGTGCGCGCGAGTTGATATTCGAAGCGGCGGAGACGGTATGGAAGGCCGCGCGTCTTTATGGGACATCTTCAGCCGATTTCGCCGATTGCCTGATCGAGCGGACCTGCCACGACGCGCAGTGCGAGTACACCGCGACGTTCGATTCGAAGGCCGCTAAAACTGCGGGTATGCGGCTAATCAAGTAGGCGTGTGGCGCCACGGCCCCGTCCGTGGCGCCCCCCTCCGCGCCCCCTCACCCCATCGCCGGCAGCCTGAAACTCGCGATCGACTCGCGCAGCCCCGACACCTGATCCTTGAGCGAATGTGCCGCCGCCGCGGCCTGTTCCACCAGCGCCGCGTTCTGCTGCGTCACCTGATCCATTTCGCCCACCGCGCGATTGACCTGTTCGATGCCCGCGCTCTGTTCGCGCGAGGCGTTGCTGATCTCTTCGAGAATCTCGTGCACGCGCCGCACGGACTGCACGATTTCGCTCATCGTCGTGCCCGCGTTGGTCACGAGCTGCTGGCCTTCGGTGACCGTGCCGCTCGATTTCTCGATCAGCGCCTTGATCTCCTTGGCCGCTGCCGCCGAGCGTTGCGCGAGGCTGCGCACTTCCGCCGCGACCACCGCGAAGCCGCGTCCCTGTTCGCCCGCGCGCGCCGCTTCCACGGCGGCGTTGAGCGCGAGAATATTGGTCTGGAACGCGATACCGTCGATCACGCCGATGATGTCGCCGATCTGCTGCGAGCTGTGCGTGATGTCGCCCATCGTGCGCACGACGTCGTCCACCACGTTGCTGCCGCGCGTGGCCACGTCGGCGGCCTGGCTGGCGAGCGTTGCGGCCTGTTGCGCGCTGTCGGCGTTCTGACGCACGTTGGCGGTCATCTGGTCCATGCTCGATGCGGTTTGCACGAGCGCTGCCGCCTGTTCTTCGGTGCGCTGCGAGAGGTCGGTGTTGCCGGCCGCGATCTCGTTGGCGCCCACGTTGATGTTTTCCGCGCCGCTGCGCACGCGCGCGACCGTCTGCACGAGCGCAGCCTGCATGGTGGCGAGCGCGCGCATCAGGCTGTGCGCATTGGAGCCCTGCACGTCCACGCGCGAGGTGAGGTCGCCCTGGGCGATGCGATTGGCGGTATCGACGGCCGTTTCCAGTTCGCCGCCGATGCTGCCGCGCACGCTGCGCACCACGAACACCATCACGACGGTCGCCGCGCCGCCCAGCACGAAGGTCACGAGCACCCAGCGCAACAGGCTGCTATAGAACGCGGCGCTCACGTCGTCCATATACATGCCGGTGACGATCACCCAGTCCCACGGTGCGAAGCGATTACCGAAGCTCAGCTTCGGCACCGGCTCGCTATGACCGGGCTTGGCCCACAGGTAATCGACGAAACCGCCGCCTGGCTGGTTGGCCGCTTCCGAAAGCGCCACGAACACGTGCTTGCCGGCCGGATCGGTGAAATCGCTGAGCGCCTTTCCGTTGAGTTCGGGCTTGATCGGATGCATCAGCATCACGGCCTGCGAGTTGTTGATGCTCAGATAGCCGTCCTTGCCGTAGCGGATCGAACCGATCACGGCGAGCGCCTGCTTTTGCGCGTCGGCTTCGGGCATGGCGTTGTGCTGCGAGAGGCCGTAGTAGTAACTGGCGATGCTGCTCGCTTCATCTACGAGCTTGGTCAGTTGCGCGCGCCGTTCGCGGATCATGCCGTCGCGGCTTTGCCAGGCGCCAAACACCACGATCAGGAGCAGGCCGATCCAGAGGATCGCGATCATCGAGCGGAGTTTCTTGTTGAGAGTCATCGTCTGCTTGGTCGGTCAGAGGGGCTGCGGAACGGGCGAATCGGAACTGCAGGGATGCTTCGCCTTCCTGTGTTTACGGCCACCGCCGATCTGCGCGTGACCTGGGACGAACCCTGTTTCCTCATAGGAAAAACGGCGAGGAAACTGCGAGCAACAAAGCGCTAAGGCGACGCAATCGCCAATGCCGCGAAAGTGCGCAAAAAGCGGCGAAAAACGCCTTTAAAAGCCACAAATTTCACTGCAATTCCATGATTTGCCACTTCTGGTGGTGATCGACGGCAGATGCGAATCATTTCCGCTATAGTCGCGACTTCGGCCCAAAGCCAGCGCTGTTTTCGGCTCGTTTTTGCGAGTCATTTTGTCGATCGCCGCTTCACAAGCGGCCTTTAAATGTCGATCGGCACAGCAGGGCAAGGCGCAACCGGACTCACACGGTCCGGCAACCCACGGGCCAGAAACCGGTTTAACCAACGATGCGACGCGCGCGACGCAGCCTCTGTAAGCGCGGCGCGACGACGTCCACTGGAGTAAAAAAATGAACGCACGCGAACCCGCTATGGTTTCCACCGCTCTTCCGACTTCGCGCAGCGCACGCCTGCGCCAGATGTTGCTGAGCAACGAGCTTGAATTCCTGATGGAAGCGCACAACGGCCTGTCCGCGCGAATCGCGCGCGAAGCCGGCTTCAAGGCGATCTGGGGCTCGGGCCTGTCGATTTCCGCCCAGTTCGGCGTGCGCGACAACAACGAAGCCAGCTGGACGCAGGTGGTCGATAACCTCGAATTCATGGCCGACGCCAGCGATCTGCCGATCCTGCTCGACGGCGACACCGGCTACGGCAACTTCAACAACGTGCGCCGCCTCGTGCGCAAGCTCGAACAGCGCGGCATCGCAGGCGTCTGTATCGAAGACAAGGTGTTCCCGAAGACCAACAGCTTCATTGGCGGCGAAGCGCAACCGCTCGCCGACATCGACGAGTTCTGCGGCAAGATCAAGGCCGGCAAGGACTCGCAGACCGACGAGAACTTCTCGATCGTGGCGCGCGTGGAAGCACTGATCGCAGGCTGGGGCATGGACGAAGCGCTCAAGCGCGCCGAAGCCTATCGTCAGGCTGGCGCGGACGCGATCCTGATTCACAGCAAGCTCTCGAAAGCAGACGAAATCCTCACGTTCGCACGCGAATGGGCTGGCCGCGGTCCGCTCGTGATCGTGCCGACCAAGTACTACAGCACGCCGACCGACGTGTTCCGCAAGGCGGGCATCAGCACCATCATCTGGGCGAACCACCAGATCCGCGCGGCCGTTTCGGCCATGCAGTCGGTGACGAAGACGATCTACGAAACGCAGACGCTCGTCGATGTCGAAGACCGCATTGCTACGGTCAACGAAATTTTCCGCCTGCAGGATGCCGACGAATACTCGGAAGCCGAAAACCGTTACCTGTCGGCCACGCGCTCGGCGGGTTCGGCGATCGTGCTGGCGGCGAGCCGCGGCAAGGGCCTCGACGCCGTCACCGAAGACAAGCCCAAGGTCATGCTGCCGGTCGCCGGCAAGCCGCTGCTGCGCTGGCTCGTCGATGCGTTCAAGAAGGAAGCGATCAACGACATCACCGTCGTGGGTGGCTACAAGGCCGAGGCGATCGATACGGCGGGCATCAAGCTCGCGCGTAATGAACGTTACGCGCAGACCAACGAACTCGCCTCGCTGGCGTGCGCTGTCAACGCGCTCGACAACGACACGGTGATCTCGTACGGCGATCTGCTGTTCCGCAGCTACATCCTGCGCGACCTCGTGGAAAACGACGCCGATTTCAGCGTTGTGATCGACTCGTCGCCGGAATCGGAAAACGCCAGCGTGCGCGATTTCGCGTGGTGCTCGGCGGGCGACGATCGCGGTCTGTTCGGCAACAAGGTGTATCTGCAACGCGTGTCGTCGGATCAGGCTTCGCAGGCAACGGCGCCCAATGGCCGCTGGATCGGCCTGACGAGCGTGCGCGGCGCGGGCCGCGACAAGCTCAAGGCGAAGATCGCGCAACTGCAGACGCGCGCCGATTTCGACACGCTCGATATGCCGGCGCTGCTCAACGCGCTGATCGAAGACGGCGAGAAGATCGAAGTGCAATACGTGCGCGGCCACTGGCGCGGTGTGAACGACCTTGAGGATTTCCGTCGTGCAGGTGACTTCGCGCACGCGCAAACGCCGATCGGTAGCGGCGACGCCACCTCGCAGTCGGAGGCCCGCGCATGATCGAAGCGGCACAGTTTGTCGAAGCGGCGCGCGAGCGCGGTTTCGAATGGTATGCGGGCGTGCCGTGCTCGTACCTCACGCCGTTCATCAATTACGTGTTGCAGGACGATTCGCTGCACTACGTATCGGCGGCCAATGAGGGTGATGCGGTCGCGCTGGTCGCGGGCGTGGCGCTCGCGGGCAAGCGCGGCATCGCCATGATGCAGAACTCGGGACTCGGCAACGCCGTCAGCCCGCTCACGTCGCTCACGTGGACGTTCCGTCTGCCGCAACTCCTGATCGTGACGTGGCGCGGCCAGCCAGGCGTTGCCGACGAGCCGCAGCACGCGCTGATGGGCCCGGTCACGCCGCAGATGCTCGACACGATGGAGATTCCCTGGGAGCTGTTCCCCACGGAAGCCGACCAGATCGCGCCCGCGCTCGAACGCGCCATCCAGCACATGGACGAAACGGGCCGCCCGTACGCGCTCGTGATGCAGAAGGGCAGCGTCGCATCGTACGAACTCAAGGGCGGTGGCGCGATGCCGGCAAAGCATGCGCTGCCGGTGGCGCAGTCGAACTTCACGGGCCGCACCTACGACGAACTGCCGACGCGCCAGCAGGCGCTCGAACGCGTGATCGCGGCGACGCCTGCGGAATCGACGGTGGTGGTGGCATCGACGGGCTTTTGCGGCCGCGAGCTTTACGCCATCGACGATCGTGCGAACCAGTTGTACATGGTCGGCTCGATGGGCTGCGTGACGCCGTTCGCGCTGGGGCTGGCGCTGGCGCGTCCCGACCTCAACGTGGTCGCGCTCGACGGCGACGGCGCGGCGCTCATGCGCATGGGCGCGTTCGCGACGCTCGGCGCGTATGGTCCGTCTAACCTTACGCATGTGCTGCTCGACAACGGCGCGCACGATTCGACGGGCGGCCAGGCGACGGTTTCGCAACAGGTCTCGTTCGCGAACGTGGCCGCCGCGTGCGGTTACGCCGATGCCGTGGAAGGTGACGATCTCGCCACGCTCGACGCCGTGCTGGTAGCGGCGCGCGAGCGTGCGAAGGGTGCCTCGGGTGTCGAGGGCACGCGCTTCGTACGCCTGACGATCAAGCGCGGCACGCCCGACGGCCTGCCGCGTCCGACCATCACGCCGCCGGACGTCAAGACGCGTCTGATGCGCCACATCGGCGCCGTCGCCAACTAAGGAACTGCCAATGCTGTTGCTCAATCCCGGCCCGGTCACGCTCACCGAACGCGTGCGCCGCAGCCTGTTGCAGGAAGATTTGTGCCATCGCGAAAGCGAGTTCTTCGACGTGCAGGAAGAGGCGCGCACGCGTCTGGTCGGCGTCTATGAACTCGACCCCGCGCAGTGGCAGGCGGTGCTGATGACCGGCTCCGGCACGGCGGCGGTCGAGAGCATGATCGCCTCGCTGGTGCCCGCCAACGGCAAGCTGCTGATCGTCGAAAACGGCGTGTACGGCGAGCGCATCACCGCAATCGCCACGCAGTACGGCATCGCGCATGAAGTCGTGAAGCACGAGTGGATGGATGCGCCCGACCTCGCGCGCATCACCGCCGCGCTCGACGCCGACAAGGCAATCACGCACGTCGCGATCATCCATCACGAAACCACCACGGGTCGCCTGAACGATCTGCGCGAGTTGGGTGAGGCGTGCCGTGCGCGCGGCGTGCAGATGCTCGTCGATGGCGTGAGCAGCTTCGGTTCGGAAGCAATCGATTTCGACGACACGAGCATTGCCGCCGTGGCCGCAACCGCGAACAAGTGCCTGCACGGCGTGCCTGGCGCGGCCTTCGTGGTGGTGCGCCGCGCGGCGCTCGCCACGGCCGCGAGCCGCACGTATTACCTCGACCTCAAGCGTCTGGCGACGCTGCAGGATCAGCGCAATACGCCGTTCACGCCGTCGGTGCATGCGTACTACGCGCTGGTCGAAGCGCTGCGCGAACTCGCCGACGAAGGTGGCTGGAAAGCGCGTCACGCGCGCTATGCGGCGCTTTCGGAGCAGGTGCGCGCGGGTCTGGCTGCGCGTGGTATGGACAGCGTATTGCCGAAGGAAGAATCGTCGGTGGTGCTGCGCGCGTTCCGTCTGCCCGCAGGCATCGACTATCCGAAGCTGCACGACGCGCTCAAGGCGCGTGGCTTCGTGATCTACGCGGGCCAGGGCGGTCTGTCGAAGGAGCTGTTCCGTATTTCGACGATGGGCGACATTCATGCCGCCGACGTCGAGCGCCTGCTGGCTTCGTTCGACGCAATCGCAAAGTAAGTAGCGGCTCGTTCGAGCCGTGAAAAAAGGGCCTTGTAGCGAGCGATCGCTGCAAGGCCCTTTGTATTTCTACGCGTGAACGCTCAGCTCGTCACACGCTCGCGCGCAGGTGCCGTTGACGCCTGCTTCGGCAGCTTCGTGGTTTTTGCGGTTTTAGCCGACTTGCGCCGTGCGCGCGCTTTCTTCAGCCAGATCAGCACGCCCGTCACGCTGAGGACGGCGACCATTACGCCCAGGAAGCTGACCGCGATACGGCCCGCGAGGCCCGCGATGCGCCCCGAGTGCAGCGGAAACTGCGCCTGGATGAAGATGTCGCCTGCCGAGCCCTCGCCGGGAATCTGCTTCGCGATCACCTGACCGGTGCGCCCGCTCATAAACAGCCACGGATTGCCGAGTCCCACATCGCCGTGATCCTTGCCCGGCTCGTAATAGCCCACGGCGAGGTAGCCCAGCGACGGCACCGCGAACAGGCCGCCCGGCGGCGCACTGATGCCCGCGCGGCGGCCCATTTCGGCGGCTTCGGCGATGATGCGATCGCGCGCCTGGAGCGCCTCGTCAAGCGAGAGCGCGGGGCCGGGCGCGACCGAGCGGAACGGGTCAGGCGCGAGCGTCGAGAACACGGAAACCACGGGGCGCACGATCTGGCTGCCCAGATTCATCGAAACCGAAGTGAGCGCGACCACCGTCAGCAGCACCCACAGCCAGACGCCACCCGAACGGTGCAGGTCGAACGTGAGCGCATAGCCGCCGCGCTTGACGCGAAACGCCAGCGATTTGCGCCAGCTTTTGAAGTTCGGGAACGCCAGCACGATCGCGATAAAGCCGTCCAGCAGCCAGACCATCCCCACCACGCCCATAGTCCAGACGCTGAAATCGATGCCCATTTTCGTCGGCAGAAACAGCGTGTAGTGGAGCTGGTAGAGGAAGGGGATCAGGTTCAGGCGCGCGAGCGACGGCGCGCCCCACATGCGGCGGCTTTGCACGTTGCCAGTGGCGGGATCGATCGCGACCTGGTTGTAGTCGAGCGCGTAGGGCTGCTGCGTCTGCGGATCGAGGCGCGGCGCCGCGCGCACGATGAAGGTCTGTCCCGGCTCCACCGCAAGCGGCATGAACGACACCACGGCGTGCGGGTTGGCGGCTTCGAAGCGCTTTGCCAGTTCGAGCGGCGCGAGCGTCGGGCCCGGCGTGGTGGCTTTATAGAACGTCGGATTGAGCGCCGCGTCCAGTTCGTGGTCCCACGCGATCACCGCGCCCGTCAGGCCGGCGAGAAACAGGAAGGCCGCGATGCCCAGGCCAAACCAGCGGTGCAGGCGTACCAGCAGCGGTCTCATGCGGTGTAGCGGCGTGCGTGCCGTCGGACTGAAAGAGGCGCGTGGGTCGAAACGGTCACGATGGCGTCGGCGGTCGGATTGGAGGTAAAGTCTTGATCGCAAATGCGAATCGTTTGCATTTTACGTAGTGAGCGGTCCCGGCGCAAGCTTGGCGAAAGCAGCGAATTGGGTGTGGATCAAACTTGACGGGCGAGACGCAACGCAAGGCGCGCGGGGAGGCGCCCGCGCCGCGAGGCAGGTTCGCAGCGGCACGAGAGGGAAATGGGACAACGGGGACAACGGCGACGACGCGCGCTATGAGCGCGCGCCGGTGCGTTCAGACCGGGTCTTTGCTCGGTGGCCCGTCGGGACGTTGAGGCTCCTCGACATGGCCGGGCGGTGGTGGCGCGAGAGGATCGCGTTCGGGATCGCGCGTCGGATCGGCGAGCGGATCGGGAAGCGGGTTCGTATGCGAGCAGATCATCGCGGATACCTCGTGCGGCTGGGCTCAGGCAGCGTCAGCCGCGCAGTACGTGTGGGTGGTCTTACTAGCGTAGGCGATGAAAAACCGCGTGCGCGGAGTTTCTGGCCCGCTGCCACCGTCGCAATGCGGATTCCCGGCCAGCTTCAAAGACCGTCGAGATCGGCGGGTGTATCGACGTCGCGCAGAATGCCGGGGTCGTCCACGTTGATGCGCGTCAGCGCCTGCGAGACGAGCAGCGCGCGCGCGCCCGCGTCGCCGTCCAGTGCGAGCAAGGCTTCGCGGTGGTCGTAGCCGAAGCCCACCGGATGCCCGCGCTGGCCGTCATAAAACGGCGCGACCAGCGGCTTGCCCGCGTCGAGTTCGCGCGCGACGGCTTCGATAGTGCTCACGGCGATGCGCGGCATGTCCGCGAGCGCGACGATCCAGCTTTCGCCTTCGGTATCGGCTTCGATGGCGGCGGCGAGACTCGCGCCCATGCCGCGCACCGAGCCGGCTGCGAACACCACATCGCAGCCCGCTTCGTTGAGCGTGTGCGCGAGCGATTCCGCGCCAGGGCGCACGACGGCGATCACCCTGGGCACGACCATCAGAAGCCGGTGCGCGGCCTCATGGGCGACGGCGATGCCGTTCGGCAGCGGCGCGAGGAGTTTGTTGCGCAGACCTTCGGGATCGAAGCGCGAACCGGTGCCGGCGGCGAGCAGTACGCCGGTGGCAAGCGATGCATAGGCCATGGGGTGTACCGCGGGGGCGCCGCGCGAGAGAGTTGAACGCAGATTGTGCGGCGCAACCGCGCGCGAGGCAAGCCCCGCTTGCCCCTTGCCCTGCGCGCGTTTTCCTCGTATTTAACGCGCGCTACGTCATCACCTTGTCGAGCGTAATCGGCAGATCGCGCACCCGCACGCCAGTGGCGTGATAAACAGCGTTGGCGATCGCCGCGGGCACGCCGGTAATGCCGATTTCGCCAATGCCGCGCACGCCCAGCGCGTTGAAGCGCAGATCGGGCGCCCCGACGAACAGCACGTCGAGATCGCCGATATCGGCATTCACGGGCACATGGTATTCGGCGAAATTGCCGTTCACGAAACGCCCCGTGCGCGTGTCGAGCAGGCCTTCTTCCTGCAGCGCCGTGCTGATGCCCCAGACCATGCCGCCCATCAACTGGCTGCGCGCAGTTTTGGCGTTGAGCACCTGGCCCACGTCGTACACGCCGACGATGCGCGCCACGCGCAGCGTGCCCAGTTCCGCATCCACATGCACTTCCGCGAACACCGCGCCGAACGAGTGAAAGGCGTACTGCTGCTTTTCCGCGCCGGGTTTCGCCGATGCCTGCGCCTCAATGGGCTGGCCGCCTGCGCGCGCGATGATGGCGGCAGCGGGGTCGCGTCGCGAGGTATCGGCGCGCAGCACGACCCAGCCGTCGGCGACCGTGACATCGGCGGGCGTGGCGCCATAGACCGGCGAGGCGCGGTCGGCCACGGCCAGCGCGATCAGCTTGTCGCGCGCCGCGCTGGCTGCCGCCTGCACCGCCGGCGAGACGCTGGCCGCCGATTGCGAGCCGCCGGAGCCTGGCGCGCGCGGCAGGCTCGAATCGCCGAGCGCGAAGTGAATGCGCTCGGGCGGAAAGCCGAGCGCATCGGCGGCTACCTGCGTCATCACCGTGTACGTGCCGGTGCCGATGTCCTGGGTGCCCGAGGCGACCATGGCCGTGCCGTCGGGCAGGATGCGCGCGAGTGCGGCGGCTTCGCTGCGGTTGGCCGGATAGGTCGCGCCCGCCATGCCCAGGCCGATCAGCGTGTTGCCCTGACGCATCGCGCGCGGCGTGGCGACGCGCCGCGACCAGCCGAAGCGTTCCGCTCCGGCCGCATAGCATTCGCGTAGCGCCTTCGACGACCACGGCTTGTTTTCCTGCGGCTCGACTTCGGCGTAGTTCTTCAGACGCAAGGCGATGGGGTCCATCCTGAGCTGCCACGCGAGTTCGTCCATCGCCGATTCGAGCGCGAACGAGCCCGTCGTTTCGCCGGGCGCGCGCGTGAACGTGGGCGTGCCGACGTTGAGCGGCACGACGCGGTGGCTCGTGCTCACGCTTGGCGAGGCGTACATCATGCGCGTGACGAGCCCGGACGTTTCGGTCCAGTCTTCGAACGTCGAAGTATGCGAGAGGGTGTCGTGGCGCATCGCCGTGAGCGTGCCGTCGCGCTGGGCGGCCAGCGAGAAGTGCTGCTCCGTGCGCGGCCGTGAGCCGACCGGGCCGAACATCTGCGGCCGCGCGAGCGCGAGGCGTACCGGGCGGCCGGTTTGTTTCGCGGCCATCGCGCACAGGCTCACATGCGACCACGACGAGCCCTTGCAGCCAAAACCGCCGCCGATGAACGGCGAGATCACGCGCACGTTGTCGGCAGGGATGCCGAATACGGCGGCCACGGCGGTGCGCGCGCCCGACACGCCCTGGGTCGAGTCATAGAGCGTGAGTTCGGGGCCGTCCCAGCGCGCCATGCTGGCGTGCGGCTCCATCGGATTGTGGAACTGCACGGGCGTGGAGTAGACCGCGTCGATGCGCACCGCGCCTGCGCGCAGACCCGCGTCGACATCGCCGCGTTGCGAATCGACGGGGCGGCCGGGCTGGCTCGGCGGCGTATGCGCCTGTGTTTTCGCGTGCGCGAAATCGAGCGTGGGCGGCGTCGTGGCGTAGGTCACGCTCACGTGCTGCGCGGCGTCGGTCGCGTGTTCGAGCGTGTCGGCCACTACGACGGCGACCGGCTCGTTGCTGTAGCGCACGACGTTGTCCTGCAGCAGCGTGAGGCGTCGCCCGGCGGGCGGGGCCAGCGGCGTGTGGCCGCCGTTGGGCAGGCGCATGGCGTTCTGCCACGTCATCACCAGCAGCACGCCCGGCAGCGCCTGGGCACGGCGCGTGTCGATCGAGGCGATGGTGCCGCTCGCCACCGTGCTCGTGACGAGGACCGCATGCGCGAGGCGCGCTTCGGGGAAATCCGCCGCGTAGCTTGCGCTGCCCGTCACCTTGAGCATGCCGTCGATGCGATCGACCGGCTGTCCGATCAGTTGGCTCATGCGGGGCCTCCGGCAAGGTTGTCCGTTCCGCTTGCGGCCAGCGTGGTGGCCCGCACGATTGCGCGCTGCGCGAGTTCGACCTTGAACGCGTTGCCTTGCAGCGGCTGCGCGTGCGCAAGTTCGGCGGCGGCTGCGGCGCGCAGCGTGGCCGCGTCGAGCGTCTGCCCTACGAGCCGTTGTTCCGCGAGACTCGCGCGCCACGGCTTGTGCGCGACGCCGCCCAGCGCGATGCGCGCGGCCCGCACGCGCTGTCCGTCCAGTTGCAGCGCCGCCGCCACGGAAACCAGCGCGAACGCGTAGCTCGCACGGTCGCGCAGCTTGAGGTAGTGGGCGTGATCGGCGAAAGCGGGCGGCGGCAGATCGACCGAGGTAATCAGTTCGCCGCGCGCAAGCGTCGTGTCCAGATCGGGCCGATCGCCCGGCAGGCGATGAAACTGCGCGAAGGGAATCGCGCGTGCGCCGTTCGGCCCGCGCACCTGCACGGTGGCGTCGAGGGCCGCGAGCGCCACGCTCATATCGGAAGGATTCACGGCGACGCATTGCGCGCTCGCGCCGAGGATCGCGTGCATTCGGTTAAAGCCATCGCGCGCGGCGCAACCGCTGCCGGGCGCGCGCTTGTTGCATTGCGCGAATGCGGTGTCGTAGAAGTAGCCGCAGCGCGTGCGCTGCATCAGGTTGCCGCCCACGGTCGCCATATTGCGCAGTTGCGGCGACGCGCCCGCGAGCAGCGCCTGCGAAAGCAGGGGATAACGCGTGCGCACCAGCGCATGGTTGGCGCAATCGCTGTTGCGCACCAGCGCGCCGATGCGCAGGCCGCCGTCGGGCAGCGTCGTGATGCCGTCGAGCGCCGCGATGCGCGTGATGTCGACGAGTTTGAGCGGATGCGCGATGCCGCCTTTCATGAGGTCGAGCAGATTCGTGCCGCCGCCGATGAAGGCCGCGCCCGGCTGCTGCGCGGCTGCGAGGGCGGTGTCGATATCGGCGGCGCGCTGGTAGGCGAGTGCGTCCATGTCGTGACCTCCGCGCTCATGCGCCGGCCGAGTGCGCGTCGCGCACCGCGGCCACGATGTTCGCGTAGGCGCCGCAGCGGCAGATATTGCCGCTCATGCGCTCGCGGATCTCCGCATCGCTTAGCTCGGATGGACGCGTGCGTACATCGGCGGTCGCGGCGCTCGCTGTGCCAGCCGCGAATTCCGTGAGACACGCCGTCGCCGAACACAACTGGCCCGGCGTGCAGAATCCGCATTGCAAAGCGTCGCGCTCGACGAAGGCGCGCTGGATCGTGCTGGGCGCGTTCGGAGCGGCGAGCCCTTCGACGGTGGTGATGCGCTGACCTTCGTGCATGACTGCGAGCGTGAGGCAGGCGTTGATGCGCCGCCCATCGACGAGCACCGTGCAGGCGCCGCACTGGCCGCGATCACAGCCTTTCTTCGTACCGGTCAGTTGCGCGTAGTCGCGCAGCGCATCGAGCAGGGTGACGCGCGGTTCGATGTGCAAAGCGTAGTCTCGACCGTTGATGGTCAGATGCACCGGTTGGGCAGGCACGGGCGCTGGCGTTGCTGTATCGGCGGGAGCGGCGTCGGGTGCGTTCTGCGCGCGCAGATGCGGCGCGGCGCCGAGTGCCGCCGCCGCAGCAGCCGACTGGAGAAAGCGCCGGCGCGCGGGTTCGGTGGGTTCGCTGGAGGCGTCGGTGGGTGCGTTGTGACGCGGCGGGTGGAGAGTTGGGGACATGGCGTTCGCAGGCTCCATCGGGGATGGGATCGCAAGCGCACGCGTATGACGCGATGCCGCGTGAGCCGTCGTCGCGCAGCGTGCGGAACTCGATTTGCAGCATTCCTTCCTTGAGCAATTCCGATGCCGCGACGCCGTGCAAATTCATGCGCTTTCGTGCCACGCGCGGCGTCGGACAGACTGCACGTTGCGCGCGCCGTGCGCGAAAGTAAAGCGTTTGGAGGGCGTTGCGGGCGAAACTTTCGCGACAACGGGCCTTCTGTCCTCGGGCTGTCGAGTGCCTGACGCGAGGCGGTCGCGAAGCTGGCGCGGCGGACAGAATTTTGATGCTGGCATGAGGGGTGACGCGCGGGTGACGCGCGCGAAATAGAGGCTTGATTCGGACGATCTGGGTGGACAAGTGTCAACAGGATGCGCACCCTACAAGGCTTGCATTCAATCTCGATCGATACCGACGGATACAACCGGGAGGAGACCCCATGCTGACCGTTCACCACCTCGACAACTCGCGCTCCCAGCGCATCCTCTGGATGCTCGAAGAGCTGGGCGTCGAGTACGAAATCGTGGAGTACAAACGCAACAAGGACACGATGCTCGCGCCGCCTGCGTTGCGCGCCGTGCATCCGCTCGGCAAGTCGCCGGTCGTGACGGACGGCGGCCTCACGCTCGCGGAGTCGGGGGCGATTCTCGAATATCTGGTCGAGCGCTACGGCAATGGACGCTTCGTGCCGCCACGCGATACGCCCGAGTATCTGCGTTACCGCTACTGGATGCATTACGCCGAAGGCTCGGCGATGCCGCCGCTGCTGCTCAAGCTGGTTGCGAGCCGCATCGCCAATGCAAAGGTGCCATTCTTCGTGAAGCCGATCACGCGCAAGATTGCCGGGTCACTCGAAAGCGAGTTCGTCGATCCGCAGCTCGAGTTGCATTTCAGCTATATCGCGAAGGAGCTTGAAGCGACGGGCTGGTTCGCGGACGACGCATTCACCGCCGCCGATGTGCAGATGAGCTTTCCGATCGAAGCCGGTGCGAAGCGCGCGGGTGCCGAATCGAAGCCGTCGATCCGCGATTATCTTGAGCGTATTCACGCGCGGCCCGCGTATCAGCGCGCGCTGGCGCGTGGCGGCGAGTTCACGCTGTTTGGATAAGATCAGGATCGCGAACTAAATGCCGTAAAGAAAAAGGCCGGGAAACACGCGTTTCCCGGCCTTTGCCGTTTCTGGCCTGATTAGTCGATGCCGTGGAATACGGCGTCGTCCGGGCCCAGGTATGCGGGCGGACGCCATGCCGCGTCGCGCATCGAATGCTGCACCAGCGTTTCCACGCCCAGCAGCACGGCAAAGATTGCCATACGCACCGGAATGCCGTTGTCGGTCTGGCGGAAGATCGCCAGACGCGGGTCATGGTTCAGGTCCGTCGACAGATCGTTCGCGCCCGGGCGGCTGTCGCGCGGCAGCGGGTGCATGACGAGCGTTTCGGGGCTGCAGCATTCGTCGAGCAGCGCCTGGTTGATCTGGAAGTCGGGCGTGTAGCCTTCGAACGATTCGTCGGTGAAGCGCTCCTTCTGGATGCGCGTCGCGTACACCACGTCGGCGCCGCGCAGGCCCTGGCGCAGATCGGTGGTTTGCTCGACCACATGGCCGTTGGTCGAGATCAGATCGACGATATACGTTGGCATTTCCAGCATCGGCGGCGAAATGAGCGTGAACTTGATGCCGCGATAGAGCGCGAGCAGCTTCACGAGCGAGTGCACCGTGCGGCCGTACTTGAGGTCGCCCACCAGCGCGATATGCGCGCCGTCGACGATCTTGCCCAGTCGCGAGAACTCGCGCTGGATCGTGTAGAGGTCGAGCAGCGCCTGGCTCGGGTGCTCGCCGGGACCGTCGCCGCCGTTGATGACGGGGATATTCACGGCGCGCGCGAATTCCGCCACCGAGCCTTGTTCAGGATGCCGAATCACCATTGCATCCACGTAACCGGCCATCACACGGCTGGTGTCGTAGATCGATTCGCCCTTGGCCATCGACGAAAACGTGAAGCCGGTCGTGTCGCACACCGAGCCGCCCAAACGGCAGAACGCGGCGCCAAAGCTCACGCGGGTACGCGTGCTGGCTTCGAAGAACAGATTGCCGAGCACCGCGCCTTCCAGCACGCGCGAGATTTTCCGGCGGCGCGCGATGGGCTGCATGATGTCGGCCACGCGGAACAGCGCTTCGACGGAGTCACGCGAGAACTGGTTGGTCGAAAGCAGTTGCGGGCGGCCTTCGAACTGGATCTGGCTTGCCAGCGAGTGCGAGTCTACGCTTTGCGTATAGCCTTCGCGCGGCTCGGCGTTGCCGACGATCTCCGAGACAAAACGCTCGACGATCTCGGGCATGGCACGCGATTCCTGCGATTCTTCCGGCAGCAGCCAGGTGTCGAGCGCCCGGCGCGATACGCCGATACGACTCGCGAAGGCGTCGCGGGTCATGTTCAGACGCCGCATGGCGTCACGAAGGAAGGCTTGTTGCGGAACGCTCATGCTGGCACCCGTGATAGCTGGTTGATATACGCGGTGCGTATATTAGTTCGGTGACGGGAGAAGTCAAGAGGTTTGTGCTTTGGGAGGGCCGCGGTGCGGCAGTCTGGCGCGATACCGCGGGCGCTTTCCCCGTTCAGGCAAGCCGATTCGTCATGATTTTTATCAGGATGGGGATTTTTCAGACGCCGCGATAATCGCCGTTTTGATTTTGGACGGGCCGGCGCGCGCTGGCTGCCACAGCTTGATGTACGCACTGTTTTGCACCTTGTTCTCGTGCGCTTCGCTCGTGCGCGCGAAACGCCGCCGGGGCCGCTCATGAAAATGCCCTGGACCAGTACGGTCGATGAACTGTCGAGTGGCGAGACCCGTTTCGTCACGCATCGCGCCGCGCGCCGCACGGTCATCTGCACGGCCTGCGCCGTGGGCGTCGCCGCACTCGCGGGCGGCGTCGCCATCGGCCGCTACAGCAGCGTGGTGGACGTGCCCACCGGCCCGGGCGCCGAGGGCGTGGCCACGCATCACTACGTGGTGGGCGAAATTGGCCGCATGAACGCGTCGATTTCCTTGCTCGATCCGCGTATCGAGCGCCTTTCCGCGCAGATCGCCGATCTGCGCCAGTTCGACCAGCGCCTGCGCGCGCAGCCGCAGCGGGGCGCCGTGGTGGCGCCCGCCGCGCCGGTCACGCATTCGGGCGACGACGAGGAAGAGGATCATGGCGACGCGCCAGGCGCCGCGTCGGGCGCGGGCGGGCAAGGAGGCGAGGGTGGCCCTGCGCTCGCGCCGCGCCGTTGCGTGGAGGCGTCCGCGTCGCGCACCAACGCGCGCGCCGTCGGTGGCGCGGTCGATTGCATGGCGGCGACGCTGTCGGCGCTCGAGCAGGCCGTCGCGCAGCACGAGGCGGCCTGGCAGGCGTTTCCGGGCCGTCGGCCCACCGAGGCGGGGCGGCTCGGTTCGCCGTTCGGCAACCGCATCGATCCGTTCACCCAGCGCCTGAGCTTTCATCCGGGACTCGACATCGTCGCGCCCACCGGCACGCCGATTCTCGCCGCGGCAGGCGGCCGCGTGATTTTTGCCGGGCCGAAAGCCGGTTACGGCAATTGCGTCGAAATCGATCACGGTAACGGTTTCGCGACGCGCTATGGACATGCCTCGAAGATCGACGTGCAGGTCGGTCAGATCGTGCTGCCGGGCGACCATATCGCCGATGTCGGTTCGACCGGGCGCTCGACCGGCCCGCACCTGCATTTCGAAGTGATCGTCAAGGGCACCCAGGTCAATCCCGCCGCCTATCTCGCGCTGTTCGGGGCATACCACAATGGCTGACGCACGCCGTACCACTCGCGCGCGCATGGACACGCAACGCGCCTTCGAACTGCAACCCGTGCGCTCGCGTGCCCGGCGCTGGAGTTTCGCGCTGATCTGGACAGTGCTGGCCGCTAGCGCGGGCGCAGGCACGGTCGCGTGGGTTCATCACGCCAACCAGGCCGAACGCTGTCCCGTGCTCGCGCCCGATGCCTTGCAGATTCGCATGACCCAAGCCGAACTCGCGCTGGAGCAGGAGCGCGCGGCGCGCGACGCCCTGCAGAAGTCGGCGTCGGCCGCGCAGGCGCAGACCGCCGCCTTGCAGACCGAAGTGCTGTTCCTGCGCGGCCACGGCGGCCGCGAAGGCGCACATTGAACGCGCGTGCATTCCCCTTCAGTTCAACCTGACTATCAACACAACGGCCTTTCTCATGTTCAACAAGAAGAAGCCCCAGCCGGGCATCCAGCAGACCAAACTTGCAACGCTGATTTCCGAAGACTTTCGCATTACGGGTAACGTCGAATTCGCCGATGGCGTGCGCCTGGACGGCCAGATCATCGGCAACGTCAGCAGCAAGCCGGGCACGCAGACGCTGTTCGTGCACAGCGAGCGCAGCGTCGTGCAGGGCAACGTGCACGGCTACGACATCGTGGTCAACGGACGCATCGTCGGCGACGTGATCGCCGATCACTTCGTCGAACTTCAGGCAAATGCGCATGTGGTCGGCAATATCTACTATCAGCAACTGCAGATGGAGTGCGGCGCGACCGTCGACGGCAAGCTGACGCGGCGCGATCCCGCCGATGCGCCGAGCCTGCTGCTCGATACCTCGATCGTCGATGTGCACCCGATGGACTGATACCGTCTGCGGTGCCTTATCCCGCAATTGTGCGATTTCCGGTTAAACTGCCGGTCATGTCACGCCAGCCGAACCTCCTCGCTTCTTTTGCCGTCGCCGCATCGCGCGCGATGGCGACGCGCGTGCAGGCAGCCCCGGTCGGCGTGAAAGCCAAAGCCAAAAAACAGTCGCTCATCTGACCGGAGCTTGCTGTTCCGTCGGATGTTGCGATGGAACGGCCTGCCGGCACCCCGCCTTACTCTCCTCCCTGGCTCGCTGACTCCCGCGCTCTGTCCGACGGACCTTTCATGCGGTCGCGTTCAAGGGATAGTCATGTCTTCGTTTTCGGGTATCTGGATTCCGCTCGTCACACCGTTCAATGGTGGCGCCGTCGATCATGAGGCGCTCGACGCGCTCGTGCGTCATTACGTGCAGGCGGGCGTGGCTGGTTTCGTCGCGCTAGGAACAACCGGTGAACCCGCCGCACTCGACGAGCGCGAGCAGGATGCGGTGCTCGCCACCGTGCTTGCCAGTGCCGGGGATTTGCCGGTGGTCGCAGGTGTGAGCGGCAATCACACGCAGTCGGTCTGCGAGCGCATCGCCGCGCTTAACGGCACACCCGTCGCCGGCGTGCTGGCGGCCGCGCCGTACTACATCCGGCCGTCGCAGGCGGGCGTGATCGGCCACTTTGCGGCGCTCGCCGACGCGAGCCGCAAGCCGGTGATCCTCTATGACATTCCCGCACGCACCGGCGTGACGCTGGCGCTGTCCACGCTGCTCGAACTCGCAGGGCATGAGCGCATCGTCGCGGTGAAGGATTGCGGCGGCTCGCTCGACAAGACCCTGGCGCTGATTCTCGATGGCCGCCTGCAGGTGCTGTGCGGCGAGGACCTCGATATGTTCGGGATGATGTGCGCGGGCGCGAGCGGGGCGATCGCGGCATCGGCACATGTGCTGCCGGAGCGTTTCGTGGCGATGGAGCGGGCGTTGCGCGACGGGCGTCTTGATGAGGCGCGCGCGATCTGGCACACGCTGGTGCCGTTGGTGCGCGCCACGTTTGCCGAGCCGAATCCGGGGCCGGTGAAGGCTGCGCTCGCGCGACAAGGATTGCTGCGCAACGAACTGCGTGCGCCGATGACGCGCGTGAGCGATGAACTGGAAGAAACGCTGGGGAAACTGCTTGCCTGAACGGGCGGGGGAGTGGCTTGCGCGGCGCGCCCGGGTGACGGGACACGCCGCGCTTCGATCGCCGGCGATCGATTGTTGCGACTTGTTGCGCGCTTAACGCACGGCGCGTGCGCTTGCGCTGCTGCGTGCGCGGCGACGGGTGCGCGGACGTTCTGCGTCGACGGGTTCGCCGTTGAGCAGAATCCGGCGTCCGGGCACGTGCTCGGCGACGAGGCGCGCAATTTCGAACGCCGAACTTTCGGCCGGCACCACCTGGCGGCGCGCGCCATCGTCGAGCGGCGTGGTCCATTCGACCAGCCGGTAGGCGCGTCCCCAGGGATGTTGCAACGGCGTCGAGACGCGGCAGGATGCGACGCGTGTTGTCGAGCCGTCGCGCAGCAGGGATTGCAGGTGCACTAGCACGTCGTTGTCTTCAACCATGGCTTCGCTCCTCCTCGACTAACCGCATAAAAAAACGCCGCCGATGATCCGGCGGCTCAACAGGGGTGAGCGTATGGTTGCAGCGAAGAATTAAACGAGCCTTAAGAGGCCGCGCTTGGCACGAGCGCGCAAAGCCGCGTCGGCATGGACTTTCGCGCGCACGAGACGCCCGCGCGAATTGAAAATCCGCGCGGGGCGCTGCAACCGGAGGGAACGTAATGGAAAGACTGGCGGGCGCGAATCCAGCGTCAGGTCGGTGCGGACGCGACGCCGATCCGGTGTGCAATCAGTGAGTGCCTGCGCCGTTTTGCCGCAGTGTCGCGCGCGTCTTGCGTGCGGCGAAGAGCGGGAGATAGTCGTGAATGCGCGCGTCGGCGCGGTAGTGATCGAGTGTGTCGGCGTAGATGCGGGCGACCGTTTCCTCAGGTGTGTGAGTCTCTTCGGCGATGCTTTGAACGATTTGAGCGGCGTCGACTTGCGGCATGACAGTCCTCCGGACAGCGGGTTGGCGGGCACACAGGGTTTGAATTCAAGGACACGGCCGCAAGCGATGCCAATTGAAACGCTCTATCGGGGATACGTCACAGGAAATGAGCAGCGTGCCCGCGTATGAAAACGCCCCGGCGAAGGCGATTGCCTTGGCCGGGGCTATTAGCGTGGTGCTGCCCTATCTATATAGTGAGCAGATTCGCCGATGAATTACGCGACGTTTTCGAGCGACGGGTAATCCGTGTAGCCCGTTTCACCGCGCGCGTAATAAGTCGACGGATTCGGCGCGTTGAGCGGCGCGTTCAGTTCGAAGCGGCGCGGCAGATCGGGGTTGGCGATAAAAAGCTGGCCCCATGCGACGGCATCGGCTTCACCATCGGCGAGCAGCTTTTGCGCGGATTCGAGCGTGAACTTCTCGTTTGCAATGTACGGGCCGCCGAATTCGGCCTTCAATTGCGGTCCAAGACGACGGTCGCCGAGCGATTCGCGTGCGAACAGGAAGGCGATCTTGCGCTTGCCCAGCTCGCGCGCGACGTAGCCAAAGGTCGCGGCCGGGTCCGAATCGCCCATCGTGTGCGAATCGCCGCGCGGCGCGATGTGCACGCCCACACGGTCCGCACCCCAGACGTCGATGCACGCGTCGGTGACTTCGAGCAGCAGGCGTGCGCGGTTTTCGATCGGGCCGCCGTAGGCGTCAGTGCGCTGGTTGGTGCTGTCCTGCAGGAACTGATCGAGCAGATAGCCGTTGGCGCCGTGCACTTCCACGCCGTCGAAGCCTGCGGCCTTCGCGTTGAGCGCGCCCTGGCGGTACGCTGCGACGATGCCGGCGATTTCATCGAGTTCGAGCGCGCGCGGCGTGACAAAGGGGCGCTGCGGGCGCACGAGGCTCACGAAGCCCTGCGCGGCGATGGCGCTGGGCGCGACCGGCAGTTCACCGTCGAGGAAAATCGGGTCCGAAATACGGCCTACGTGCCACAGTTGCAGGAAGATGCGTCCGCCCGCGGCGTGAACGGCCTCGGTCACGAGCTTCCAGCCTTCGACCTGTTCTTGCGACCAGATGCCCGGCGTTTCCGCATAGCCGACGCCTTGCGGCGTCACCGACGTCGCTTCGCTGACGATGAGGCCGGCGCTCGCGCGTTCGGCGTAGTACTTCGCCATCAGCGAGTTGGGAACGCGCACTTCGCCGGCGCGCTGGCGCGTGAGCGGCGCCATGATGACGCGATTGGGCAGGGTGAGATCGCCGATCTGAATGGGGTCGAAAAGCGTTGCCATGTGATTACCTTGTGGCGGGCGCGGCCCGCAGCCTTGAAGCATAAAAGGGACGATGCGGAGGCCGCCGTCACAACTGCTCGTGCATCTGGGCGAGAAACGCCTCGATGACCGGCTCGTTGCGCTTGAAGAACACCCATTGCCCAACCCGCTTCGACGTGACCAGTCCGGCTTTCTGCAGCGCGGCCAGATGCGCGGAAACCGTCGATTGCGACAGTCCGCAGTACGCGTCGATCCGCCCTGCGCAGACGCCGTGGTCGAGCGGAAGCTCTTGGTCGGCGAAATGCGCTTGCGGCTCGCGCAGGCAGGCGAGGATCTCGCGGCGCACGGGATTGGCGAGCGCCTTATAGATTGCGTCGAGGTCGATGGGTTGGGGTTCTGGGTGGCTCATTGGGTCTGCATCGTTACTGTCCGAATCATATATCGTGATTCTACGATATGGGCGATGGCACTGATTGCAATAGGGGCGATAGGTAAAAGTTGAAGTGGCGTTGCTGCCGCTGTATCCAGCGGTGGAGCGGGGGCTGCCAAGGGCTGGCGGATTTATTTCCCGTTACCCCTTGCGGCCCGCTGCGGGTAGCGCTAAGATTCGCCCCCTTCGCTGCTTGGCCGTTTCGGCTGCGAAGCCTGCCGGGAGAAACGGCGGGTCGTTCCGGGAGCATCTTTTAAGCA
>NZ_DASZJJ010000135.1:0-9770 GCF_035948235.1 Paraburkholderia sp. | reverse complement strand
AAGACGTGGTCGCACAAGGACTATCCGCTCATCAAGGTCGGCACGATGACGCTCAACCGCAATCCGGAGAACTTCTTCGCGCAGATCGAACAGGCCGCGTTCTCGCCGGGCAATACGGTGCCGGGCATCGGTCTGTCGCCGGACCGCATGTTGCTGGGCCGCGCGTTTGCCTATAACGACGCCCAGCGCGCGCGCATCGGCACCAACTTCAACCAGCTGCCCGTGAACCGGCCGAAAGTGCCCGTGCAGACCTATCAGTTCGACGGTCACATGGCTTACGAGCACAGCGGCAATGCGCCTACCTATGTACCGAACAGCTTCGGGCGTCCGTGGGCCGATCAGACCGGCGCCGCCGACGACGGCTGGGAAGCCGACGGCGAGATGGTCCGCAGCGCCTATTCGCTGCACGCCGAGGACGACGACTTCGGCCAGCCCGGCAACCTCGTGCGTAGCGTCTTCAACGACAAACAGCGCGCGCTGCTGGTCGAACAGGTGGTGGCGAGCCTGAATGGCGTGCGCAGCCCGGTACGCGAGCGCGTGTTCGAGTACTGGAAGAATATCGACGACAATGTCGGGCGTCAGATCGAGGAGCAGGCGGGCAGCGGTAAATAAGGCGGCAATCCAGCTTGACGTTGTCCCGTCGATCCGCAGGCCGGAGCGGTGTGCAAGCGCCGTTCCGGCTTTTTTTGCGTTCGCGCCATCACGCGCGAAGCTGGCAATCCCGCCATCTTTCGGCTTCTGCGGTGTCAGGTGCGAGGGCGCATAATGCGCGTGCGTCAAGGTTGGCGCCCCGCTTCGGCCACGCACGATCCTTGTTTGCGCGTGCGGGGAATAAACCCTCCGCGCCGCGCGTTATCTCCTACTGAAACGTTACGGCCCGCTCACACGTGAAAACTTCTTTATCCGCCGAATCGAGTTTTTCCGCCGCCGCGCCCGCGCAGAAATACACGCGCGTGGCCGTGCTGCTGCACTGGTCGATTGCCTTGCTGATCCTCGGTAACGTCGCGCTTGGCTTGACCGCTGCGTTGCTGCCCGACGGCACGCTCTCCGACGAGGGGATCCGCTTCGTGATCGATACGCACAAGTCCATCGGCATCACCGTGCTGGGTCTGGCGATCCTGCGCGTGCTCTGGCGCCTCACGCACCGTCCGCCGCCGCTGCCGGCTGAATTCCCCGCCTGGGAGCGTGCAGCCGCGCACGCGGCGCATATCGCGCTCTATGTGTTGATCTTTGCGATGCCACTTACCGGCTGGCTGCATGACTCGGCGTGGGTGGCCGCGGCTTCGCATCCGATGTATCTGTTCGGGCTGTTTCAGTGGCCGCGGATCGGCTTCATCATGAATCTCGATGCCGCCACCAAGAACCAGCTGCACGAGCAGTTCGGCGCGCTGCACACGGCGTGCAGCTATGCGCTCTATGGCGTGCTCGCGCTGCATATCGCGGGTGCGCTCAAGCATCAATGGATCGATCGTCATTCGGTGCTGCGCCGGATGATGCCGTGAACGACAAAAAAGGACTGTCTTGAACGACTCGCTCGACAAGGCGCTTGCGCGCATTTCGCCGCGTATCACGCCGCCGCCCACGCCGCTCATCAGTGTCGCGATTCACCTGAGCGTGATGGTGCTCTGGTGCGTGCTGTTCGCCCGCGCGTTCTTCCTGCAAGGGGTGGTCGCGTGGTCGACCGGCATCGCCTATGTGATCTACGACACCGTGCTGCTGATCTTCGTGGCCTGGCAGGCGCGCGTGCTGCTGCGTCCCTACGAAAGTGCGGACGTCATCGCGCCGGCATCGTCGGCGTTGCCGACGCTCGGCGTGATCGTCGCCGCGCATAACGAGGCGGGCGTGCTGCCGATCACGCTCGATGCGCTGTTCGCGCAGACGCGTGCGCCACGCCAGATCGTGATCGCCGACGACGGTTCGACCGACGGCACCGCCGTGCTGCTCTCGAAGCACTACGGCCTGACCGATCCGGGGGAGGGGCGCATGAGCGCGCCTTCGCCGCAGTATCCGAATCTGCGCTGGCTGAAGCTCGCGCATGGCGGCAAGGCGCGAGCCTTGAACGCGGCGCTCTGCGCGATGGACACCGACGCGGTGATGACCGTCGATGCCGACACGCTGCTCGAACCCGATGCCTGCGCCGCTATGGCCGACGCTTTCGCGCGGAACCCCACGCTGGTCGCGGCGGCGGGTCTGCTCACGCCAGTCTGCGGCACCACACCGAGCGGGCGGTTTTTCCAGTGGTTCCAGACGTACGAGTACATCCGCAATTTCATCTCGCGCTTTGCGTGGATGCGCGCGGATAGTCTGCTGCTCGTTTCGGGCGCATTCGCTGCGTTTCGTCGCGAGGCGGTGGTGACGGTGGGCGGCTTCGATCCGAATTGTCTTGTAGAGGATTACGAACTGATTCACCGGCTGCGCCGCTATTCCGTGAGTGAGGGCCTGGGCTGGGATGTGCGGGTGATTGGCGCCGCGCGCGCGACCACCGACGCGCCCGGCACGCTCGCGAGCTTCCTGCGGCAACGCCGCCGCTGGTTCGCGGGCTTTCTGCAGACGCAGTACTGGTATCGCGACATGACGGGCAATCGTCGCTACGGCAAGCTTGGGCTCATGATGCTGCCGGTGAAGGCCTTCGATACCGTGCAGCCGATCTACGGCCTCACGGCATTCGTGCTGTTGCTGGGTTTTCTGTTCGATGGGCGCTTTACGATTGTCTTACCGGTGCTGGCGGTGATCGTCGGCAAGATCGTTATCGATCTGGCGTTCCATCTGTTTTCCGTGCATCTGTACCGACGCTGGAGCGGCGACCGCAAGAGTTCGAGCTTCGGTATGGCGCTGCTCGCGGCCATCTTCGAACCGTTCTCTTTCCAGTTGATGCGCCATGCGGGCGCGGCCATGGGCTGGCTCCATTTTCTGCTCGGTCGGCGCAAGTGGGGCGTGCAGCAGCGCACCGGCCTGGGCGCGCAGCAGCGGCGCAAGCACGGCGAAACGGGCAAAGCGGCGGCGCAATCGCGTTGAGTGTGCGTCAAGCCGGAAATCGGCGGCAATCGTTGGCAATTGCAGCGGTTGCGCTAGACTGCACCATGATGAGGCGTCGAATCGTCATGCCGTCCGGTCGCGCGATCGCACTCGAAAACATGCACCATTCGGGCGCGTGAATGCAGGCATAAGCGGTGGAATGCGCTTGGGCACCCGTGCTCTGGCGATGGCATACGCCTTGCTTTTGTAGCGTATCGCAGTGCGCGGTCCCTGACGTGACGTCATGGCTCGCGACGCTGCATCCACGCGCGAGAACGAGCGATGCAAGTCCATGACGAAATGCGCGACGAGGGCGCGGTGCGCCCGCATTACGAACGCTTCCAGCACTGGCTGGAGCGGCAGACTGGCGAGACAATGGCGCGCAAACGCGCCGAAGCGGACCTGTTGTTCCGCCGGGTGGGCATAACGTTCGCGGTCAACGGCGATCTCTCCGGCACCGAGCGGCTGATTCCATTCGACCTGATTCCCCGCATCATTCCCTCTGACGAATGGGCCACGCTCGCACGCGGCCTGCGTCAGCGCGTGCAGGCGCTCAATCTCTTTCTTCACGACGTCTATCACGAGCGCAATATCGTGCGCGCGGGCGTGATTCCGGCGGAGCAGGTCTATACGAATGCGCAGTACCGGCCCGAAATGCAGGGCATCGATCTGCCGCTGGGCGTCTACGCGCATATCGCGGGTATCGACATCGTGCGTGACGGACGCGATGGCGCGTTCTATGTGCTCGAAGACAATCTGCGCGTGCCATCGGGCGTCTCGTACATGCTCGAGAACCGCAAGATGATGATGCGGCTCTTTCCCGAACTGTTCGTTCAGCACAAGATCGCGCCCGTCGCGCACTATCCCGATCTGCTGCTGGAAACCTTGCGCGCCTGCGCGCCCGACGGCGTCGACGATCCAGTGGTCGTGCTGCTCACGCCGGGTATGTATAACTCCGCGTATTTCGAGCACACCTTCCTCGCGCAGCAGATGGGCATCGAACTGGTCGAAGGCAGCGATCTGTTTGTAGAGGATAACTACGTATTCATGCGCACGACCAAAGGGCCGCGGCGCGTGGACGTGATCTATCGCCGCGTCGACGACGACTTTCTCGATCCGCTAGCGTTTCGCGCCGATTCCGCGCTTGGCGTGCCGGGTTTGCTCACGGCGTATCGTGCTGGCCGCGTCGTGCTGGCCAACGCGATGGGCACCGGTGTCGCCGACGATAAATCGATTTATCCGTATGTGCCGGACATGATCGAGTTTTATCTCGGCGAGAAGCCGATCCTCAACAACGTGCCCACCTGGCAGTGTCGCCGCCCGGAAGACCTGGCTTATGCGCTCGACCATCTGCCCGAACTCGTGGTGAAGGAAGTGCATGGGGCGGGCGGCTACGGCATGCTGGTCGGCCCAGCTTCGACAAAAGACGAAATCGAGGCGTTTCGCGCGCGTCTGATCGCACGGCCGGGCAACTACATCGCGCAGCCTACGCTTTCGCTTTCCGCCTGCCCGACCTTTGTGGAGGCCGGCATTGCGCCGCGCCATATCGATCTGCGGCCGTTCGTGCTGTCGGGCAAGACGATCCAGATGGCGGCTGGCGGACTCACGCGCGTCGCGCTCAAAGAAGGATCGCTGGTCGTGAATTCGTCGCAGGGCGGCGGCACGAAAGACACCTGGGTGCTCGAATGAATGCGCCAATGACCCTTTCGGAACAACCCACGAAAAATGGAAACAAAGAGGAGCGAGCATGCTGAGCCGTACCGCCGATCACCTGTTCTGGATGGCCCGTTACATGGAGCGCGCGGAAAATACCGCGCGCATGCTGGACATCAACCTGACGGCGCTGCTCTTGCCCGGCAATGCCGATGACGAAGCGCGCACGCATCGCGCCATGCTGCGCATTTCCGAACTCGACACGGCTTTTGATGCGCGCCACGAAAAGACCACGCGCAGTAACGTGCTGCAGTTTCTGGTTGCGGACCCGACCAATCCGTCCAGTATCTATTCGTGTCTGCAGGCGGCGCGCGAGAATGCGCGTGCGGTGCGCGGCACGCTCACGACGGAGTGGTGGGAGACCGTCAACGATACCTGGCTGCAGTTTGCCGAGCTGCTGCGCGGCGACACCTTGGCCACGCATCCCGAGTCGTTGTTCGAGTGGGTGAAGTTCCGCTCGCATCTTTCGCGCGGCGTACGGGTGGGCACGGCCTTGCAGGACGATGCGCTGTTCTTCACGCAACTCGGCACCTTCCTGGAGCGCGCTGACAACACCGCGCGCATTCTGGACGTGCGTTTTGTCGAAGTGGATCAGGCCGATTCGCGCTCGGCGGCGCGCCAGCTTGAGGACTTCTATTACTGGACGTCGATCCTGAGTTCGGTTTCCGCGCTGGAGATCTACCGCAAGGTATATCGCGATGTGGTGACGCCCGCGCGCGTGGTGGAGCTGTTGATTCTCAATCAGCAGATGCCGCGTTCGTTGCTGGCCTCGATGGAAGGGGTGTGTGTGAATCTGGCGATGCTGCGTACCGATGCGTCGCGCGAAGTCGAGCGCACAGCCGGCAAGCTGCGCGCCGAACTGCTGTACGCAGATCTGCGGCAGATTTTTTCGGTGGGCGTGCATACCTTCCTCACGCAGTTTCTCGCGCGCGTCTATGAACTGGGCAACCAGGTGGCGCGCACTTATCTGATGCTGCCGGTGGGCTAATGGCGATGCAAATTCGTTCGCATTGCTGATCGATTCGTTGAAGGAATTCCGCCATGCAACTCGCGATTCGTCATGACACCGTCTACCGCTACGATGCGCCGGTGCACTATTCGATCCAGCAATTGCGGCTCGCGCCGCTCACCACGCCTTCGCAGATCGTCACGCAATGGCATGTGGATGCGCCCGGCAAGCTCGATTCGAGTCGTGACGCTTACGGCAACACGCTGATGACGCTGGTGCTCTCGCGTCCGCACCGCGAGATACGGTTGCGTGTGCGGGGCGAAGTGGAAACCGTGCCGCTCGCGCAGGGACGTTTGACCGAAGGAGAAGGGCCGATTCCCACCTGGCACTTCACCACGCCCACGCGTCTCACGGAGGCCGATGCAGCGCTTGTTGCATTCGCGCAAGGCCTCGGGCCGCTCGACGATGCGGCTTCGATTCTCGAGGCGGCGGCGCGTATTACGCAGCAGGTGCGCTACGAATCCGGTGTGACCGACGTGGCGCACACGGCCGCCGACGCGTTCTCGCTCGGTCGCGGCGTGTGTCAGGATCACGCGCACGTCATGCTGGCGGTGTGCCGCGCGCGCGGTATTCCGGCCCGCTATGTGAGCGGCTATTTCGCACCGGGCGACGTGCCGGAAATGGCGAGCCACGCCTGGGTGGATGTCTGGCTCGATAACGGCTGGGTCACGGTGGACGTCACGCACGCGTGTTTCGCAAGCGAAAAATACTGCCGTATCGCGGTGGGGCGCGACTATGAGGCGGCCGCGCCAGTGCGCGGCCGGCGTATCGGCGGGCTGGGAGAAACGCTCGACGTCAGCGTGCGGGTTAGCGCACACGGCGCGCAGCAGCAACAGCAATAGTTTTCTCGTTATACGAAAGGAAACGCGCGCGGGAACGCACAAAAGCGCGCGTTTCTTATGCGCAACGCCGCCGCAGAGCGTGCGAAAATCGCCGCTACACGAGCCGATTCGAAGGATAACCATGACGTACTGTGTAGCGCTTGCTGTGGAAGAGGGGCTGGTTTTCCTTTCCGATACACGCACGAATGCCGGGGTCGATCACATCAGCACGTCGCGCAAGATGGCGGTGTTCGAAGAACCGGGCGAGCGCGTGCTGGTGCTGCTCGTGGCCGGCAATCTGGCGATCACCCAGGCCACCCTGCAGGTGCTGAGCGAGCAGCGCGATAGCGCCCAGCCCTCGCTGTGGAACGCGCCGAGCATGGTCGAGGCCGCGCGCATCGTCGGCGAGGCGGTGCGCGAGGTGCACCGGCGCGATGCCGAAGCGCTCAAGCAGTTCAACGTCGATTTCAATTGCAGCTTCATTCTGGGCGGCCAGATTCGCGGCCAGGCCATGCGCGTCTTCCAGATCTACGCGGCGGGCAACTTCATCGAAACATCGAGCGTCAATCCGTACTTCCAGATCGGCGAATCGAAGTACGGCAAGCCGATCATCGACCGCGTGCTCACGCCGCGCACGCCGCTCGACGAGGCTGCCAAATGCGCACTGATTTCGATGGATTCCACGCTGCGCTCGAACCTGTCGGTGGGGCTGCCGCTCGATCTGCTCGTCTATGAGCGCGACTCGCTGCGGGTGACGCGTTACGTGTCACTCGACGATTCGAACGCTTATTTCCATATGCTGCATTCGACCTGGGGAGAACGGCTGCGCCAGGTGTTCAGCGAGATTCCCGATCCGCTCTGGACCGACGATGGCGATGTACCGCGCCGCGAGCGCGTGGAACTGCCTGCCGTGCCGCGTCCGCCGCATGATGGGCAGCGCGCGGACGCAGTCGGGGCGCGCCCCGCACAGACGCTCGCGCAAGGGCCGCAGCCCGCGACCCCGCCGCGCAACAACTGACCTCGTTTTCGTCCTCACGCGAGTGAAACCGCGCGGTTTTCACTCGCGAACCCTTTGCCCGTAACGCAAGTGTCATGCGCCTCGCCGCCGCGCAGGCCGCTGCGCGCGGTATCCTCCTGCAGGATGTCTGAATATCGGTGCGCGCCAGCGCCCTTTGACCAGAACAAGGAGGCAGGTTGATGAAGCACGACGACCCGAAGTCAGCGGACCAGAACGAGAACGACGACGGCCACCTGCAGGGCGATCGCGGCGAGCCGGACGATCCCGCACGTCGGCGCGTGCTGGGTGGGATCGCCGCGGTTGGCGTGGGCCTGGCGCTAAGCGGTTGCCAGACATCGGAGACGAATGCAGGCGTTGGCCCGCGCAGCGCCACCGATGCACGCGTCGATGCGGCGTTGCGCGACCAGGTGCGCCACATCGTCGTGATCTACGCGGAAAATCGCAGCTTCACGAATCTCTACGGCAATTTCCCCGGCGTGCAGACGCCGCTGTCTGGCGTGCCCGCGTCGCGTTACGTGCAACTCGACCGCGACGGCAAGACGCCGCTCGCGCAGTTGCCGAAGATCTGGGGCGGGCTCGTTCCGGCGGCGCAGGAACTCGACGGCAAGCGCTACATGATCGGCGAGCACGCCATTACGGGCCTCGCGAACCAGCCGTTTCGTATCGTCGACACGCACGGCAATCCGTTGCCGAACGGAATCATCACGCGCGATCTGGTACATCGGTTCTATCAGAACCAGATCAGATCAGCGCCGGCCGTAACGACCAGTTCGCTGCGTGGGGCGACTCAGGCGGGCTCGTGATGGGCTACTACGAGAACTCCGCGCAGACCCTGCGGCTCTGGCAACTCGCGCAGCAATACACGCTCTGCGACAATTTTTTCATGGCCGCTTTCGGTGGCTCGTGGCTCAACCATATCTATCTGATTGCCGCGCAGCCACCGTATTACCCGAACGTCCAGTCGAGTCCGGCCGCGAAAATGGTCTCAGTGCTCGACGGCGACGATCCGCTCGGCACGCGTCTGAAGCTCGCGGCCAACAGTCCGGCATCGGCATTGGGCGGGCCGCCGAAGTTCGTCAACGATGGTGCGTTTACGCCGGACGGCTATGCGGTCAACACGATGGCGCCGCCGTACCAGCCGAGCAGCGTGCGGCCCGCTGAGGACGGCAACCCGGCGTGGGCCGACCCGGCCGATCCGCGTGTGATGCCGCCGCAGACATTTGCCACGATCGGCGACCGGCTCTCGGCAAAAGGTGTCGACTGGGCCTGGTATAGCGGCGCCTGGCAGTTCGCGCTCGACCATCGCGACACCGGCGCGGTGCCTGATTTCCAGTATCACCATCAGCCCTTCAACTACTTCGCCAACTTCGCGCCGGGTACGACTGAGCGCGCGCGGCATCTGCGCGACGCGGGCGTTGGCGACGATCCGGCGACCAATCGTCTGCTCGCCGATATCGACGCGGGACGCCTGCCCGCCGTCACGTTCTACAAGCCGCAAGGCAACCTGAACATGCACGCCGGTTATGCCGATGTGGAATCGGGCGACCGCCATGTGGCTGCCGTGATTGAGCATTTACAGCGTAGCCCGCAGTGGGCCAACACGGTGATCGTGATGACGCACGATGAAAACGGCGGCTGGTGGGACCCGGTCGCGCCGCCCACGGGCGACCGCTGGGGGCCGGGCTCGCGCATCCCGGCGCTGGTGATCGCGCCGTTCGCGAAGAAGGGCCATGTGGACCACACCTTCTACGACACGAACTCGATCCTGCGTTTCATCAGCCGGGTGCACGGACTTGCGCCGCTGGACGGCGTAGCGTCGCGCGATCGGGCTTTCTCCGCGCGTGGGCAGACGCCGCCGGGCGATCTTACGGGAGCGCTCGATCTGGCGTGATAGGGACTGGCGGAAGGTGAGGGCAGGCAGCGAGCGAAAGTTGCCGATTGGAAACGTTCTGCTGAATCCGTGACTAAATCGACTAACTGCCCGTCCGATCAATGAGTTGGCGCGCTCGTAAGGCGGTTATCAACAGGTTTATCCCAAGAAGCTGTGGACAACTTCTCTGCGCACTTTTTGTGCATTTTTGCTGGTGCGCGAGCGTTTATCGTTACGAATCATAAGCTTGGTTGCGATGTCCAGCAGTTACTCACAGGGCTGTGAACAAAAACTGTGGACAAGCCCAGCGCCAGATCTCGTATC
>NZ_DASZJJ010000134.1:0-16034 GCF_035948235.1 Paraburkholderia sp. | reverse complement strand
GCACTCGCGCAAGGTGCGTGAGGCGGTGACGATGCCGCTGGCGTATCTGGGCGGCGTGCGCTCGGCGGCGAACGTGGCGCAGGCGCTGGAAGAGGGTTTCGATGCCGTGGCCATGGCCCGCGCACTGCTGTTCGAGCCGGGTTTCGTCGAGCGTTTGCGTCGCGAGCGCGCAGCGGTTTCGGGCTGCACGTCGTGCAATCGTTGCGTGGTCAGCATGTATACGCCCGGCGGCACGGCCTGCGTGCTGCAAGGAGAAAACGATCCAGCGCCGAATCGCATGCCGGCGCACGCAAGCGTGACCTGAATGGCGAAACGCACCCGGGAAGCGGCGCTGGAGACCCGCGCGCGCCTGCTGGACAGCGCGGAAACGCTGTTTGCGCGGCACGGCGTTTCGCACACCACGCTCGCCGATATCGCCGATGCAGCGGCTCTCACGCGCGGCGCGATCTACGGTCACTTTCGCAACAAGGCCGATCTGCTCGAAGCGCTGCTCGAACGTACGCGTTTGCCGCTGGAAGAGTTGATCGACGCGTTTGTCGATCGGGATGCGCCCGACCCGCTGGCCGCGATGCAGCGCGCGATCCGCGTCTGTCTGCGCGATGCGCAATGCGACGCGCGGCGGCGGCGCGTGTTCGAGATTCTGTTCAACCGCTGCGAACTCGTCGACGATATGGCGAGCGTAGCGGGCCGCATGCGCGAATACGCGCGCGAGGGCGTGGCGAATCTTGAACGCGGCCTCAGCAACGCGAAGCGGCGCAAGCAGTTGCCGCCCACCCTCGATGTGCGTCTGGCCGCCGCGTTGCTGCACGCGCAGGTGACGGGGCTGATTCGCGATAGTCTGCTCGTGCCGCAACATCTGGATTTTGTGCGCGACGGCGAGCGCATGGTCGCGGCGATGTTCGAAGTTCTGCTGCACGCACCCACGCTGCACGCGGCACAGCACACTGAATCCGCACTGGCGTAATCGCGCAGCGCTATCGCACCCGCGCGGCCTGCCAGTCCGAACCGCGCGCGAGTTCGACGAACGCGCCCAGATAGTCGATCGACGCATCGGCCTCGCGCGTGCCCAGGAAGATCTGCTTGGCGATGCCCTGTTTGCCGAGCTTCACACTCACCACGGGCATGCGTTCGGCGTACTCGTCGGCGAGCCAGCGCGGCAGCGCCGCCACGCCGCGATCGCTCGCCACCATCTGCAACATGATGTCGGTGGTCTCGATCGTCTTGTGGCGGCGCGGCACCACGCCCGCCGGGCGCAGAAAATGGTTGTAGATGTCGAGCCGGTCGGTTTCGACGGGGTAGGTGATGAGCGTTTCGTCCACCAGTTGCTCGGGCTTCACGTAGCGCGCCATAGCGAGCGCATGCCGCTCCGACACCACCAGCACCTGCTCGTAGTCGAACACGGGTTCGAAGCGCAGGCCCGGGCGCATGAGCGGGTCGGGCGTCACCAGCACGTCGATGTCATAGCCAAACAGCGCGCCGATACCGCCAAACTGAAAGCGCTGCTTCACATCGACATCGACATCGGGCCAGCGCGCGAGATACGGCGACACCACCTTGAGCAGCCACTGATAGCACGGGTGACATTCCATGCCGATGCGCAGCGTGCCGCGCTCGCCATCGGCGTACTGCTTCATGCGCGCTTCCGCGTGCTCGAATTGCGGCAGCAGGCGGTTGGCGAGCGCGAGCAGATAGTGCCCTGCCTGCGTGAGGCGCAGGCTGCGTCCGTCACGGTCCCAGATGGGCGTGCCAAGTTGCTGCTCGATTTTCTTGACGGTGTGGCTTAGCGCCGACTGGGTGAGAAACAGCGTGGCGGCAGCGGCCGTGAGCGAGCCCTGGCGCTCGACTTCGCGAATGATCACGAGGTGGATGCGTTCGAGCATCGCTGTGCGCTCCATGGAATGTCATGCAGGATAGTCATGAGAAAATCTAATCGATGAACGGTTAATCCATCATTCTAGTTCATCTAGTTGTGTCGCCGTCCCAGCCGCCGCCCAGCGCCTTGTTCAATGCGATGTAATCGGTCGTCACGCTCACGCGACTCTGGATCAGCGTGTCCTGGGCCGAGTAGAGCGAGCGGTCAGCCGTCAGCACGTCGAGAAAACCCGTCGAGCCCGATTCGTAGCGCGCATGGGCGAGTTTCGCGGCTTCGCCGTAGGCGTCGGCGGATAGCTGGAGGCTTTGCGTGCGCTCGGTCTCGCGCGCGAGCGACACACTCGCGTTTTCGACATCGGTGAGCGCCGTGAGCACGGCTGAGCGCCAGGCGATCAGGTATTGCTCGCGTTGCGCGTCGGCGATATCGACGGCGGCCTTCAGGCGTCCCGCGTCGAATAGCGGAATCGTCACCGCAGGCCCGATCGACCAGCCGATCGACGAATGCCGCGCGAGATCGCCGAACTGCGTGCCCGAGGTCGCAAGCGACCCGGTGAGCGTCACGCGCGGGTAGCGCGCGGCTTCGGCCTGGCCCACGCGCGCGGTGTACTGGGCGTAGCGGCGTTCGGCGGCGCGCACGTCTGGGCGCGCGAGCAGCGTGTCGGCAGGCACGCCGCGCGCCACCGGCAGCGCCGGCACGGGCACCGGCGTGGGCACCGGCGCGGGCACCGGCGTGGGTGCGGTCAGTGGCAAGGGCGCGGCCATGCGCTCGATCAGCGCGTCCGGCGTGCGGCCCGTGAGCACCGCGAGGCTGTGCACGGTCTGGGCGTAGTCGGCTTCGAGCGCGGGGATCGTCGCGAGCGTCGATTGCGCTTCGCCTTGGGCATTCGCTGCATCGAGTCCTGAGGTCGCGCCTGCTGTGTAGCGCACGCGCGTGAGGCGCGCGGTTTCCAGTTGCGAGGCCGCCGTTTCGCGGGCGAGCGCGAGGCGCGCCTGATAGCCGCGCGCCTGCACATAGCGCGTGGTCACGTCGCCGATCAGCGTGAGCAGCGCCGTGCGGCGGTCCCATTGCGCGGCGTCGTAGCCGTCGCGCGCCGCTTCCAGCGCGCGGCGATTCGCGCCGAAGAGGTCGATTTCCCAACTGGCGTCGAAGCCTGCCTGGAAGAGGTTGATGGGGCCGCTCGCGCCAACCGTGGTCGTGGTGGTCGAGCCCGTCGTAACCGCGCTCGAACCCGCACCGGAACGCGTGAAGCCGCCCGTCGCATTGAGCGAGGGATACAGCGCGCCGCCCGCCTGGCGCAGCACGGCGCGTGCTTCGCGCACGCGGGCGGTGGCGCTCGCCACATCCAGGTTGCCTGCCACGGCTTCGTTCACAAGCGCGTCGAGCAGCGGATCGTTCAGGCGTGTCCACCATTGCTGGAGATCGGCGCTGCCATCGGCGAGCGTGGCCTGCGTGGAGGATGCCGTCTGCGTGGTGCGCCATTGCGCGGGTGCATCGGCTTGCGGCGCGCGGTAATCCGGACCGACCGCGCAGCCTGCGAACAGCGTCGCGGCGCCGAACAGCGCAACCATGGCGCGCGGCCGGTTCATGATGAGGCGTTGAAATGCGTTCATGCGCGCTTACCCTTGAAAGCCATGCGGACCGCCACATAAAGCAGCGGTGCGAAGAAAATACCCAGCACGGTGGCCGCGAGCATGCCGCCCATCACGCCGATGCCGATGGCGTTCTGCGCGCCCGAGCCCGCGCCCGTGGCGACGGCCAGCGGCGCGACGCCCAGGATAAAGGCGAACGAAGTCATCAGGATCGGCCGCAGACGCTGGCGCGCGGCATCGAGCGTGGCCTCGATGAGGCCCGCGCCGTGTTTCTCGCGCTCGAGCGCAAACTCGACGATCAGGATGGCGTTCTTGGCCGCAAGCCCGATGGTGGTGAGCAGGCCCACCTTGAAGTAGACGTCGTTGGTCTGGCCGCACAGCATCGCGGCCAGCAGCGCGCCCGCCATGCCGATGGGCACGGTAAGCATCACCGCGAGCGGAATCGACCAGCTTTCATAGAGCGCCGCCAGGCACAGGAACACCACCAGCACGGAGATCGCATAGAGCGCCGCCGCCTGATCGCCCGCGAGCCGTTCTTCGTACGACAGCCCGGTCCATTCGTGGCGAAAGCCCGGCGGCAGCGCCGCAACCAGCTTGTCGATCTCGCGCATCGCCGTGCCGGAACTCACGCCCGGCGCGGCCTCGCCCTGGATCTCCAGCGCGGAATTGCCGTTGTAGCGCTCCAGCCGCGTCGGGCCGAAGGTCCAGCGGCCGTGCGCGAAGGCGGCGAACGGCACCATCTCGTTGCTGGCGTTGCGCACGTGCCAGTTATCGAGGTCGCCCGGCTGCATGCGGAAGTCCGCGTCCGACTGCACATAGACGCGCTTTACGCGCCCGCGATCGATGAAGTCGTTCACGTAATCGCTGCCCCACGCGACCGACAGCGTCTGGTTGATATCGGCGAGACTCAGGCCAAGCGCGCTCGCCTTGCCCTGATCGATTGCCACGGCGAACTGCGGCGTGGGTTCCTGACCGGTCGGGCGCGTGTTGGCCAGGACGGGGGCTTTAGCCGCCGCGGCCAGCAACTGGTCGCGCACCTGAAGGAGTTTTTCGCGTCCCGCACCATTGGTGTCCTCCAGGTAGAAGTCGAAGCCGTTGGAAGTGCCCATGCCGTCGATGGCGGGTGGCAGCAGCGCATAGACCTGGGCGTCGCCGATGGCAGCAAACGCTGCGCTCGCGCGTTGCGCCACTGCCTGCGCGGAAAGATTCGCCGACTTGCGCTTTTCGAAGTCCTTCATCCGCACGAACACCATGCCCGCGTTCTGCCCCGAGCCGCCGAAGCCGTAGCCTTCGATCGCCATCACGCCTTCCACCGCGTCTTTTTCATCGTTGAGGTAGTAGTCGGTTACACGCTTGAGCACGTCCTGGGTGCGCGCGTTCATCGCGCCGGGCGGCAATTGCACGGCGGTCAGCAGGATGCCCTGATCCTCGACGGGAAGAAACGAACTGGGCAGGCGCATGAACATCCAGCCCATCGCCACCACCAGCGCGACGAAGATCGCGAGAAATCGCTTGCCGCGCGCGAGCATGCCGGCGACGCCGCTGCGATAGACGTTGGAGCCACGGTCGAAATGGCGGTTGAACCAGCCCGCGAAGCCGCGCTGCGCGCCGTGGCCTTCACCGTGTCCATGAGGGCGGCGCAAAATCGTCGCGCACAGCGCGGGCGTGAGGATCAGCGCAACCGCGACCGACAGCAGCATCGCCGTGACGATGGTGACCGAGAACTGCCGATAGATCGTGCCGGTCGAACCGGAGGAAAACGCCATCGGCACGAATACGGCGGACAGCACCGTGGCGATGCCGATCAGCGCGCCCGTGATCTCGCGCATCGACTTGAGCGTGGCTTCGCGCGGTTCCAGGTTTTCTTCGCTCATCACGCGCTCGACGTTTTCCACCACAACGATCGCGTCGTCCACCAGCAGGCCGATGGCGAGCACCATCGCGAACATGGTGAGCGTGTTGATCGAGTAGCCGAACACGGCGAGCACGCCGAAGGTGCCGAGCAGCACAACGGGAATCGCAAGCGTGGGAATCAGCGTCGCGCGCACGTTCTGCAGGAACACCAGCATGACGATGAAAACGAGCACGATGGCTTCGCAGAGCGTTTTCACCACTTCATGAATCGACAGCGAAACGAACGGCGTGGTGTCGTACGGATAGACCACGTCCACGCCTGCGGGCAGCGTGCCCTTGAGCGAGGCGATCAGCGTCTTGACGCCTTTGGCGGTGTCGATGGCGTTCGCGCCCGTGGCGAGCATCACGCCCATCGACGAAGCGGGCTGGCCGTTGTACGTCGAAGCGTAGGTGTAGTTCTCTGCGCCAAGCTCAACGCGCGCGACGTCCTTGAGGCGCACCACGGCGCCATCGCTTGCGCTCTTGACGATCACGTCCTCGAACTGCGCGACGGTTTGCAGGCGGCTTTGCGCGGTGACGGTGGCGTTGAGCTGCTGGCCAGGCCGCGCCGGTTGCGCGCCCAGTTGGCCCGCCGCGACCTGCGCGTTCTGCGCGCGCAGCGCGGTTTCCACGTCGCCGGGCATCAGCGCGTATTGCTGCAGGCGCGCCGGGTCGAGCCAGATCCGCATGGCGTAGCTCGAACCGAATAGCTGCGTATTGCCCACGCCCGGCACGCGGCGAATCTGGTCCTGGAGCGAGCTGCCCACGTAGTCGTCGAGGTCGATCGAGCGCAGCTTGCCGTCGGTCGAAACGAAACCCACGACCATCAGAAAGCTCGCCGACGACTTTGTCACCGTGAGGCCCGTGCTTTGCACGACCGAAGGCAATTGCGACGTCACCAGTTGCAGCTTGTTCTGCACCTGCATCTGCGCGACATCGGCATTGGCGTTGTTGCTGAAGGTGAGACGGATTTCGACCTCGCCCGAAGCGTCCGAACTCGCGGACATATAGAGCAGATTGTCGAGGCCGGTGAGACCCTGCTCGATCACGCGGGTGACCGAGTTTTCGATGGTCTGCGCATCTGCGCCCGCGTAGGTCGCGGAAATCGAAATGGTGGTGGGCGCGATCTCGGGATACTGCGCGACGGGCAGGCGCTTGAGCGCGAGCACGCCGGCCAGCATCACGACGATGGCGAGCACCCACGCGAACACGGGGCGCCTGATAAAGAATGCCGACATGATGGCGCTCAGCTCCTTTGCGTGGTTTTCGCCGGGTTTTTGGCTTGTGCTGCGGCGTTTGCGTTTATGTTTGCGGCTGCATTCGCGTTTGCCTCACGCGCGGCGGGCAGCGGGCGCACCTTGCCGGTGGCGGTGTCGATGGCGACTTCGGTGGCGGCGACTGCATCGCCCGAACGCACCTGCTGGCTGCCTTCGACGATCAGCGCATCGCCGTCCTGCAGGCCTTGTGTAACGAGCCAGTTGTTGCCGTGCTCGCGGGCGCTCGCGAGTTCGACTTCTTCGACCTTGCCGCCGCGCACCAGCAGCGCGGTGGCGTCGCCGCGCGGATTGCGGCTCACGGCGCGTTGCGGCAGCAGATACGCGTGCGGCACGGTGCCTTCCTCGACAATCGCGCGCACGTACATGCCTGGCAGCAGCAGGCGGCGCGGGTTGGGCACCACGGCGCGCAGCGTGTAAGTGCCGGTGCCGGTTGCCACGCTCGATTCGCCGAATTCGAGGCGGCCTTCGAGCGGATAGGTCGCGCCGTTTTCGAGCTTGAGCTTCACCGCCACACCGCCGTTCGCGCTGACGACATGCCCGGCGTCGATGGCTTCGCGCAGATCGAGCAGGTTGGCGCTCGATTGCGTGAGGTCGATATTGACGCGGTCGATCTGGCGGATCGTCGTGAGCGCCGTGCTCTGGCTGGCGCTGACCAGCGCACCGGGCGTGAGCGTGGAGCGGTCGATACGCCCGGAAATGGGCGCGCGGATCGTCGTGCGGTCGAGGTCGATGCGCGCTGTTTCCAGCGCGGCTTTGGCGACGGCGACGCTGGCGCGCGCCTGCGCAAGCGCATCGAGGGCTTCTTCGTAGTCCTGCCGGCTGATCGCGTTCTGCTTGATGAGCGCCTGATTGCGGTCGGCCTTTGCCTGGGCGGAAGGAATCGCGGCCTGGGCGCGCAGCAGGGTGGCTTCGGCGCTGTCGCGCGCGGCGCGGTAGCTGGCGGGATCGATCTGATAGAGCGGTTGCCCGGCCTTCACCTCGCCGCCCTCCACGAACAGACGCTGCTGGATGATGCCGCCGACCTGCGGGCGCACTTCGGCCTCCAGGAAGGCGACGATGCGGCCCGGCAGTTCGGCACTGACCGGCACGGCCTGTGGATGCAATTTGATGACGCTGACTTTGGGAGCGGGCGCTGTTGCGGCGGCATCGTCAGCGCTGCGTTTGCAGGCGCTTAGCGCGGCGACGAGGGAAAGGGCGGCGGCGAGCGCGGCTGCGGTTTTGATCGGCTGGGTGTTCATGTCTGCTGGGGTATCCGGACTGGCGGTTGGGCAGAGCGTGGAGTGTCGTGCCGCGCCGTTCGAGGACGGTGGACATTGTGTGGAGGTTGTGTCGAGTGGGCGGCGCGTCGCGTGGGGGTGGCTGGCCGCGGGCGCAAAAAAACCGCCGGCGGCGTCGCCCGCCGGCGGGGAAACTGCTCGCGCCAGGAGGGGGTGTCCTGGTTGTGCAAGCGGTGAGTCGCTCGCGATGGTGGGGCAGCGGGCTGGAGATTCGATGGAGGTTTGGTGCAGGTTGTGTTCAGCGCGGTGCCGTCTGGATGAACCTGCGCCATTCCCTCGCCAGCCGGCCCTCCAGACTGTTGAGCTATGATGGAGATTTGATGGAGCGGATTGCCTGGCGCGCTGCGCGGGTCCACGATGCGCTTTCTCAAAAGCCGCGCAACGCCCGCGACGAACCATGAACGCGCTGATCCTGATCGCCGAAGACGAACCCGAAATCGCCGAGATTCTCGACGCCTATCTGAGCCGCGAAGGCTATCGCACCTATCAGGTCAACAACGGCCAGGCTGCGCTCGACGTGCAGCCGCTGCTCAAGCCCGATCTCGTGCTGCTCGACATCAAGATGCCCGGCAAGGACGGCTGGGAAGTGCTCGCCGAACTGCGCCGGCGCGGCGACACGCCCGTGGTGATCGTCACCGCGCTCGATCAGGACATCGATCGTTTGCAGGGCCTGCGTATCGGCGCCGACGACTACGTCGTCAAGCCCTTCAATCCCGTCGAAGTGGTGGCGCGCATCGGCGCGGTGCTGCGCCGCACGGGCGTCGCACGCGCTGACAGCGTGCTGCGCGTGGGTCGTCTGGAAATCGATACCGAAAGCTATGTCGCCAGCGTGCGCGGTACGTCTGACGCGTCCGGCAATGTCCAGCTTGCGCTCACGCTTACCGAATTCCGCGTCCTCACGCATATGGCGAAGTGGCCCAATCGCGTGTTCACGCGTAGCGAGCTGATCGACGCCTGCCTGCCGGGCGGCGACGCGCTGGAGCGCACCGTCGACAGCCACGTGAGCAATCTGCGCAAGAAGCTCGACAAGGCGGGCGCCGCCGAGATGATCACCGTCGTGCGCGGCGTGGGCTACCGGCTGGCGGCGTCGTGACGAAGGTGCGCGGGCGGCTGGGCCGCCAGATCGTCCTGTCGATGGGGCTCGTGTCGAGCATCACGATGCTGATCGCTTTTGTCGGCTCCATCGTGATCTATGGCGTGCTCTATCTATTCGCGCCGCCCACCGGCCCGCTCACCACCGACGAACTTTTCATCCCCGATCCGCGCGACTATCTGATCTTCGCGGTTCTGCTGCTGGTCGGTCTGGTGGTGGCGGTCGTGATCGCTTCGCGGCTGGCGCGCCGCATCCTCGCGCCGCTCAATTCGCTGGCCGAAAGCGCGCGCCGCATCGCGGCCGGCGATCTGGAGGCGCGTGCGCTGCCGGGTGACCGCTCGCTTGGCGAAACCGCGCATCTGGTCGACGATTTCAACGCCATGGCCGTGCGCCTGCAACGCATGACGAGCGACATGACGGCCTGGAACGCCGCCATCGCGCACGAACTGCGCACGCCGCTGACGATTCTGCGCGGCCGTCTGCAGGGCATGAAGGATGGCGTGTTCAAGCCCGACGAGGCGCAGATTCGCGGCCTGCTGTTTCAGGTAGAGGGTTTGACGCGCCTGGTGGACGATCTGCATATCGTCACGCTGCAGGACATCGGTCGGCTGGAAATGCGCGTGGAACCCACGCGTATCGACGTGGAAATCCGCCATGCCGTCGATTCGGTGAGCGACACGTTGCATGAGGCCGGTTTCGAGGTGGAACTCGATCTGGCCGATGTGGTGGTGGCCTGCGATGGCGCCCGCATTCGCCAGGCGCTGCTCGCGCTGCTGGACAACGCGCGGCGTTATGCGGTGCCGGGTTGCTTGCGCATCGCGCTCGTGCTGCACGAAACCACTTTCGCGCTCAGTGTGGAGGACGACGGGCCGGGCCTTGCGCCCGAGTTCGCACAACAGGTGTTCGAGCCGTTCACGCGCGCCGACGCCTCGCGCTCGCGCAAGTTCGGCGGTTCGGGGCTGGGTTTGTCGGTGGTGCGCGCCATTGCGCTTGCGCATGGCGGCCAGGCGGCCTACCGCCACTCGGCGGCAGGAGGCTCGATTTTCGAACTGGTGTTGCCGCGCGGCTGAGCTTCGATTGAAGCACCAGCCGCGTGGGCATTGGACTTATTCATCCATCAAGCGCGCGCGAACCTTCTTGCCCTTGACCTTGCCCGCGTTGAGCTTGCGCACCGCGTCGCGCGCGATGCTGCGCTCCACCGCCACGTAGGTCGAGAACTCCGTCACGTTGATCTTGCCGATCTGCGCGCCCGTAAAACCGGCCTCGCCCGTGAGTGCGCCCAGCACGTCGCCGGGGCGAATCTTTTCCTTCTTGCCGCCCAGAATCTGCACGGTTTCCATCGGCGGCAGCAGCGGTTCTTTGCTGGCGGGCGTCAGTTCCGACACCGGATGCCATTCCACTTCGCGCTTGAGCGCCTGTTCGATGCCGCCCACGCGCCCCATCTCGTACATGGTTGCCAGCGACAGCGCCCAGCCGTCCTGATCGGCGCGGCCCGTGCGGCCGATACGGTGCACATAGACTTCGGGATCGGGCGTGACATCGACGTTAATGACGGCTTCGAGCTGCGCGATGTCGAGGCCGCGCGCGGCCACGTCCGTCGCCACCAGCACCGAGCAGCTACGGTTGGCAAACTGGATCAGCACCTGGTCGCGCTCGCGCTGGTCGAGCTCGCCGTGCAGCGCGAGCGCGTGGAAGCCCTGCGCGCGCAGCACGTCGAGCAGATCGCGGCATTGCTGCTTGGTGTTGCAGAACGCGATCGTGCTGACCGGGCGGAAATGGTTGAGCAACTGGCCGACCGTGTGCAGGCGGTCGGTATCGGCGACTTCGTAGAAACGCTGGCGAATCTTGCTGTCGTCGTGAACTTCCTTGAGCTTCACTTCCTTCGGGTTGCGCAGGAATTGCTGGCTCAGTTTGGCGATGCCCTCGGGGTAGGTCGCCGAGAACAGCAGCGTCTGGCGTTCCTTCGGGCACTGCCGTGCAACCTTGGCGATATCGTCGAAGAAGCCCATGTCGAGCATGCGGTCCGCTTCGTCGAGCACCAGCGTATTGAGCGCGTCGAGCGAGAGAATGCCGCGCTCCAGGTGATCCATGATGCGGCCAGGCGTGCCGACGATGATGTGCGCGCCGTGTTCGAGGCTCGCGGTCTGCGGGCGCATCGGCGTGCCGCCGCACAGCGTGAGCACCTTGACGTTTTCTTCGGCGCGCGCGAGGCGACGGATTTCGGTGGCGACCTGGTCGGCCAGTTCGCGCGTGGGGCAGAGGATCATCGCCTGGACGTCGAGGCGGCGCACGTCGAGTTTGGCGAGCAGCGCCAGCGAGAAGGCCGCGGTCTTGCCGCTGCCCGTCTTGGCCTGCGCGATGAGATCGTGACCGGCGAGCGCGATCGGCAGGCTGGCGGCCTGGATCGGCGTCATCTCGACATAGCCGAGCCGGTTGAGGTTCTCGAGCGTGGCGGGGGCGAGCGCAAGCTCGCTGAAGGGCGTAGCGGTGGGTGTATTCGTCATGCTGGGTCTCGCGCCCCGGGTGGGGCGGATGCCGCGCAAAGGCGGCAGGAATGGATCGGGCGGCGCTAAACCTGCTGGATCGCGCCGCGCGTGGCGCAATTTTAACGGATAAGCGCGGCAACGCCGCCAGTTTGCGTTTTTGCGGCCAGAAAACGCTAGCCGCGCGCGTGTTCGGCGCCCAGTTCTTCGAGGTCGAGATCGTGTTCGACGGCGTGCAGCATTTCGTCGCTGATGAGACCCGCGCGGTGCATGCGCAGGATTTCGGCGCGGCCCGCGCGCACGGCGGCCAGCACGACATCGTAATGCGCCGTGCGCACGTCGACGGGCAGGCTCGGCGCGTGCTCGAATTGCTGCGAGAGTGTGGCGCGGTAGGTGTACTGCTCCAGCAGGCGCGGATGGATTACGCTGCCGTCCGGCCCGTGTACGAGCGGCTGGATCGTTTCGAACTGCACGGCCAGCAGGCGCGCCCAGACTTGCGGCTCGGTGAGATACGCGGCGCCCGCCTGGGCGTCCTGGAGCGGGCGCACGAGCCGGATCAACGGGCCGATCGTCACGCCTTGCAGCAGCACCGTGAAAAGGATCACGGCGAACGCGGCGAACAGGATCAGGTCGCGGCCCGGCAGGCTTTCGGGCAGCGTGAGGGCAATTGCCAGCGTTACCACGCCGCGCATGCCCGCCCAGCTGACCACGGCCGCCGCGCGGAAGTCGGCGTCCAGCACCCGGCACGGTGCGAGCCGATGCAGCAAGGCGCGGAGGGTTTCGATGCCGAAGGTCCAGACGCAGCGTGACAGCACCACGGCCGCGACCACGGCCAGCGCTGCCGGGCCGAGTTGCGCCAGCGCCTCGCCCGCGCCGCCCAGGCGCACGATCACGCCGCGCAGCGACAGCCCGATCAGCACGAACACCAGCGCCTCCAGCACGAACACCAGCACCTGCCAGAACGCGGTGCCGCGCATGCGCACCCGCGCGCTCAGCACCTCGTGCTGATGCCAGCCCAGATACATGCCGCAGGTGACGGTAGCGATCACGCTCGACACGCCCGCCATGTCGCCGGCGATATAGCTGAACCAGCCCGCGCACACGGCGACCGTGATGATCAGATAGTCGTCCTCCAGCAGGCGCAGCAGGTTGACCGTGAGATAGCCGATCAGCCAGCCGATCACGATGCCGCCCAGCGCCAGCCCCGCGAAACTCAGCAAAGCGCTGGAGGTGCTGAACGCGCCGGTGAGCGCGGCGGCCACGGCGAAGCGGAACAGCACGAGACCGGCGGCGTCGTTGAGCAGGCTTTCGCCTTCGAGCAGAACCATGATGCGGCGCGGCAGCGCGAGCCGCTCCAGCACCGCGCGCGCGGCGACGGCATCGGGCGGCGACACCACCGCGCCCAGCGCGAAGCACACGGCCCACGGCAGCGTGGGCGCGACCCAATGCGCGACGAGGCCGACGGCCCAGGTGGTAAACGCCACCGCGCCGATGGCAAACAGCAGGATCGGCGTGATGTGGCGCTTGAAGTCGGCCCAGACGAAGAAGTAGGCGCCGTCCATGAGCAGCGGCGGCAGGAACACGATCAGGACCAGATCGGGATCGAGCACGACGGGCGGCAGGCCCGGCGCGAACGCCATGGCAGCGCCGCCCACCAGCAGCGCGGCGGCAGGCGGCAGGCGCAGGCGCCGCGCCAGCAGTTCCAGCGCGACGATGGCCATCAGGGAAAGCAGGACGAGCTTGAAAGCCGAGACGGCGGACATGGTGGTTTCCCAGGATGTTGGTCTTGATCGCCTCTCGTAAATCAGGCACCGCGCAGGCACCGCGCTGTCTTGTCGTCCCTTAGCCTTCCTGTTGCGGCTCGGCCAGAATCTGACGGATCGCGTTTTCGAACGTTTCGACCGGCTGGCCGCCGCTGATCAGATACTGCTGGTTGAACACGATCGCGGGCACGGACTGAATGCCCATCTCCTGCACCTGGGCTTCTTCGGCGCGGACTTCGTCGGCGTAAGTGCCGTTTTCCAGCACCTTGCGCGCTTCGTCGGCGTTCAGGCCGACCGATTGCGCGGCCTGTACCAGCACGTCGCGATCGCTCACATCCTGGCAATCGCCGTGATAGGCGCGCAGCAGCGCGAGCTTGAGCGCTAGTTGCTTGCCTTCCAGGCCAGCCCAGTGCAGCAGGCGGTGCGCGTCGAAGGTGTTGTAGACGCGCGTGCGCGGGCCGAACGTGAAACCCACGCTCGCGCCGCGCTCGCGGATCGCTTCCTGAGCTTCGGCGATCTGCTCGGGCGTGCGGCCGTATTTTTTGCCCAGATAGTCGACGAGCGACGCGCCGCCTGCGGGCATGTCAGGAGTCAGTTCGAAGGGATGCACGGCGATGCGGGCTTCGACGGCATCGCCCAGATTTTCGAGCGCGCGCAACAGCGACGAAAGACCGATCGCACACCACGGGCAGGCGATGTCGGAGATGAAATCGATTTGGAGCGGGGTGGCTTGAGTCATAACGGTTCCAAAAGGGGGACCTGCGGAGGGCCGCAGCGTGAATCCCGCGATTCTCTCATGTCGCTGCAAAGCGCGCGGCTCGCGGGCTTATGCAGGCTTTACGCCCGGATTCATCCCGCCCGAACCGCCGCGATCACCACTAGCGCTACTGCCGCATTCGCGGGCAATTGCGTCTGCGAAAACGCCGAACGCGCATGCCCGGCCTTCTCGCCCAGCACCTGCGCGAAGAGTTCGGACGCGGCGTCGAGCACGCCCGGCTGATCGTAGAAGCCTTCGGCGCTGCTCACGTGGCCTTCTACGCGCACGATGCGCTCCAGCCGCTCCATCTGGTCGATGCCGCCCAGATGCCTGGCGAGCTGGGCGAGCACGTTGAGCGCGGTTGCACGTGCGGCCGCGCGGCCTTGTTCGACAGTCAGATCGCGCCCGACCTGACCGGTGAAGGCCATCCTGCCATCGACAAGCGGAACCTGGCCCGAGATGAACAGCAGGTTGCCCGCTTCGCTCACGGCGCTATAGCTGCCGAGCGGTTGGGGCGCTTCGGGTAGCGTCAATCCCAGTTCGGTGAGTCGTTTTTCGATCGACATTCAGGGTTCCTCTCTTTTTCGTCCTGCGTGAAGTGGATGCTTTCCGGCGCTGAAAAAACGCCGATGCAGCGCACTCTAGCCGCCCCGCCACGCGAGAGCCAGCCACGCCCGCGCAATTGTCTTTGTACGCTGGGTAACAAGCGCGGACGCGTCTTTCGAGGCTATTCCGCCATGTAACAAGTCCTATGCGGCGCCCTGTGTTTATCGGCGTGGGCGGCGTCCTTATAGTGGCTGCATGAGCGGCGCCGTTGGCGCGCGAGCGAGACTGGAGGCTCGGTTATCATCATGACGCGCCACAGCCGGATGAACCCATGCAACGTAACTTCGACGATTTACTACTGGGCAGCATCGAATTGTTCTGCCTCGCCGCCGAACTGGGCAGCTTCACGCTGGCGGCCACCCAGGCTAGCGTGACGCCCGCCGCGGTGAGCCGCTCCGTGGCGCGTCTGGAGGCGCGGCTGGGCGCGCGTCTGTTCGTGCGCACCACGCGCCAGATCCGCCTCACGGATGCGGGCCGCCGCTACTTCGAGCAATGCCGCGAAGCGCTCGCGCAACTGGTGGACGCCGAACGCGAAGTCACCGGCCAGCAGACGACGCCGGCCGGCGTGCTGCGCATCAGCATGCCCACGCCCTACGGCCACTATCGCGTCCTGCCGCTGCTTGCGGCGTTTCGCGCGCAGTATCCGCAGGTGGAAGTGGAAACGCACCTGAGCAACCGCAATATCGACTTCGCCGATGAAGGCTTCGATCTCGCGATTCGCGGGCGCGCGCCCGACGATTCACAACTCGTGGCGCGCAAGCTCGAAGACGCGGAACTGGTGATTGTCGGCAGCGCCGCGTATCTGAAGCGCGTGGGCAAGCCGCGCAGCATCGAAGATCTGCAAAACCACGATTGCATTCAGTTCGAACTGCCAAGCAGCGGCCGCAACATCCCCTGGCTTTTCAACGAAGGCGATAGCGAACTGGAACTGGCGACCCAAGGCGGCTACGGCACGTCGGGCGACGTGCTGGCGGGCGTCACGCTCGCGCGCCACGGCGCGGGGCTGTTCCAGACTTATCGCTTCATCGTCGCGGAGGATCTGGCCGCCGGGCGGCTCGTAGAGGTGCTGCCCGACAAGGGCGGGCGCTCGCGGCCGTTCTTTTTGTTGTATCCGCATGGACGTTATCTGTCGTCGCGTGTGCGGGTATTCGTCGACTTTCTGGTCGATCGGCTGGGGCCGAAGTTCGATCCGAAGTTGGCGCAGAAACCCGTCCCGAAGCCAAAGCGGCGCGCGCGCTGACATCCCATTGAGGCAAATTCATGAATGCATCTCGTACCGGCCTGCTCGACAGGCTCCAGTTGACCCGGCCCATCGTGCAGGCGCCGATGGCGGGTGTCAGCACGCCCGCGCTGGCTGCGGCGGTTTCCAATGAAGGCGGGCTGGGTTCGCTGGGCATCGGCGCGATGAACGTCGAGACCGCGC
>NZ_DASZJJ010000133.1:0-17382 GCF_035948235.1 Paraburkholderia sp. | reverse complement strand
CGCCCGGGCGACATTTTCCAGCCGCATCGCCTTTGCTATACTCTTGCGCCTGCGCGGGCAACGTCCTCGCGCGGACTCCGCGCCATGACGGGTGACTTGGGAAACATGGCGGCTGGGCGGAGTTGGGGCTGATGCGCCCCGGGCGTAACTGAGCGCTCCCTGTAGTTCAATGGATAGAACAAGTGCCTCCTAAGCGCTAGATGCAGGTTCGATTCCTGCCAGGGGGACCAGATTTACGCTGGCTTTGCGTGATCGCCCATCTCGTACATCGCCCGTTTCAGCGCTCGCCCAGGATTCAACCGGCGCGGCCATTCCCGCTTTTTCCCGTTCCCGCTTTCCCTTTTTCCCGTGCTGCGCGGCACGCGTTTCGCTCTTCTGAACCGGCGTTCGAGTTCGAGTTGCGTCTGAATTACCTGCGCGCCGCAGCGCCCTATTTCCATCCAGGCAGATCCCACCATGGACATCAACAAGCAAGTCGCCGCCCTTACCCATTCCGAGCTGCAGACCGCTGGAGCTAGCCAGGCCACCGCGATCGCCGTGAGCGTGCTGCTGCGCCATCTGAGCTCGCCCGAGCTGATCAAGCTGCTGTCGTCGGCGTTCGAAAACCATCAGGCCGTGATGCTGCAAACGCCGTGGCCCGATCAGATGCTGCAGTCGTTCGAAGCCACGCGCCGCTTCCTGGAAGGCGCCGCGCAAGGCCCCGCGCCCGCGCCTGAGACCCCGGCGGAATAAGCCAGCGGTCGTGCATCGGCAGGTCGCACGCGTTACCCCGTGCAAGGTTTGTCAATTGTTAACCTTCGCCCGCACGCGCATCGCCTACGATGGTTTCCAGCAAACCGGAACACAACCGGAACACAACGGGAACCTCGCCGGAGACCACCGACATGACCTCGCCCTACATTTTCGCCCTTATCGCCGCACTCACCGCCGTCGTCTATTCGTCGCTGACGATGTTGCTGCTGGGCTGAACCAGAAGGCGAACCCGGTGGAAAACTCTGCGCTGCATCAGGCCGCCGCATCGGCCCGATTGACGTCCCAGGGTAAACGTGGAGCGCAATTAGATTAAAGTTAGGGTCGGAGCTGTCGTAATCTCCATACATGGACACGCTCCGTCCCCTCCCGCCCGGCTACCTGATGTCGAATCTGATCGATCAGGACATTGCCCACATCCGTCGCGTCATGCCGCTCTCCCTCACGGGCGATCTCGGCGGACCGATCCTCTCCGCGAATTACTGGCGTGCGCGCCTGCACCGGCTGCTCGACACTGGCCATATCAATAAAGGCCAGCTTGCCGATATCGACAGCCTGCTGGTGCAGATCGATCTGCACGAGCTGAACGCCGCCTCGATGGCCGCGCACATGGCCAAACAGGCCGCCGCCCAGGTCGCGAACCACTAGTTTTCACGCAGTTTTTCACGCAGTTCCCTCTCGGCCTTGCCGGCACGGTTTGCCCGTGCGCGCGGGTTTATGCACGATCGCGCCCGGAATTCCTGGTGTCGCGGGTCAGGCATCGGTCATAATGTCCGCCAAAATACCCAGAGAGGACTTCGTGCACCCGGCCAATTCGCGAGATCTCGCGCGCGACCTGCTTGCGCAGGCACGTCAGCGCTTCACGCAGCAGCAGATCGCCACCCACGTCGGCAAGGACGTGAAGACCGTGCGCCGGTGGGAAAAAGGCGAAACGCCGTGCCCCGCCATGCTCGACGCCGCGCTGCGCGAACTGCTGCGCAGCAGCGAGCCCGCGTCCGCCACGACGGCCAACGCTGCCGCGCCCGCGCGCTTTCGCTTCGTCGATCTGTTCGCCGGCATCGGCGGCATCCGCATGGGCTTCGAGGCGCACGGCGGCGCCTGCGTGATGACAAGCGAGTGGAACGCGTTTTCGAAAAAGACCTATCTGGAAAACTACGGTCCGAAGGACGGCGAAGGCCACGCCTACGTGGGCGATATCGTGGAATTCCCGGCTGCCGATGTGCCCGACCACGACGTGCTGCTCGCGGGTTTCCCGTGCCAGCCCTTCTCGATCGCGGGTGTCTCCAAGAAGAACGCGCTCGGCCGCCCGCACGGTTTCGAGTGCACCACGCAAGGCACGCTGTTCTTCGACGTCGCGCGCATCATCGCCGAAAAGCGGCCCGCCGCCTTCCTGCTGGAGAACGTCAAGAACCTGCTCTCGCACGACCACGGCCGCACCTTCGACGTGATCCTGCAGGTGCTGCGCGACGAGCTGGGCTACGACGTGCACTACCGCGTGATCGACGGGCGTCATTTCACGCCGCAGCATCGCGAGCGCATCATCATCGTCGGCTTTCGCGAGCCGACGCCGTTCATATGGGACGCGCTCAGCCTGCCCGAAGAAGGTCCGCGCCTGGCGTCGGTGCTGCATCGCACCGATGGCAGCGAGCCGCTGCTGCCCTGGGACGGCGAGCGTTTCTTCGATCACTCCGCGCGCCGCGTGCAGCCGAAATACACGCTTACGCCGGGTCTGTGGGACTACCTGCAGAAGTACGCGGAAAAACATCGCGCGGCGGGCAATGGCTTCGGCTACGGCCTCGCGTTCCCGCATAGCGTCACGCGCACGCTGTCGGCGCGTTATCACAAGGACGGCAGCGAAATCCTCGTCTATCAGGGCGAGGGGATTCGCCCGCGCCGCCTCACGCCGCGCGAGTGCGCGCGCCTGATGGGCTTTCCCGACACCTTCCGCATCACCGTGAGCGATACGCAGGCGTATCGCCAGTTCGGCAACAGCGTGGTGATGCCCGTGATGCGCGAAGTGGCGCGCGCGATGATGCCGCATCTCGATGCGGCGCTCGCACACCAGCCGGCTGCCGCGAAAACGAAGGCCAAAGCCACCACTCGCCGCCGCGCGAGCGTCGCCAAAGCCGTCAAGGACGAAGCGGCACTGGCCGCCTGACGACTCATGGTCGACGTCGTCGACAGCGCAACCCGCAGCCGGATGATGTCCGGCATACGCGGGCGCAACACGAAGCCTGAAGTCCTGATCCGCAGCCTGCTGCATCGCCGAGGTTTTCGCTTCCGGCTCGACGTGCGCGAATTGCCCGGACGTCCCGATATCGTGTTGCCGCGCTACCGCGCCGTGGTGCTGGTGCATGGCTGCTTCTGGCACGGCCACAACTGTCCGCTCTTCAAGTGGCCGTCGACGCGGCCCGAGTTCTGGCGCGCCAAGATCGGCCGCAACCGCACCAACGACGCCAAGGCGCTGGCCGCGCTCGCGGCGCTGGGCTGGCGTGTTGCCGTGATCTGGGAATGCGCGCTGCGCGGTGCTTCGCAGGACCCCGAAGCGGTCGTCGAGCGGCTCGCCGCCTGGCTTCAGGACGGCACGCAAAGCTGGTTCGAGGCACGCGCGGCGCAGCAGGAAGTGCAGCAGAAAGCCACGTGAGCCCTGAGCGGAGCACGACCCATCGCGGTGCTAAACTCGATTGAATCAGCAGCGCCCGGCGCCTTGTTGCGCGCTTGACGCAATCCTGTCAGAACTCAAGAGAAAGGAGGCAAGCGATGGCTGATTTCCGACTCTGGTCCGACGATTTTCCGAGTAACGGTTTCATGCCGAAGGCGCAGGAATTCGACGATCGGGCCTTCGGCGTCGAAGGCGACAATCTGTCGCCGGCGCTTCAATGGGACGCGCCGCCCGCCGACACGCAAAGCTTCGCGCTGACCGTCTACGATCCGGACGCGCCCACTGGCAGCGGCTTCTGGCATTGGGTGGTCGTGAATATTCCCGCCGACGTGCGCGCGCTCGCGCGCAATGCGGGTAAAGCCGATGGCAGTCTGCTGCCGCCCGGCGCCCTGCAGGTGCGCAACGACTACGGCACGGTGGGCTTCGGCGGCGCTGCGCCGCCGCGCGGGGACAAGCCGCATCGCTATATCTTCCGCATTCACGCGCTCAAGGCGGCGCAACTGCCCGTCACGCCCGAGACCACCAACGCGGTCGCGCGCTTCATGACGCATCTGAACGAGCTGGATTCGACCACTTACGTCGGTCTGTATGAACTGAAATGAGCGAACTTCAACAAGCGAACTCAAATAAAGCCTGACGCTGTTCGCGCGGCGCCCTTTGCTCCGGTTGCGCCACTTGCACCATTTGCGCCGCGCCTCACCCCAACCTTTTGAATCGAGCCAAACGACTGCGCGCAAGGTGACGCGCGCCGTCACCTTCATCAATGCCCACTCGCACGCCCTACGCCCCGCCCCAACCCTTTACCGCTACGCCATCCGGCGCCGCCAGCGACCCGGAAAGCGGCCTGCCCTTTCCGCAACGCTATTACGCGATCCTCGTGGTCGCGCTGGGCATTACGCTCGCCGTGCTCGACAGCGCAATCGCCAACGTCGCGCTGCCAACCATCGCGCGACACCTGCACGCCAGCGCCGCGAACTCGATCTGGATCGTCAACGCGTATCAGCTTTCGGTGACGATCGCGCTGCTGCCGTTGTCGTCGCTGGGCGACCGCATCGGCTACCGGCGCGTCTACCTGTGGGGCCTCGCGCTCTTCACGGTGGCGTCGCTGGGCTGTGCGCTCGCGACCTCGCTGCCGGCGCTGGCCATCGCGCGCATGGTGCAAGGCTTCGGCGGCGCGGGCGTCATGAGCGTGAACACCGCGCTCGTACGCATGATCTATCCGCGCGCGAAGCTCGGACGTGGCGTCGCCATCAACGCGATGGTGGTGGCCATCGCCTCGGCGATCGGGCCGACGCTGGCATCGGGCGTATTGTCGATTGCGTCGTGGCCGTGGCTGTTCGCGATCAACGTGCCGATCGGCATCGCCGCGTTCACGCTGGGCCTGCGCGCGCTGCCCACCAACGAGCGTCATCCGGCACCCTACGACTACCTGAGCGCGGTTTTCAATGCGCTGGTGTTCGGACTGCTGATCTTTGCCGTCGATGGCCTGGGACATGGCGAAAACCCCGCGCTTATCGGCCTGGAATTCGCGGGCGCGATCGTCATCGGCTGGTTCTTCGTGCGCCGCCAGCTCAATCAGCCCGCGCCGCTGCTGCCCGTCGATCTGCTGGCGAATCCGCTCTTCGCGCTGTCGATCAGCACCTCGGTCTGCTCGTTCTGCGCGCAGATGCTGGCCTTCGTTGCGCTGCCCTTCATGCTGCAGGATGTGTACGGCTTCTCTCAGGTCGATACGGGTTTGCTGATGACGCCGTGGCCGCTTGTCATCATCGTCGCCGCGCCAGTCTCGGGATGGCTGTCCGACCGCTATCCGGCGGGCATTCTGGGCGGCGTCGGCCTGGCGCTGTTCGCGCTCGGCCTGCTGTCGCTCGCGATGCTGAACGCGCACCCCACCGACCTGCAGATCGCCTGGCGCATGGCGCTGTGCGGCGTGGGCTTCGGCATCTTCCAGTCGCCGAATAACCGGCAGATTCTCTCGTCCGCGCCGCGCGAACGCAGCGGCGGCGCGAGCGGCATGCTGGGCACGGCGCGGCTGACGGGCCAGACGCTCGGCGCGGCGCTGGTCGCGCTGATCTTCGGCGTTGCGCCGCAGCACGGGCCGACGGTGGCGCTCGCGGTCGCGACGGCGTTCGCGGCGGCCGCGGCCGTGGTGAGCATGATGCGGCTCGTGCCCCGGCGCGCCGCGCAGGCGCGCGGCTGACCGTCTCGTTTTTACGGCCTGCAGCCCGACCATGCACTACCATGGACTTACGGCGCACCCCGCGCCGCAGTCCAGATGTTCCTGTTGTTTCTGTCGTTCCGGCGAGTCAACCTTCAAGGAGGGGGATTCCCATGTCTCTGATCGTCGCAGGCCGGTTCACGACCTTCCCCGCCGCCGAATCCGTCGCCGAAAAGCTGTTCTCGCGCGGCTTCGTCGAAGAAGACGTCAACCTCTTTTTTGTCAATCCGCGCGGGCAGCACGCGCGTCATACGCCCCACCCCATCGCACGCGCCGCCGCGCCGCCGCATCACATGCGCAATCTCACTACGGGCGCCGTGGCGGGCGCGGTCGTGGGCGTAGCGTTATTCGGCGCGCTGCTGGCGGCGTCGTTGCCTTCGGTGCTGATCGCCGCTGGCGTGGGCGCGTGGATCGGTGCACGTATCGGCGGCGGCTGGCAGCGGCCGGCCGAGCACGAAGAGCGCGTGCATCACGAAACGCGTCAGTCTGGCGTTCTGCTCACGGTCCATGTGAGCGCCGACAATCAGGCGCTGGCCGCCGCGGTGCTCAGCGAAGCGGGCGCCGACGATATCGAGCGCGCCACCGGTCAATGGCATGCCGGCCACTGGGCCGATTTCGATCCGACCGAGCCGCCGCATCCGTACGCCGAAGCGGGCGTGCAGCGAGCCTGACGCGAGCGCTGCGCTGCTGGCGGCGCGCGCAATAGAAAACGGCGACCCGAAAGTCGCCGTGAGGTGATGTGTGTGCGCGCCGGGCGCGCGATCAGCCGATGTTCAACTGGCCTTGGTGGCCGCGCTGGTCGCCTTATCAGGCTGGGGCTGCGGTTGCGATTTGGTGGCGGGCGCGGCGCTGCGCGCCCGTTCCGTCACCGAAGCCGCCGTGGCCACGCTGCGCAGGTCGGCCAGGAAAGTATCGCGCCACACCGAGAGATTGTTCTCGCGCAGCGACGCCATCATGTCCTCGTAGCGCGACTGACGCTCCGCATGCGGCATCGACAGCGCGCGCTCCAGCGCTTCGGCGGTCTGGTTCAGATCGTAAGGATTCACAACCAGTGCGCCCGGCAACTGCTCGGCGGCGCCCGCGAATTGCGAGAGCACCAGCACGCCCGGATCCTCGGGATTCTGCGAAGCTACGTACTCCTTCGCTACCAGATTCATGCCGTCACGCAATGGCGCGACGTAACCGACCTGCGCCTGACGGAACAGCGCCATCAGCAGATTGCGCTCGTACTTGCGGTTCAGGTACTGGATCGGCGTCCAGTCGAGCTGCGCGAAGCGCCCGTTGATGCGCCCGGCCTCGCCTTCGAGGTTGCGGCGGATCGTCTGATACGTCTGCACGTCGGAGCGCGTCGGCGGCGCGATCTGCAGTAGCGAGACACGTCCATGCCAGCCTGGGCCGTTCAATAACATGCGCTCGAAGGCCTGAAAACGTTCCGCCAGCCCCTTCGAATAATCGAGTCGATCCACGCTCATGATGAGCTTGCGCCCGCGCATGGCGTCGCGCAGGCTGCGCACCGGCTTGCGGTCGGTGAACTGCGTGGCGGCTTTGGCGATCGCATCGGGATAGATGCCGATCGGGTAGGCCCCCACTTTCAGGAAGCGGCCCCACGCGTGCACCATGCCGTCGTCGCTGGACGTGCCGTGGCCGCCGCGCTCGACGTAATCCATGAACGCCTGACGATCGGCATCGGTCTGGAAGCCGACCACGTCGTAATTGCACATGAACTTCATCAGCTCTTCGTGCGGCGGCACCGAGCGCATGACTTCCGGCACCGGCAGCGGAATGTGCAGGAAAAAGCCGATGGGATTTTTCACGCCGAGGTCGCGCAGGCAGCGCGCGAACGGAATCAGGTGATAGTCGTGAACCCAGATGATGTCGTCGGGCTGGATCAGCGGCTTGAGCTGGCGCGCGAGCGTGACATTCACACGCAGATAACCGCCGTACTCCTGGCGCTCGTAGCGCGCGAGGTCGTTGCGGTAGTGGAACGTCGGCCACAGCGTCGTATTGGAGAAGCCTTTGTAGTACTGGTCATAATCACGCCGGGTCAAACCGACCGTCGCGTATGTGACGCTGCCCTGCTGTTCGATGATCGGTTCGGTGGGTTCCGCGACGGTTTCGCCGCTCCATCCAAACCATACGCCACCGGTTTCCTTGAGCGCATCCAGCACGCCGACCGCGAGGCCGCCAGCGGCGGGACGCCCTTCCTGGGTCGGTGCAACGCGATTCGATACCACGATCAGTCTGCCCATTGCGGCCATACCTCCTGTTTCGTTGGGTCCGGGGACGGTGCACTGCACTATCACGCAAGATGCATGCCCTGCCGTCGTGATCCGGAGCCTTATTGGCTTTTTCCGCTGGTCTTGACGCACTGCAAACGCATTGAACGAACGAGCAAAAACGCCACGACGACCGGCGAAAACCGGCTCGATCGCGTCGTCACAATGCGGGCTTCGACGCGCTGCGAGTGCCGCAGCGCGGTGGTGAAATCAGGCGTCCTGCTCGGAACCGAGATCGCGCTGATAGTCGATGCCTTCGGCTCGCGCGCCGCCCTGGTTGTGCTCGCCATCGGCCGGCACACCGGGCGCCGGGCGATTCTGGTTCGCGGGATCCGGCGAGTGACCGTTCGACGGTGCGGCGGAAACGGCGCCGCCATCACTGCTGAAACCGGCTGCATTCCCGACCTTCTGTTCTGCGTCGCGCGGGCCACGTTTGCCCGAGTGACGTGCGGAGCGGCGCAATGCGGGATGTCTCATGTCGATGCCTCCTGCGTACAGGCCGTCACACGGCGGTGGCGTTTTTATAGTCTAGGAATCGCCGCGTGAAATTGCCGGTAAATATGGGCGCGCGTTTGTAAGTCGTACATAAAAAGCCCGATCATCAGCCGCGCGACGCACGGCGGCCCGATGTTGCATCGCCGCGAGTGTTGCCACGCGCATCGAAATCGGCCACACCGTCGGCCGCCAGCTTCGCCCCTAATTCGGCGTGGCAGGTCCAGCCCGCCCAACGCGCCCATCGGGCCCAGGCAGCGCGGCCCGCGCGTTGGGCGATGCGCGCGACGTGCGACCATTCTTCGCGCGCCTGACGCAGTCGCTCGCCAGAAACCGGTGCAACCCGCATCGCCGGATAGAGGCGCGGGTCGATCGATCGCGGCACTTCGCCGGGCTGCGGCGGAGGATCGCCGACCGGCGGCACGTCGGGCGTGCCGGGCTGATCCGGCGGCGAATCGGGTTGGGGAGTGTGCGCAAGCCAGGGCTTCACACGAAACGGATCGGATTGTCTGCAGCTCGGCATCGCTTGCTCCTCGAAAGGGTTTATCGAGCCGATTGCAAGCCACATACCAGCGCCCGTCATGACACGTAACGCGGCGTGCAAAGCCACGCGCCGCCGGACGCATAAGGCGCACGGCGGCGAAGATGGAGAAACCTGGAGGGGCACAGCGGGGTGTTAAGCGACGTGTAAAGCGGGGACGCGGTGCGATTTACATCGCTTGCAGGCAAGCGCCGCAACATGCGGCGCGGCCTGCCGGGGGAATAAAAGGGTTACGCTGGGCGCCCAGCCGGCAATCAGGTCGCCGCGCGCGCAGGCGCTTCGCTCTTGCCGCCGCCCGCGCCCGTGCCCGTCTCGTTGCCGTACTCGACGAGCCGGTTATAGAGCGTCTTCAGGCTGATGCCGAGGATCTCCGCCGCACGCGTCTTGACGCCGCCGCATTGCTCCAGCGTCGCGAGAATCAGCTGACGATCGGCATCGGCCAGCGACGTACCGAACGGAATCGTCACCGCCGTGCCCGCCACCGGCTTCGACAGCGAAATCTGCAACGGCACGGCGGCCGTGAGATCGCCCTCGTTGCCCGCCATGATGTGCGCGCGCTGCACGTAGTTCTTCAGCTCCCGCACGTTGCCCGGCCACGGGTAGGTGGCCAGCATCTCGCGCACCGCAGCCGGGAACTGCTTCTTCGTGCCGTGGCGCTCGTTCAGCTCTTCGAGGAACGCCTGGGCCAGCAGCTCCACGTCCTTGCCCCGCTCGCGCAGCGGCGGCAGGTTGATCGGGAGCACATTCAGGCGGTGATACAGGTCCAGACGCAGCTTGCCCTCGGCGACCGCCTGCTCCGGGTCGCGGTTGGTCGCCGCGATCAGGCGCACGTCGGTCTCGATTTCCTTGGTCGTGCCCACCCGCATGAACATGCCGGTTTCGAGCACGCGCAGCAGCTTCACCTGTAGCTCGATCGGCATTTCGGTGATTTCGTCGAGGAACAGCGTGCCGCCGTTCGCGCGCTCGAAATAGCCCTTGTGCTGGCGATCGGCGCCCGTAAACGAGCCGCGCTCGTGGCCGAACATTTCCGATTCGATCAGGTTCGGCGAGATCGCGCCGCAGTTCACCGCGAGGAATTCGTGTTTGCGGCGCAGGCTCAACTGGTGAATCGTCTGCGCGGCCACCTCCTTGCCGGTGCCCGATTCGCCCACCAGCATCACCGAAGCCGGCGTGACCGCCACGCGGCTGATCTGGTCGTACACGTCCTGCATGGCCGGCGAATTACCGAGCATCAGGCCAAAGCGGCCCATGCGGCGCAGCTCGCCACGCAGCGTGCCGATTTCGGCCTTGAGGTCGCCCGCGCGCGGCAGGCGGTTCAGGATCGCCTTCACGCGCTGCAGGTTGATCGGCTTCACGAGGTAGTCGATCGCACCGTTCTTGAGCGCGTCGACGGCGGTTTCGACCGTCGCGTGGCCCGTAATGACGACGAGTTCCACGCCGGAGCGCGGATCGAGGTCCTGGAACAGATCAGTGCCGCTGCCGTCGGGCAGCTTCAGGTCGGTGAAAACGACGTCGGGCATCTGCCGGATCAGCTGGATGCGCGCCTCGCGCAAGTCGCCCGCCTGGGCGGTGGTGAGCCCGTCTTCGCCCACCACGGCGGCTAGCGCTTCGCGGGTTTCTGCATCGTCATCGACAATCAATACATGTGGCATCGCGTCTCGTCAGCCCTGAAAGGTGAGTGGCTCCATGCGCGATACATACCACGCCGCGGGCATGGCGGATACGCCGGACGATTTTTTCCGGCGCCGCAAGGCTTGCGGTGCATACGTTGCGCTGCAGTGGAGTGCGAAACGGTCGGGCGCGCTCAAGACGGCAAGCGCACGGTTTTAGCTGCACTGTAGTTCCAAAGCGCAACAATACCGCGAACAGCGCGCAGCCCGAACCTCGATTGTTGTAGATATCACTATTATAGACAGATTCGAGATAGCCCGGCGCGCGTTTCCCGGCGCCCTGCACGACCGTGCCGATTAAGCGCGTACGTCAAACGAGCCCTGCCCGGCGGTACCTCGATCTGCGGATCAATGCCGCGTGGCGGAATCCGGGTCGCTGGTCGGAAACGGCCACGCTGCACTGGTATCGTCTTCAGCCAGGCCGCGTTCGTGCGTCGTCGTGGGCGCGGCGGCCCCCAGGGACGCGGCCGGTTTCCCGGCAACGGCGTTGAGCGCGTGATCGGCGCTCCCGGAGAGCGAGCCGCCCTCGTCCTCCCAGCGGCTCAGATCGCCATGCAGATGCTGACGCTGCATGCGGTGGCGCTGCGACCAGCGCAGGGCCAGCATGCCAGCCGTCGCGCCAAGCGCGCCCACAGCAAACAGGGTTCCGAACAGTCCAGGTTTGTTCTTCGACATTTCGACTCTCCCAATCTTTTCGCCAGACACAATCCAGCCTCTTTGCGACGCCCACGCTTTAACATAGACGCGAGCGCGCTACCAAAGATACGCAGCACAAGCCGTGCCAGATGCGCCGAAACAGACAAAACCCGGCGAAAAAGCGCAGAAACGCCGCTACACGCCGCCAGACATGGGCGCGCCAGCGCCAATGATGCGCCCAATCCGGGCACGTGCATTGCCCTGCGAGGCGTCGCAGTGGTTAAATAGTTTACGAGATGGGAATCCTGCGGTCGGCGGCGCGGCATCGTTCACGCCAGTCCTGACCGGCCGCCGCCCGTCCGAAGCCAGCGTCCGGGCCCAAGCGCGAATGCGCGACGGTTGGTTCACTGGCTCGTGCGCGCACCGACGCCCCGCGTCCGGGTCCACACCACAAGCCGCGCAATTGCATCCTGGCCATCGGGCCATTACCAACTTTGCAGGACGAATACCCTATGGCGTCAATCGAGCCGGGCTCGCCCGCCGCCGAACGAGATGAACCGCGCGCCACGCGTGACGAACGCGACGCGCGCCGCAACGAGAAAGGCAACGAAAAAGGTCGCAAGGCAGGCCGGGATTCCGGCCATGATGCGAGCCAGCAAGCCGGCGACGACGCGGGCCGTAAAGCGCAAGGCAAGGAGCCGCGCGTGCCCGGTCTGCAGTCGTACGGACTGCTGTACGGTTCGTCGACGATCATGCAGGACCTTTATGCGCAGATCGAGCGCGTGTCGGTCACCGACGCCACCGCGCTGATCGTCGGCGAATCGGGCACCGGCAAGGAGCTGGTCGCGCGCACGATCCACGATCGCAGCGAACGCCGCGACGGCCCGTTCATCGCCGTGAACTGCGGCGCGATCCCCGACGAGCTGATCGAGGCCGAACTGTTCGGCCACGAGAAAGGCAGCTTCACCGGCGCCGTGCAGGCGCGCGACGGTCACTTCGAGCACGCGCGCGGCGGCACGCTATTTCTCGACGAAGTCACGGAGATGTCGCTGCTGCATCAGGTCAAACTGCTGCGCGCGCTCGAAACCGGCGATTATCGGCCGGTTGGCAGCAACGAGACGATCCGCGGCGACGTACGCATCATTGCAGCGACCAACCGCGATCCCGTGGTGGCCGTGAAGGACAACGCGCTGCGCGAGGACCTGATGTACCGCCTCGCCGTGTTTCCGCTGCGCGCCCCGCCGCTGCGCGAGCGCGAACGCGACCGCGAACTGCTCGCCCAGCTGTTCCTTACCGAACTCAACGACGAAAGCGGTACGCAGAAAGTGTTCAGCAAACGGGCGCTGGAAACCGTGCGCAACTGGTCGTGGCCCGGCAATGTGCGCGAGCTGAAGAACGCCGTGTACCGCGCGTTCATCCTCGCCGAAAAGCAGGTCGAGATCGCTCATCCGCAACTCGTGCCGAAGGTGAAAAAGCCGGTCACGCAGGGCGATGCCATGAGCGTGTGGATCGGCACGCCGCTGGCCGATGCGCAGAAGCAGATCATTCTGGGCACGCTCAAATACTGCGGCGGCGACAAGCGGCTCGCGGCGCGCACGCTCGGCGTGAGCCTGAAGACGCTCTATAACCGTCTGGGCAGCTACGGCGCGGAAGACGGCGAAGCCCCGCTCCCCGACGATGGCGACAACGAAGGCGAGGCGCGCGACGCCGGTTAGTCCAAAGCCAGGGCGTTGAGGCGCAACGGTAAAACGCAGCGCCAAAACGCACAAAAAGGTCGTGCCCGCAACCATGCAAGATCAAACGGCGCACGACCTTTTTCAATTTCTTGCACTTTCCCTATCCCGTTTGCAATTGTCATCCTGCACAATCCGACGCACGAAATAACGCGTAATCGCACCCTGTTCTCATTCAAAGGTGCATCAATACGTGCTGGATGATCGCGACGGCGATATCCAGCCGCCAGCGGCAGGGAAAGAACATGCAAGAACGACTAGCCTCGGCGTGCAACGCGCCATCGACGGCACCGCACAGCGCCTCGGCCATTGGCGCCGCGCGGCCCCGGAAACCCGCTCTCGCGGCGCCCGGCTGGCGACGCAGCGCGTCGCTCACGCTGCTCGTGACGCTTGCGAGCCTCGCGTGCTCTGCGTGCAGTTCGCTTTACTCCGAAGGCGCGACGACGGGCGCCGGTATCGCGGGCGCGGCGATCGCCTCGAAGGTCACCAACAACGCCTCGGTCGCGACCGGCATCGGCCTGGGCGCCGTGGCCGCCGCGAAGGCCGGCGTGCAGTACTCCGAGCGCGTCGTGCACCGCAACACCCAGGACAGCATCGCCCAGGCCGCCGGCCCGCTCGACGTGGGCGGTGTGGCGCCGTGGTCAATCGTCCATTCGTTTCCGATCGAAGAAGACGCGCATGGCCGCGTGACCGTGAGCCGTGCGATCAGCACGGGCGCGCTCGACTGCAAGGAAATCGTGTTCTCGGTCGATCAGGACGCGACCAAGGACAAGGCCGCGTCGAGCGCGTTCTACGTGGCCTCGGTGTGCCGCGACGGCGCGAGCTGGAAGTGGGCGTCGGCCGAACCGGCGACCGACCGCTGGGGTGCGCTGCAATGAGCGGCACGCAGCGCATAGGCAAGCGCGCCACCTCGGCCCTGCCCGGCGCGCGCCTGCTCGCGCTCACGGCGTTGTGCGCGGGCGTCGCGTTGGGCGCCAGCGGCTGTTCGTCGATCGGCGCGGCCAGCGGCGCGGCGGCAGCGGCGGCCACCGGCATCGCCACGGCCAATCCGGCCATCGGCGTGGGCGTGGGCATCGCCGTGCAGGCCGTCACCGACGAAGCCGTCAACCGCTTCATGAAGAGCATGCACGCCGACCAGCAGGAAATGATCGCCGAAACCGCCGGGCGTCTGCCCGTGGGCGGCAGCGACAGTTGGCGCATCAAGCACAAGTTGCCGGTCGAGAACGGTCACGGCGAGGTGCGCGTGACGCGCGCGTTCGCATCGGCGCTGGCGCTGTGCAAGGACTTTGCGTTCTCGGTGCAGGACGGCGATGCGCCCAACTCGCCCGAGCAGTGGTACACGGCGAGCGCCTGTCAGGACGACAAGGGCTGGAAGTGGGCTACCGCCGAACCCGCCGTGGAGCGCTGGGGCGCGCTGCAATAAGCGCGCTTTTCAGCTTCTTTCTGCTGCAAAAAAACGGTCGCCGCGGCGACCGTTTTTCATCTGGCTGGCGACAAAGCTCAGGACTCCACGTCTTCCAGACTGAAGATTTCCGACTGGTCGTTATACGAGAAAATTTCGCCGTAACGACCCCAGTCGATCACGGTGTCGAGCGTCTCTTCCGCTGCGCCGTCCGACAGGAAGTCTTCCAGTTCCTGTTCGAAGCGCACGCGCGGCGCGCGATGGCCCGGACGCTCGTTGAGCACCTTCTTGATCCGCGCCGCGAGCGGCACATGGCGCAGCAGATGTTCCGCGAACATCATCTTGCGCTCCTGGGTGCCGAATTCCGCGAACACGCGCGCGGGCGGCGTGAGCAGCACATCGCCTTCGCGCACATCGGCGAAACCAAGGTACTGCAGCACTTCGGCGATCGGGAACAGATCGTCCACTTCCAGATGCAGCGAGCGCGCGATTTCCGGCATGTCGGCGCGACCGTGATACGGCGCGGCCGCCAGCGTTTCGATCAGACCCGCCATCAGGTTGGTGGACACGCGCGGCAGCCAGCTGCCGAGTTCCAGCCCCTTCTTCGTGGTCTCGTCGGTCTGGCGCGCGGTCATCTTGGCGTAGATGTCGTCCACCAGCTTGCGGAAGGCAGGATCGAGACGGTTGCGCGGATGCTTGAACGGCACCTTGATTTCGGCGACCACGCGACCAGGATTGGACGACAGCACCAGAATGCGGTCGCACATGAACACCGCTTCCTCAATGTTGTGCGTGACGATCAGAATCGACTTGATCGGCAGACGCCCTTGCGTCCAGAGATCGAGCAGGTCGGTACGCAGCGTTTCGGCCGTCAGCACGTCGAGCGCGGAAAACGGCTCGTCCATCAGCATCAGATTAGGATCGACCACCAGCGCGCGCGCAAAACCCACGCGCTGGCGCATGCCGCCCGAAAGTTCGCGCGGATAGGCGTTTTCAAAACCGTCCAGACCGATCAGGTCGATCGCGGCCAGCGCCCGCTCGCGGCGCTCGCGCGCGCCCACGCCCTGCGCTTCGAGACCCGCTTCCACGTTTTGCAGCACCGTGAGCCACGGGAACAGCGCGAAGGTCTGGAACACCATCGCCACGCCTTTGGCCGGACCGTCGAGCGGCTTGCCGCGCCACGTCACTTCGCCCGCCGTCGGCTCGATCAGCCCGGCGATGATGCGCAGCAGCGTCGATTTGCCGGAGCCGGAGCGGCCCAGCAGGCCGACGATCTCGCCTTCGCGCAGCGACAGATTCGCGTCGTCCAGAACGAGCAGTTCGCCCTGATTCTTGTTGAAGCCCCGGCACACGTTCTGCACGCGCAGGAGTTCTTCGCCAACGCGCGGCGGATTCGGAGCCGTCTGCACGTCGCCGTGCGGGGTGCTGAGGGTTTTCGGGTTTTGCATCGCCATGCCTTCGAATTATTGATCTCTTTCGATCAGTCCAGCCGCAGCCGCGACTCGGCGTACGTATAGAGCGGACGCCAGAGCACGCGGTTGAACAGCGTGACGAACAACGACATCACAGCGATGCCGAGGATGATCTTCGGATAGTCGCCGGCGGCGGTCGTCTGCGCGATATACGCGCCCAGACCGTGCGCCGCGACCTTGGTGTCGCCCCACTGCACGAACTCGGCGACGATGCTCGCGTTCCACGCACCGCCCGAGGCCGTGATCGCGCCCGTGATGTAGTACGGGAAGATGCCCGGCAGCATCGCCTGACGCCACCACTGCGAACCGCGAATATGGAAATTCTTCGCCGCCTCGCGGTAGTCGTTCGGGTAGGCGCTCGCGCCCGCGATCACGTTGAACAGGATATACCACTGCGTCCCGAGCACGATCAGCGGCGACAGCCAGATGTCAGGATTGAGGTGAAAGCGCACGATCACGATCACGAACACCGGGAACAACAGGTTCGCGGGGAACGCGGCCAGGAACTGCGCGAGCGGCTGGATCTTTTCCGCGAGCGCCGGACGCAGGCCGATCAGCACGCCCAGCGGCACCCAGATCACCGAAGCAATCGCAATCAGCAGGACCACGCGCAACAGCGTGATCAGGCCGAGCACCAGCACATGGCCAACCTCGTCGAGCGTCACGCCGGTGCGCACATAGAGCACCACGCGCCACACCACATAGAGCGTGAGCGCGATCACAAACACGGCCCAGATGGCATCGCCAAGCTTCGCGCCCAGGCCGCCGCGACTTGACCGGGCGGGCGCCGCGCGTTGCACCACCGGGAACGAGGGCAGCGTGAACGGCAAACGCAGCGGCACGCGCGCGGCCTTCGCGAAGCACCAGCCGATCGGCACCAGCAACTGATGGATCAGGTGCGTGCGGCGAACCAGATCGAGCAGCCACGACTCGGGCGCGTCGCCCGAGCTGGTGTTTTCCATGCGGAACTTGTCGGCCCACGCGACCAGTGGGCGGAACAGCAACTGGTCGTAGGCCAGGATCACGACGACCATCGCCAGAATCACCCAACCAACGGCGTGCAAGTTCTTTTCGGTGATCGCCTGGGCCAGATACGCGCCGATGCCAGGCAGCGTGATCGTGTTATTGCCCACGGTGATCGCTTCGGAGGCCACCACGAAGAACCAGCCGCCCGACATCGACATCATCATGTTCCAGATGAGGCCTGGCATCGAAAACGGCACTTCGAGCTTCCAGAAGCGCTGCCAGCCGGTCAGATGGAAACCCTTCGACACTTCGTCCAGATCGCGCGGCACCGTGCGCAGCGACTGGTAGAAGCTGAACGTCATGTTCCAGGCCTGGCTCGTGAAGATCGCGAAGATCGCCGCCAGTTCAGCGCCGAGCACGCGCGACGGGAACAGCGCGAGGAAGAACGTGACCGTGAACGAGATGTAGCCCAGCACCGGCACCGACTGAAGAATGTCGAGGATCGGCACCAGCACGAGGCCCGCGCGGCGGCTCTTGGCTGCCAGCGTGCCGTAGGCCAGCGTGAAA
>NZ_DASZJJ010000132.1:0-20825 GCF_035948235.1 Paraburkholderia sp. | reverse complement strand
GTTCAACGCGCCGGTGGTGGGCCGCATGGGCGTGACCGCCCGTTACGACCTGCTGGCCGACAGCAAGAACGGCGGCGGCGGTGGCGGCGTGGCGCTCAACGGCAACGGTATGGACCCGTACAACGGCTTTGGTATTGGTGCGGACTGCCTGGCAAATTCGGAAGCCAACGGCGGCCTGGGCTTCCAGTGCAAGGGTGCGGTACGTCAGGACGTAGCGCTGGACCTGTTGTTCTATCCGACGCAGCAGATCACGGTGAAGGTCGAATACCGCCACGACTGGGCGTCGCAGAATGTGTTCCTGCGTAACGACGGCTCGTACAGCAAAAGCAACGACTTGCTGGGAGCGCAGTTCATCTATTCGTTCTAGGAAGGCGACTTCGGCTTTTCAGGGTCGCACATACTGAGTCTTGATCAACCCTTCCGCGAACGAAGCAAACTTCTGCACCACCATACGCGGCTTCATCGTGCGCGATTGCGCAATACCCAGCGTGGTCGCCACGACTTTCTCCTTGAACCGCTTCACCACGAAATCCTCGCCATCGACGGTTTGCGTCGATTTAAGCGGAAAATTCAGAATGCTGTAACCCAGCCCATTCGCCACCATCCCCCGCACTACCTCCGGTTGCGAAGAACGAAACACGGGAACAGGCCGCTGGCCAATCGCATCGAAGAGCGAGGAAAAATACTCGCGGCTATGCGGTAAATCGAGCATCACATACGGCTCGTCCACGAGGCTTGCAAGCGACACCGCACGATGCTGCGCAAGAGGATGCTTGCTCGGCAGGATCACATAAGGCGGCAGCCGCACCAATGGGCGAAAGTCGATTTCATCGGTGAGATCGATATCGTAAGTGAGCGCAATATCGAGCGAACCGTCGTGCAAGCCTTTGAACAGATCGTCCTGATGCCCTTCAGTCGTTTTAAAAGCAATCCCTGCATGGTCGGCAAGAAAACGGCTGATAAGCCCCGACAATAAAGGCGGCGCCAGCGAAACAAGGCATCCCAGCGCAATCGTCCCGGTCATACCCGTGTCGAGCCCACGCGCGACCGATTGCAACTCTTCTGCGTTCTTTAAAAGATCGCGCGTCTTGCCGAGCAATTCGCGCCCCGCCTGCGTCAGCGACAGACCGGCGGCATGATGGCGAATGAACAGTTGAATGCCGAATGCGTCTTCGAGTTCGGAGATCGCACTGGAAATGGAAGGCTGCGAGATATGCATCAGCCGCGCTGCAGAGGTGAACGACAGCGTTTCCGCCGCCGTCACGAAGTAGCGCAGCTGGCGCAGGGAAAAATTGAGTCGGGAGCTTTCCATATCACGCGAGTGAGGGCGAACAAATGGCGATGACGATGTGGTATCACGCCAGAATTCCGCGTGCAGGGCAAGTCATGGAAACGACACTTGCCCCGCACGCTGAAAAGCCCCTCTGCTCGCTTAATGGACCGCGCTCGCTCCTGCCTGTGGCGCGTGCGAGGTCTCCATCGCCGTGTGATCCGAATCGGCGTTGCGTGGCGCGTCGCCCGTATTGGCAATCCAGCCGCCACCCAGGTACTGGTACAGATCGACCAGATTCGTGAGCCGGTCGAGATTCGCGGTAATGAGCGACTGCTGCGCCGAATACAGATCGGACTGTGCGGTCAGCACCGAAAGATAGCTGTCCACGCCGTTGCGATAGCGCAGGTCGGACAACGTATAGCGGCGCTGCTGGCTATCGGTGTATGCGCGCAGATCATTGATCTGCGTGTCATAGGTGCCGCGTGCCGCCAGGCCGTCCGCCACTTCGCGGAAGGCCGTCTGGATAGCCTTTTCGTACGAGGCCACGTCCTCGTCCTTTTCGAGCTTCGCCACGTCCAGGCTCGCCTTGTTCGCTCCGCCCTCGAAGATCGGCATCGTGATCGTCGGGCCGAAGTCCCACGCGAGTTGTCCTGGCTTGAAGAGCGATCCCAGGCTCGCGCTGGCATAGCCAAACTGGCCCGTCAGGCTGATGCTCGGGAAGAACGCCGCGCGCGCCGCGCCAATATTGGCGTTGGCGGCCTTGAGCGTTTCCTCGGCTTCGAGAATGTCGGGGCGGCGCGTGAGCAGTTCGCTCGGCAGGTTCGCCGGGATATCGGCGAGCAGGTCCTGCGAATCGAGCGGCAAGCCTGCAGGCAGATCGGCAGGCAACGGCGCGCCGACCAGCAGCACCAGCGCGTTTTCCGCCTGTGCGCGCAGACGCAACTGGCTCTCGTAGTTCGCATGCGCCTGCTGCATGGTGCCGGCGGCTTCGCGCAGATCGAGCTCGGAACCCGTACCCGTGTCGTATTCGACCTTGGTCAGTTCATACGACTTCTGCGCCGAATCGAGCGTCGCCTTCGTGACCTTGAGCGAGTCGTCGTAAGCGATCATCGTCAGGTACTGGTCGGCGACTTCGGAGACCAGGGTGATCTCCGCCGCCTTGCGTGCTTCAGCCGTCGACAGGTACGTGTGCAGCGCCTGATTCGAAAGGCTGCGCACCTTGCCGAAGAAGTCCAGTTCCCACGATGCGCCCGCTGCGGCCTGATAGTCGCTCGACACGGTTGCGCGGCCCACTTCCGAAAGATCGGCGGGCGTGCGCGTGCGTGTTCCGGTGCCGGTCACATCGAGCGTCGGCAGCAGGTTGGCGCGTTCGATGCGGTACTGCGCACGCGCCTGTGCCACCTTGAGCACGGAGACGCGCAGATCGCGGTTGTTTTGCAGCGCAAGCTCGATGATCTTTTGCAGGCGCGGGTCCTTGAAGAAGTCGCGCCAGCCGATATCGGCCGCCGCAAGCCCCTTCGCGCTGTGCGCACCGTCCGTGGGCTGGCTGTCGTACGCCGGCCCGGTCGGATACGCAGACGATACCGGCGCGGCCGGTTGCGTGTAATGCGGCTCCAGCGTGCAGGCGGAAGTCAGGCAGACCACCGCCGCAGCCACTACGCTCAGCGTGAGCTTATTCATGGCCGTTCTCCTGCACGTGCGCCGCTTCGGCGTCGGCAGGCTTCTTGCTGCCGAATTTCGATCGAATGACCACATAGAACATCGGAATCATGAAAATGGCGAGGAAGGTGGCGGTGAACATGCCGCCGATCACGCCAGTGCCGATTGCATGCTGGCTAGCCGAACCGGCGCCATTGCTGATCGCCAGCGGCAGCACGCCGAGCACGAAGGCCATCGACGTCATCAGGATCGGGCGCAGTCGCAGGCGCGCCGCTTCAAGCGCCGCGGCAACGGCGGTCATGCCGTGCTGCTCCTGCAATTCGCGCGCGAATTCCACGATCAGAATCGCGTTTTTCGCCGACAGACCCACGGTCGTGAGCAGACCCACCTGGAAGAACACGTCGTTTTCGAGGCCGCGCAACGTCACGGCAAGCAGCGCGCCGATCACACCCAGCGGCACCACCAGAATCACCGAGAACGGAATCGACCAGCTTTCATAGAGCGCCGCAAGACACAGGAACACCACGAGGATCGAGATGGCGTAGAGCAACGGCGCCTGGCTACCCGACTGGATTTCCTGGAACGAGAGGCCCGTCCACGAATAGCCAATGCCGGCCGGCAGTTTCGAAGCAATCTGCTCCATCGCGTTCATCGCCTGGCCGGTGGACTTGCCCGTTGCGGCCTGCCCCTGGATTTCCAGCGACGAGATGCCGTTGTAACGTTCGAGCTTCGGCGAGCCGAAAGTCCACTTGCCCTTCGCGAAGGCGTCGAACGGCACCATCGTGCCCGACGAGCCACGCACGTACCAGCGGCCCAGATCGTCCGGATTCATGCGGTACGGCGCATCGGCCTGCACATAGACGCGCTTGATCCGGCCATCCGTGTCGAGGAAGTTGTTGATGTACTTCGAACCCCACGCAATCGAGAACGTGTCGTCGATATCGGAAGCCGCCACGCCCATCGATTCAGCCTTTTCGCGGTCGATATCGACCTTGTATTGCGGCGTGTCGTTCAGGCCGTTCGGACGCACGAGGGCCAGCGACGGATCCTTCGCAGCCATCGCGAGCAACTGGTTACGCGCGGCCATCAGTTTGTCGTGGCCAAGCGAGGCGTTGTCGGTCAGTTCGAAGTCGAAGCCCGAGGCCGTGCCCAGTTCGGGAATCGAAGGCGGATTGATCGGAATGACCATCGCGTCCTTGTCGTTGGCGAAGTGCTTGAACACGCGGCCAACGAGCGCCTGGACCTTTTCGTCCGCATTACGGCGCTTCGAGAAGTCCTTCATCTGCACGAACACCATGCCCGAGTTCTGGCCACGGCCCGCGAAGTTAAAGCCGTTCACCGTAAAGACGGATTCGACGATGTTCTTCTCGTCCGTGAGCAGATAGTCGGTCACCGCCTTGAGCGAGCGCGCCGTGGTTTCCTGGGTCGAGCCCGCGGGCGTCTGCACCTGCACGAACATCGTGCCCTGATCCTCTTCGGGCAGGAACGACTTCGGCAGACGCACGAACAGGAAGCCCACGCCGACCACCACCGCCAGATAGATCACAAACCAGCGGCCAGAACGGCGGATAACGTGTTGCACGCCGCCGTGATACTTGTCGCGGCCCTTGTCAAACGTGCGGTTGAACCAGCCGAAGAAGCCCTTCTTTTCTTCGTGGTGGCCCTGCGGGATCGGCTTGAGGATGGTCGCGCACAGCGCCGGCGTCAGAATCAGCGCGACGAGCACGGACAGCACCATCGCCGCCACGATCGTCAGCGAGAACTGACGATAGATGGCGCCGACGGAACCGCCCGAAAACGCCACCGGCACGAACACCGCCGAGAGCACCAGCGCCACGCCCACCAGTGCGCCGGTGATCTGCCCCATGGCCTTGCGCGTCGCTTCCTTCGGTGGCAAACCTTCTTCCACCATCACGCGCTCGACGTTTTCCACCACCACAATCGCGTCGTCCACCAGCAGGCCGATAGCCAGCACCAGGCCGAACATGGAAAGCGTGTTGATCGAGAAGCCCACCGCGCTCATGATCGCGAACGTACCCAGCAGCACCACCGGCACCGCGATCGTCGGGATCAGCGTCGCACGCAGGTTCTGCAGGAACAGATACATCACGAGGAACACCAGCACGATGCCTTCCAGCAGCGTCTTGACCACTTCCTCGATCGACAGGCGCACGAACGGCGTGGTGTCGTACGGATACTTCACGACGAGACCATGCGGGAAGTTCTTCGACAGTTCCGCGAGCTTGGCCTGCACCAGCTTTTCGGTCTGCAGCGCGTTGGCGCCGGTCGCGAGCTGGATGCCGAAGCCGGCTGCGGGAGCGCCGTCGTACTTGGTATCGAAGTTATAGTTTTCGCCGCCCAGTTCGATGCGCGATACGTCCTTAAGGCGCACCTGCGAGCCGTCCTGGTTCACCTTCAGCAGCACATTGCCAAATTCTTCCGGCGTCCGAAGGAACGAGGCCTCGGTGATGGTCGCCTGCATCGCCTGGCCCTTCACCGCTGGCGTGCCGCCGATCGAACCGGCCGCCACCTGGACGTTCTGGTTCGTGATCGCCGTTTCGACATCGACTGGCGTGAGCGAATACTTATTGAGCTTGTCAGCGTCCAGCCACACGCGCATCGAGAACTGCGTGCCGAACAGCGTGACCGTGCCAACGCCGTCGACGCGGCTCAGCGGATCTTCGATATGCGAAGCCACATAGTTCGCGAGATCGTAGCGGTCCATGCTGCCGTCGGCGGACACGAAGGCCATCACCATCAGGAAGCTGCTGCTGGATTTTGTGACCTTGATACCAGCCTGCTGCACCACGGTCGGCAGCACCGGCGTGGCGAGTTGCAGCTTGTTCTGCACCTGCACCTGCGCGATGTCGGGATTGGTACCCGCCGCGAAGGTCAGCGTGATCGTGGCCGAGCCGGAATCGTCGGACGTCGACGACATATACAGCAGATGGTCGAGGCCGCTCATCTGCTGCTCGATCACCTGCGTCACGGTGTCTTCGACGGTCTTGGCCGAAGCGCCCGAGTAGCTCGCGCTGATCTGGATGGAAGGCGGCGCGATCGTCGGATACTGCGCCACCGGCAAGTTAAAGATGGATGCCAACCCCGCCATCATCAGGATGATCGCAATCACCCAGGCGAAGATTGGCCTGTCTATGAAAAATCGAGCCATTTATTGCAACCTCACACTGCGCCAGCGGACGCGGCCACGGCAGCCGAAGCCGTTGCGGGCGCAACGGCCGAGGTCGGCGTGACGCCCTTGTCGACGGCATTCACGGTTTCGCCCGGCTGTACCTTCATGCCACCGGCGATCACGACGCGATCGCCCGCCACAAGGCCCTTTTCGATAATCCAGTTATCGTTGGTCACGCCGCCCGTGGTGAGCTGGCGCGCTTCGATCTTGTTCTGCGCATTGACGACGAGCGCCGTCGGGTTACCCTTCTGGTCGTGCGCGACGGCGGCTTCGGGCACCAGTACGGCCTGCTCGTTGTAGCCTTCGTTGATACGCGCGCGCACATACATGCCCGGCAGCAACACGTTCTGCGGATTGTCGAAAGTGGCGCGCACGGTAACCGAACCCGTGGTCTGATCGACGGTCACGTCGGAGAATTCGAGGTGGCCGTCGCCCTGATACGGCTGGCCGTCTTCCAGAATCAGCTGCACCTTGGCGGCATGCGGGCCGGTCAGCGTGACCTTGCCTTCGGCGGCGGCGCGGCGCAGCTTCAGACCATCGACGCTCGATTGCGTGAGGTCCACATAAACGGGATCGAGCTGCTGCACGGTAGCCAGTTCCGTTGCGCCGCTCGACTGCACATAGGCGCCCGGCGTCACCGACGATTTGCCGATGCGCCCCGAGATCGGCGAATAGACGTTCGTGTAGCTGAGATTGATCTTCGCGGTCTCGACGCTTGCGGCGTCGGCTTCCACGTCGGCCTGCGCCTCACCGGCGGAAGCCACGGCGTTGTCGTAGTCCTGCTTGCTGACCGCGTTGGCGGCGACGAGCACCTTGTAACGATCGGCCTGCGCCTGCGCGGCGATCAGCGTCGCACGCGCCTTGGCGAGTGCGCCCTTTGCGCTATCGAGCGAGGCGATATAAGGCGCGGGGTCGATCTGATAAAGCAGTTGGCCAGCCTTCACCTGGCTGCCTTCGACGAAGCTGCGCTTGAGCACGATGCCCGTTGCACGCGCCTGCACCTCGGCGACGAGATGCGCGCTCACGCGGCCCGGCAATTCGACCGAAACAGGGACGGCGGTGGTTTGCACGCGCATCACGTTGACTTCAGGCGTGACGGCGGCGGTGGTTTGCGGTTTGTCCGAACAGGCTCCAAGGCCGATGGCGGCGCACACGAGTGCGACGGCGCTGAGTATGGGCGTTCCCGGGGTGATGGCGTGAATTCCTGAATGTCTTGTCATATTCGCTTGAGGCACGGCGGACCTGCGGCCCGACTGGCTTACCAATTCCTTAAACATTGCTTCACGCGAAATGTATCTGGCCACGCAATGCGCCGGGTTACGACGCAAATGCTCCGTAAGATTCACTAAGCAAACGCATAAGACGCGCAGGTAAGATTGGCCGGACTTGATGCCCAACGTGCGCCCACGCCTTGCCGGTGGGGCTGTACAACGGGGTCGGATGTTGTTCGTGTGCGCGATGCGTACGCGACATGTAGAGAATTCGAAGGGCTGTTGAAGAGCTGTTTTAAGGGCTGTCTGATATGAGAAGGACGAGAGAGCAGTCGCTTGCGTTGCGCAAAACGCTGCTTGAATGCGCGGAGCAGATTTTCGCGCGCAAGGGGTTCGCGCAAACCACGCTCGACGAAATCGCCGCTAAAGCGGGGGTCACGCGCGGCGCGATCTACGTACATTTCAAGAGCAAGGCCGATGTGTTCGAAGCGCTGTTCGAGCGGCCCGATCTTTCGCTAGCGCCCTTCGATTTGTCAGTACGCCCCGCCAGCATGCGGCCGATGGCGTGGCTCGCGCAGGAATTGCGCGGCAAGCTCAAACGGATGCTGGGCAACCGCTCGGCGCGACGTCTCTATGGCATCGCGCTCGCCGACGCGGAATCGGTGCGTCGCAATGCCGCGCTGGCCAGGCGCATGGAATCGGCTGTAGCCAGCGCCGAAACGAAAATCGCCGATGTGCTCGACGATGCCGCGCAAAGCGGTGAAATCGACATCGCGCTCGATACCCAGGCATCGGCGCGTTTCATTTACGCGGCGCTCACGGGATTCTTTTGCCGCCAGCTTGCGGGCGGCCAGCCGGGCGCGGACGATCTGCTAGTCGCGCGCGTCGTGGAAACGGTGTTGTGCTGCGTACAACTCAGCACTCCCGATCATATTTCCCCGCAGCCAGTGCGCCGCACCGACGCCACCGCTCAAACCGCCTTGCGCGGATAAGGAAAGCTCATCGTCACGACGAGGCCGCCTTGTGCGGCATTCGTCACGTCCATCGATCCGTCGTGATGGCGCACGAGCCTGCGCACGATCGCCAGCCCCAGCCCGCAATGGGCTTCGCCGCTGCGCGCCGCATCGAGACGCACGAAAGGCCGTTGCACACGATGCAGATCGTCTTCCGGCACGCCCGCGCCGTGATCGCGCACCCGCAGCACATAGCGGCCCTCTTCTTTCGAAGTCGATAATTCCACCGGCGGCTCGCCATAGGTCAGCGCGTTTTCGATCAGGTTCGACAGGATGCGGTCGAGATCAACAGCGGGCAACTTGAAGCCCTCGCCCGCGCGAAGGTCGAGCTTGACGAGCGCATCTTCGTCCTGCTGCGCGCCATAGTCGCGGCGGCAATGCTCATCCACGCCGACAAAAGCCGAATGATTGACGCTCTCGCGCGCGAAATCCAGGAACTGCGTGACGATGCGCGACATCGATTCGGTCTCGCGCAGCAAGGCGGCGCGGTCTGCATCGGTGGTGAGCAGATCGGCGCGTAGCTGCATACGCGTAATGGGCGTGCGTAGATCGTGCGCGATGCCCGCGAGCATGACCGCGCGCTCGCGCTCCGCTTCGGCGAGTTCGCTCACCATGTCGTTGAAATCGCCCGCGAGTTCGCGCAATTCGCGCGGCCCGGCTTCGTCCACACGATGCACGCCACGGCCAATGCGGTATTCGCGCGCGGCGCGGGCAAGCGCGCGCACGGGGCGCTGCACCTGCCACGCGAAGATCACCGCCACCACGATCGCTCCAATCAGCGTGAACGCGGAAAAGCCCATGAAATGGCTGAGCGGCGGCATGAAGCCCGGCATCACAATCCAGTACGACGCGTTCTGTTTGCGCACCCACACGTCGCTGCTCTCGGGTTCGACCACGACGTGGCTGCCGACCCCAAGTCGCGGCCGCAGCGTTTCCTCCAGCGGACCAAACGTGTCCGCGCAGGGCGCGGGACAACCCGCTGCCACTGCCCGCTCCACGCCGACGTAACGGATGCCCAGGGTATCGGCCACCTGATCGGCTAGTACGGGGTCGCGTTCGCGTACCTCGGCGGCCACCATCATATTGTTGATCGAGCGCTGCGCATCGATCTTCGCGCGCTCCTGATCGATCAGCAGCAGCGCCATGAAATGCACCGCGACGATCAGGCCGATCGTCATCAGCGAAAGCCGGATGAACAGCGTGTCAAAGGTCCGCTTTATCGTCATCTTCATCGGCGTCTTCATCCGGAACGAACATATAGCCGACGCCGCGCATCGTCTGCAGGCGGCGCGGATTCGACGGATCGACTTCGATCAGACGGCGCAGCCGCCAGACCGGCACGTCGATGCCGCGCTCGGTCACCTCGGCCCCCGGCCCATGCAGCAGATCGAGCAGGCGCGAGCGCGAGAGTGTTTCCATCGGATGCAGGGCGAACACTTCGAGCATCGCGTATTCGCTGCCGGTGAGCTTGATCGGTTCGCCGTCGCGCAGCAGCGTGCGCGTGGCAAAGTTCAGCTCGAACGGGCCAAAGCGGCACGGCGCGCGGCGCTCGACGGGCGCGCCGCGATCGGGGTCGCCCTGGCGGCGCAGCACGGCGCGAATGCGCGCGAGCAGTTCCTGCGGCATGAAGGGCTTGCCCAGATAATCGTCGGCGCCCAGTTCGAGGCCGACCACGCGATCGGTGCCGTCGGCGCGGGCCGTCAGCATGATCACGGGAATGCGGTCGCCGCGACCGCGCAGCTCTTTGAGCGCGGTGAGGCCATCGATGCCCGGCATCATCACGTCCAGAACGATGACCGAGGGCCGTTCGCGTTCGAGACGGCGTTCGAGCTGCATTGCGTCATGCAGCACGGAAAATTCGATATTGCGTTGCTGGAAGAAGACGCGCAGGAGATCGCGCAGCGCTTCGTCGTCGTCGACCAGCAGGACTTGGAACTCAGGATCGGACATCGGGTGCGCCTCCAGGGACGGCAAGGCAACGGTCAACGTGCCGGCATACGGGTAGTTGCTGCAAAGTCAAGGGCAAGGCGGGTGAATCGCAAAGGTCAACAGGTTTGGATCATGTCACGGCGCCTATTTTGCCCTGGCGGCGCGTGGCACGACGCAACTCACGCCGGGACTCACGACAAAGCGAGCCGCTGTGCCGAAAAGCGTAGCCCGTCGAAAAGACGTTCCGCCACACGCTGGGGAAAGCCCTCAGGCAAACTCGCGCCAACGGTTTCGATCACCGCCGGCGTGCGCTCGACGAGGCGTTCGATGATCGGTGCGGCATCGGGCCCGTAGTGGCACAACTGCGCGGTGGCGTCGAAATGGGTGCGCTTCACGTCGCGCATGCGGTAATGACGGCTTTTGCCCCAAACCGCCATGGCCAGCGTGGCCTTGTGCCACGACCATTGATTGCCGCCGTCGCCCTCCACGGGCCAGATCGACATGACGTCGTAGAGCGGCGCGAGCTGAAAGCGCCCGCCCGGCAGCAGACGCAAGCTGAAATTCTTTGCGTGGCCGTCGGGCGCGGCCAGCATCCAGAAGGCGATCTGCGCGGAGAGAAACGTTTCGATGTCCTCGCGCGCCGCTTGCGACTGGCGTAACAGATCTGCGATCTCGCGCACGCCGGGACCGCCCTGCGCTTCGTACTTGAGGTGCGGCGCGACGCCCAGCGCCTGGCAAAAATCCTCCTGCGGCAAACGCAATAGCGCCCCGCTACGCGAGACCGCGCGGTCGAAGCGTTCAACGGCCAGCACCTTCTGCGCGCCGAACGTCACAATGTTCGCCGTCGAAACCGGCAGCCCATACGCCTTGAGCACAGCCAGACAAAGCCACTCGTTTTCGACTGAGGTATTGAAGTCCACCTTGCGATGGCCAATGAAACCGAGCGGCAGCTTGAGAATGTGCGTGGTGGGCGTCGCGCCGTGCGGCAGCAGCCAGCGGCCGCCGTGATGGAGCAGCGCGGTTTTTTCCTGCGCGCCGGCCAGCGAAATGCGCAGTTCTTCCTCGGCGTCGCCCGTGCCTGGCTGCACCGCGCCCGAGGTCTCCAGCAACAGCCGTTCGATTGCGGCGTCGTCCAGCGGCGTACCGTCGATGCGTGCGAGCGGCGCGGGCGTTTCGTGCTCGTCGAGCAGTTGCACCGCGCCCACGCAGTCGCGCCCGATCGCCTTGAGCAGATCGAAGGCGTCGATGGAATCGGTGCGAAAACGCGTGGCGATGCGCCGGCGGATCACCGTGCTGTCCGGCAGCAGATTGTCGAAGTAGTGATAGACGCGCGTGCCGCGCAGCGGCCGCTCGCCCACACCGAACGGCAGCGAAAGCGACAGCGGCCGGCCCGCCTCCGACGTCTTCCAGGCGGCGTCGTAGCGAAGCTCGGCCTCGCCCGATCCCGTCAGCGTCCAGGCGCCGACGCGCTCGCCATTAGCCCAGATCGACAGGGTGCGCGAATGTGATTTGCGGCCCATCGGCTACCACTCCGGCCCGTCCTCACGCAGTTCGTACTCGGGAGCGGAGTCGCCGCGCTGCTGCACGCAGAATTCCAGCTCGTAGAGTGCGAACAGCGCGAGCATCTGTTCGAGGGAGATGCTGGCCGTGCCGGTGGTTTCCAGCGCGGACAGGCGCGGCTGGCCGATGCCCAGCGTGGCCGCCGCCTGCGTCTGGGTCAGGCCGCGCTGTTTTCTCGCCGATTGCAGGATCTCGGCAAGCCCGGCGGGCGTGTGGACGATGATCTTCATGCGATATTCCTGTAAGGCATAAAACGATTATATGCCTGTAAGCGATATTGACGCAATATCACTCACAAGCATAAACAGGAAATATCGCTGATAGCAATAAATAGATCAGACCGAAGCCGCCGCCTCCTGACGCACGGGCTGACGAAACGACGCTCCCGCATGCCGTTGCGGCAACGTGTCGCCAGCGCCAAACAGTTTCTGGCGCAGCGTGCCCTCCTCGTACGACGTCTTGTAGATGCCGCGATTCTGCAACTCAGGCACGATCAGATCGACGAAATCCTCGTAGCTTTCGGGCACCACGGTACGGCTCAGGTTGAAACCGTCCACATCCGCCTCGTCGACCCAGGCCTGCAGCTCGTCCGCGACCTGCGCCGGGGTGCCGACGATGGCCGGATAGCGCCCGCCCAGCTCGAACATCTCCAGCAGCGCGCGACGCGTCCAGCCGTGCTGCTTCGCCGTACGCGTGGCCGATTCGATGGCGTTGCCGGGTGTGTAATCGACCGGCTCGTCCAGATCGTACTGCGCGTAATCGATGCCCGTGCTCGCCGCGAAATGCGCCAGCCCCGCTTCGCGGCTCACATAGCGCTGATAATCCGCGTACTTTTCGCGCGCCTCGCGCTCGGTCGCGCCCGTCACGACCGCCGCGCCGACGAACACCTTCACATCGTCCGGACGCCGTCCCGCGAGCACCAACTGCTCGCGTAGCGCGCGCACCGTCTCGCGCCCCACCGCGCGATTGGGCGGCGAAATGAACACGCATTCGGCGTGACGCGCGGCGAAACGCTGCCCGCGCCCCGAACTGCCTGCCTGGAACAGCACCGGCGTGCGCTGCGGCGACGGCTCGGCCAGATGGTAGCCATCCACGTTGTAATAGCGCCCGGCATGCTGCACGCGATGCACCTTCGCCGGGTCCGCATACACGCGCGCCGCCTTGTCGCGCAGCACGGCATCGGGCTCCCAGCTGCCTTCCCAGAGCTTGTAAAGCACGTCGAGGTATTCGTCGGCGCGCTCGTAACGCTCGTCGTGCGGCAACTGCTCCGCCACGCCCATGGCCCGCGCCGCGCTGTCGAGATAGCCAGTCACGATATTCCAGCCGATGCGCCCTTGCGTCAGATGATCGAGCGTGGAAAAGCGCCGCGCCAGCAGATACGGCGCCTCATAGCTCAGATTCACCGTCACGCCAAAGCCCAGATGTTGCGTGACCGCCGCCATGGCCGGCACGAGCAGCGTGGGATCGTTCACCGGCAACTGGATCGACTCGCGCAGCGTCACATCGACATTGCGCTGATAGACATCGTAGACGCCGACGATATCGGCCAGAAACAGCCCGTCGAACAGGCCGCGTTCGAGCGTGCGCGCGAGATCGGTCCAGTAAGCGATCTTGCGGTAATCCGCCGAACAATCGCGCGGATGGGTCCACAAGCCGTGATTGATATGGCCCACGCAATTCATGTTGAACGCGTTGAGCAGAACAGTTTTTTTGTTCGGTTTGTTCGGTTTGTTCGGTTTGTTCGGTTGCGGCATCACAAGGCTCCGTGGCGCGGCGGCAGCGCATCGTTCAGATAGAAGTTGCCGATCGCGTGATACTTCCAGCGTACCGGGTCGTGCAGCGTATGCGTGCGCGCATTGCGCCAGAAGCGGTCGAGCCCAAGACCGTCGAGCGTCGCCGCCGTCCCCGCGAGTTCGAACAGGCGCGAGCCGGCGTCGAGCGAGATCGTGGTGGTGAGCGCGCGCGCCTCGGCGACGGCGATCGACGCTTGCGCGACCGACTGCTCGTTGGGCGTGGCCTGCGCGGCATCGACGTAGCGCCCAGCGCGGCGCACCAGTGCTTCGGCGGCGGCGAGACGCGCGGCCAGATCGCCGAATTGCGCAATGGTGAGCGGATCGTCGGCGGCACGCTCCACCTTCGCGTCGATCCATGGACGCGAACGTTCGCGCACGAAACGCAACGCGGCGTCGAATGCGCCACGCGCCTGCCCCAGATCGATCGCCGCGTGAATGATCTGCGCGAGCGGGCCGATCGTGGTGGCGCGCTCGAACGAGCTCTGGAACGGCACGATCCATTCCGGCTCCACGCGCACGCCATCGAACTGCACGGAACCGCTGCCCGTCACGCGCTGGCCAAAGCCATCCCAGTCGTCCGTGATCGTCACGCCTGCGGCTGCGCGCGGCACGAACGCGAGATACGTCACGTCGCGCCCCGCTTCTTCGCTTACGACCAGCGTGGGAATCCAGTGCGCGTAGAGCGCGCCCGTACAATAGAATTTGCGCCCGTCGATACGCCAGCCCTGCGCGTCGCGCGAAAGCCGTGTGCGCCGCAGGAAATCCTTGTGGCCAATCTCGGCAAGTGCGTTGCCAAAGCGCTCACCCGCCAGCACGCGGCCGTAGAAAAAGCGCTGCTGCTCCTGGCTGCCGCCTACGCGCAGCACTTCGAGCGCATAGAAATGATTCTGCGGGATCTGCCCGAGCGAGCCGTCCGCCGCGGCGATAGTCGCCGTGACTTCGGCAAGCGTGCCGTTGCGCACCGCCGGACCGCCGAACTCGCGCGGCACCGTGATCGCCCACAAGCCACTTGTCACGAAGGCGTCGAGTTCGGTCCAGGGCAAACGGCGTTCGCGGTCGCGCAAAGCGGCCTCGGGCGCGAATTCGCTGGCCAGGCGCTGCGCAATCGCTATGGCCTGTTCATCGCTCTCAATACGAGCGGGGACTTGCGCAGGCGCCTGTGCAGGCGGCTCGTCGCGTTGCTCCAGCAGCGCGGATGAAATATCGACATTCATGCTTCTATTCCCAATCGAGTCTCGTTCAATTCCACGAATGCCGCGCCGGCAGCGCACCGTTCAAATGCCAGTTGCCGAGCAGATGCAGCTTCCAGCGCACGGGATCGTGCAGCGTATGCGTGCGCGCATTGCGCCAATGACGATCGAGGTTGTGCGCCGCGCGCGTCGCCGATGAGCCCGCCAGCTCGAAAAGTTTTTCACTCGCTTCAAGCGCGATGCGCGTGGTCAACACCTTCGCCTGCGCCACGGCCACCGAGGCGCGCGCACTGGCTTTCTCGCTCAGGCCGTTGCCAAAGGCGTCGAGCGCCAGCGCATCGAGCGTGCGCCCCGCGTCGAGCAGGACTTCGCGCGCCGCATGCAGATCGATCTGCAGACGCCCGATATCGGCAATGATGTAGGGATCGTCGGCGGCGCGCGCCACACCCGAATCCATCCAGGGGCGCGCGCGCTCGCGCACAAAGGCGATCGCATCGGCAACGGCCGCCTCGGCGATGCCTTGATCGATCGCGGCCTGGATGATTTGCGAAGTCGGCCCAAAGAGGCCGGGTTTGTCGGCAAGTTGCCAGAGCGGCAATACATCTTGCGGATCGATGGCGACGTTATCGAAACGCACCGTGCCGCTCGACGTAGTTCGCTGTCCGAATGAACTCCAGTCGTCGATGACGGTAAGACCCGGCGCATCGTACGGCACCCACACCTGCACGGCGCGGCCTTCGTCGTCGGTGGCGCGCGTGGGCACGCGGTGCGCGAACAAGGCGCCCGTCGAATAAAAACGCTCACCGCTCAGGCGCAAGCCGTCAGGTGTCGATGCAAGCCGCGTCGCGCCCTGCAGGATCGTGGGCGAAGCGGCCGAGCGACGCTCCGGACCGGCATTGCCGAAACGACGTCCCGCCAACGCCTCGCCGTAAAGGCGCGCTTTTTGCGAGGGCGATCCGCTTTCGCGCAACAAGCCCAGCACACCGAAATGATTTTGCGGAATCTGGCCGAAAGCAGGATCGGCTGCGCAGAGCAGCACGAACACTTCGGCGAGCGTGGCGTATGAGACGTCCGCACCGCCGTATTCGCGCGGCACGGTGATCGCGCCAAGTCCGCTTTCGGACCAACGTTCGAGTTCGTCCCACGGCAGCGCGCGCTCGCGGTCACGCTGCGAGGCGCCGGGCGCTGCGTTTTGCGCAAGCACGCGGGCCGCTTCGAGTGCTTCTGCATCGTTCGCGATGCGCCGCACGCGGTGCGGGTCGGGAAGCCGCGGCACACGCGCCGCGGCGTTGAAGGATTCACTAGTGCGCATGGCGATTCGTACTGTCCTGATTGGCGTTCCGCGCTTGTGACGCGGGTCCTGCCAATCATTTGAACAGTGCGAACTCCAATCCCCTACTAGTTTTTCTGCGATTGCATATGACGATATCGGCTATGCCCGCATACAGGCGGGGCATTCATCGGCATCGGCTTTCGCACGCGCGTGACGCGCGGCGGCGGCCTCGCCATAATCTTCGCCATCGATGTCATAACCGGACAGTTCCCAGCGAATCACCAGCAGCACGAGCAACGACGTGAGCGGCGCAATCGCGATCGCCGCCGCCAGCACCGGGAACAGAAACAGCGAAACCGTGGAAGCCGAACGCACCAGCGTCTGATTGAAACCCACGCCGATGCCACGCAACGAAGTCGGATAGCTGAGCGAGGCATAAACCATCGAGTGCGAACCCGGCCCGAAGCCCTGCCCGAACAGATAAGCGCCCAGTAGCAGAATGGCGAGCGCCACAAACACGCCGCCCGAAGGATGGCCGATCAGCGCGAGCCCCACCAGCGCAATGACTTGCAACGAATGACCGAGCACCGTCATCTTCCACGCGCCCACCGTGGGCGCGGTGCGCACGCCAATCAAACCGCCCACGAACGCGAACAGCAGATTGAGCAGCAGCGACGCCACGATGGTCGTGAGCGGCCCCTGCTTCAGGAAACTCGCGATGATGACCGGCAAGCCAAAGATAATCGCGTTATAGCCGAACGACGACGCCGCGCCGATAGTCGCCGCGAGAATCGTGCGGCGGCGATAGGTGGCATTGAACAGCACGCCGTAATTGCGCCAGCTCGCGCGCGGTACTTTAGCTGTGTGCGTCGCGGCATCGTCGGCGGGACGTTCGACCACGGCATCCACGCCCCATGAACGTTTGAGAATGCGCGCGGCTTCTTCCAGATCGCCCTGATTCGCGGCCCACACCGGCGATTCGCTGATATAGCGGCGGCGCACCAGAATGATGACGATCGCGGGCACCGCGCCAAAAGCGAGCGTCAGCCGCCAGAGCCAGTCCGTGTGATGCGCGGGCAGGATCGCATAGAGGCCAAGGATCAGCAGATAGCAGGTGCTCGTGGCCGCATACCAGGCGGGGCACCAGGCCGCGACGCTTGCCGCCTTGTTGCCGCGCCCCGCCACGCGTGAGAACTCGGCGAGAAATGCCATCGCCACCGGCAGATCTAACCCCACGCCAAAGCCCATCAGAAAGCGTGCGCCGCCCAGTACCCACGCGTTGGGCGCGAGGCCCGCGATAACGGCGGCCACGACGAAGAACAGCATGTCGGCCATGAAGACGCGATAGCGCCCGATGCGGTCGGTCAGATAGCCGCCGAACAGCGCGCCCAGAATCGCACCGAATGTGATTGCGGCCGAAACCAGGCCAACCTGAGCCGTCGAAAGCGCGAACTGGCGCGCGATGTCCTTCACGCCATAGGCCAGAGAAGTGAGATCGTAGGCATCGAGAAACACGCCGCCCAGCGCAATAGCGATCACGGCGCGCGTGCGTGTCCCCTGCGCTGGGCCGGCGTTGACCAGACGCGTGACGTCTTCGGCGCTGCGAATGACGGTGTGTGCCGCGGTATCCGCGCTGGCAGCAGCGCGTGCGCCGAACCCGGAGTCATGAGAAGGAACAGCGATAGTCGACATGAGCGAAACCCATCCAGATAGCATCCGCTGCATCGTAGACAGGGCTTCGCACACGGCAAAGCGACGTTTTCACATATGCTTTGCGCGAATCGCGGATACCGGGGTGAATGCGCAGAGCCCTTGTACATAGGCGCTTTGCACGCTGGATAAAGTGCTTATGACGATCCGTGCGATAAACAACGTGCGCGAAATTATTTGGCGGCGGCGCGCTCGCGCCCTAGCATCGCCCCATCTTTCACCACGTCACGGTCACACTTCCATGAACAAGAACAAGAGAACACTGCTGGCATCGGGGCTGGCCTCCATCGCGCTGATCGCCGGCGCCGCGTTGGTGCCATTCGGCCAGTCGGCCGCAGCGGCGCAACATACGGTGCGCGTGGGCATCATGTCGGGCGAAGACGAGGACGTGTGGCGCGTGGTTGCCGCCAACGCCGCGCAGCATGGTATCGACGTCAAGGTGACGACGTTCTCCGACTACACGCAGCCCAACGAAGCACTCGCGCAACACGACCTGGACGCCAATTCGTTCCAGCACAAGCCGTATCTGGATGCGCAGATCGCCGCGCGCCACTATGCCATCGTGCCGGTTGGCTTTACCTATGTGCAGCCGATCGGCCTTTATTCGCGCAAGCATACCTCGGTCGCCGCGCTGCCGACGGGCGCGACCATCGGCGTGCCGAACGATCCGAGCAACGAAGGCCGCTCGCTGTTGCTGCTGCAATCGTATGGGCTCATCAAGCTGCGTGATAACGTGGGCCTCCTGCCGACCTCGCGCGACATCGCAAGCAATCCGAAGCAACTCAAGATCAAGGAACTGGATGCAGGCATTGTCGGGCGTGCCATCGGCGATCTGGATGCGGCCGTGGTCAATACCGACTGGGCGGTCAAGGCCGGCATCCGCATCCCGCAGGAACGCATCGCGCAGGAGAAGGTGGACGGCAGCCCGTATCGCAACTTCATCGCCGTCAACGAGAAGGACGCCAACGCACCGTGGGTGCGCGATCTCGTCGCCAGCTACCAGCAGGCGAATGTCGCCGCGAAGATCAATGCCGTCTATCACGGCACGACCCTGCCCGCCTGGAGCGGCGCGCCGCAGCAATAAGCGCAGTACGCGAAAATCGCTACTGTAGTAACGTTCCTTTTCTCGTCAAACGGAAAAGGAACGTCGTCATGACCGCAAAGTCCGTGAAAATCCCCGGCCCCGACCATCCGATCACGATCGAGCCCACTGCGTCGCGCGTGGTCGTGAAGGTCGCGGGGAAAACTGTTGTCGATACGCGCCGCGCGCTAACGCTACGCGAGGCCAACTACCCGCCGGTGTTCTACGTGCCGCGCGAGGACGCCGACATGGCCTTGCTCGCGCGCACGGATCACAGCACCTACTGTCCCTATAAGGGTGACGCTTCCTATTACTCGATCACGCCGGGCGGCGAGCGCTCGATCAACGCGATCTGGACCTACGAAGCGCCGCACGGCGCCGTCGCGCAGATCAAAAATCATCTGGCGTTTTACCCAGACCGCGTCGATTCGATTGAAGAACTGCCCGGCTGAGTTTCCCGGCACCCGATATCAGCGCGAATCCTTCGCCGCCGGCACGCCGAGCAGCAGCGCCGCGCCGCTCACCGCGAGCAATGCGGCGAGCGCATAAAGCGCGTTATCCATGCTGCCCGTGTGTGTCTTGATGAGGCCGATTACCCACGGACTCACGATGCCGCTCGTGATGCCGATACTGCTGATCAGCGCAATCCCTCCCGCGGCCGATTTGCCCGAGAGATATGCCGCCGGCACGGCCCAGAAAATCGGCAGCGCGGCGAAAATCAGCACGGCTGCGATGGACAGAATCGCCATCATCGCGACAAAACTTGCGAGATGGAGCGTGAGCAACGCCAGCGCGATGCCGCCGCCGACCGTGCAGGCCGCGAAGTGCCAGCGACGCTCGGCGCGACGGTCGGATCGCCGCGCAATCAACATCAGCCCCACCGCGCCAATCGCATTCGGAATCACCGTGTAAAGGCTGATCGCCAGCACGTCATGCACGCCGAAGTCGCGGATCATCAGCGGCATCCAGAAGTTCAGCGTGAGCGACGCGCAGGTCAGCGAAAAATAGATGAACGCGAACAGATAGACACGCGGATTGCCCAGCGCCGCAAGGAACGCGCGCGACGTGTGCGCGCCGTGCTGGCTGTCGTGCACGGCATCGCCGTCACGCTGCGCGATCAGATGAGCTTTCTCGGCGTCGCTCAGCCAGCGTGCTTGCGCAGGGCCGTCCACGAGCTTGAATGCCGCCATCAGCCCGAGCAGCACGGCCGGCAACCCTTCGATCGCGAACATCCAGCGCCAGCCTTCGAGACCCATCGCGCCGTTCAGGTCGCGCATGATCCAGCCGGACACCAGGCCGCCCAACACGCCCGCCACGGCCACGCCGGCGAAGAAGATCGAGAACACCGCGGCGCGGCGACGCTGCGGGAACCAGTAGGTCAGGTAAAGCACGATGCCGGGAAAGAAGCCCGCCTCGAACACACCCAGCAAAAAACGCAGCGCGTAGAAATGCGCGGGGGCATGCACGAACATCATGCAGGTCGAGGCAATGCCCCAGAGCAGCATGATCCGCATGAAGGTGCGGCGCGCCCCGAAGCGCGCGAGGAGCAGATTGCTGGGCACTTCGCAGAGCACATAGCCCACGTAAAAGATGGCGGCGCCCAGGCCGTACATCGCGTCGCTGAAACCGAGATCGTGCTTCATCTGCAGTTGCGCGAAGCCGATATTGATGCGGTCGAGAAACGACACGACATAGCAGACGAACAGAAACGGTATGACGCGCCAGGCGACCTTGCGGTAGAGCAGGTCATCGCTGGCGAGCGACGCCGATGCGGAAGGTGTCGACAATGCGGCGACGCGTGGGGCGAACGCAGACTCGGACGCCTGGTCCGTGACGATCGATTGGGGCATGAGCCTGTCTCCAAACATGTGGTGGCGTCTGACGCGCCTTTGTGGCTGCGGTAGCCGTCGCCCGGGCGGACCTCGATGCTGCATCGCAGCATT
>NZ_DASZJJ010000131.1:0-22712 GCF_035948235.1 Paraburkholderia sp. | reverse complement strand
CACTCGACGGTCTATCAGCCGGTGAGCAAGAAGGTGGTCGACATGCGCATCGAGCCGCTGGGCTACGCGCGCTTTGACGGCGTGGGCATGCAGTAATGTCGATGGATGTGTTAGCAAGTAATCGTTCGCTCGGTTAGCACTTACTCGGCAAACCGTTCGAACATGGTCCGGCGACCGGGGTCACGAGCCCCCGTCGCCGGTTGCGTTTCAATTCAAGCTTTCGGGGGAACACAACATGTTCCGCTTCGTACTGCGCCGCGTTGGCATGGTGATACCCACTTTTATCGGTATCACGATCCTGGCGTTCGCGCTCATCCACCTGATTCCGGGCGACCCCATCGAAGTGATGATGGGCGAGCGTGGAGTCGATCCGCAAATGCACGCTGAGGCGATGCACCGTCTCGGGCTCGACGAGCCGTTGCCGATGCAGTATCTGCACTACGTCGGCCACGCGCTGCAAGGCAATCTGGGCACGTCGATCATCACCAACACCAGCGTGATGGGCGAATTCCTCGCGCGCTTTCCCGCCACCGTCGAACTGTCGATCTGCGCGCTCATCTTCGCGCTCGCAATCGGCCTGCCCGCGGGCGTGTTCGCGGCGCTGCGGCGCGGCACCGTGGTCGATCACGGCGTCATGGGCACCGCGCTCACCGGTTACTCCATGCCGATCTTCTGGTGGGGGCTTATCCTCATCATGGTGTTCTCGTCGAAGCTGGGCTGGACGCCGGTTTCCGGGCGCATCGCGGTGGAATTCGACATTCCGCACGTCACGGGCTTCATGCTGATCGACTCGCTTTTGCCCGGCACCGATGAAGGTTCGTTCAAGTCCGCGCTTTCGCACCTGATCCTGCCCGCGATCGTGCTCGGCACGATTCCGCTTGCGGTGATCGCGCGCATGACGCGCTCGTCCATGCTCGAAGTGCTGCGCGAAGACTACATCCGCACGGCGCGCGCCAAGGGTCTCTCGCCCATGCGCGTGATCGTCACGCATGCGCTGCGCAACGCGCTGATTCCCGTCGTCACCGTGATCGGCCTGCAGGTCGGCACATTGCTTGCGGGTGCGGTGCTCACCGAAACGCTGTTCTCGTGGCCCGGCATCGGCAAATGGCTGATCGATGCAATCAGCCGGCGCGACTATCCGGTGGTGCAGGGCGGCATTCTTATGATCGCGACACTCGTGATCCTCGTGAATCTGGTCGTCGACTTGCTGTACGGCGTACTGAATCCACGCATCCGACACACGAGGTAAGCCGCATCATGAACAAGACCACCCCACAACACATTCAAGACAAGGAGGCGTGATGGCTGACATTCAGAACACCGCGCCTGGCGCCGTTACGCCGCCTTCGGGCCGCGCGCTCGTGCTGCGCGAATTCTGGGCGAACTTCTCGCGCAACAAGGGCGCCGTGGGCGCCGGCGTGATCGTGCTGCTGCTGGTCGTCGTCGCGATTTTCGCGCCGGTGCTCGCGCCGCACAGCCCCATCGAGCAATACCGCGACTTCGTGAAGATTCCGCCCGCCTGGCTCGACGGCGGCAACTGGAAGTTCATTCTCGGCACCGACGAAGCGGGCCGCGACATCCTCTCGCGTCTGATGTACGGCGCGCGGCTGTCGCTGTGGATCGGCTGCGTGTCGGTCGTGCTCGCGCTGATTCCGGGCATCGTGCTCGGGCTCGTTGCCGCGTTCTTCGAGAAATGGGCCGATACGCCCATCATGCGTCTGATGGACGTGCTGCTCGCACTGCCTTCGCTGCTGCTGGCCGTGGCCGTGGTGGCAATCATCGGCCCGGGTCTCACCAACACCATGCTGGCGATTGCGATCGTCGCGCTGCCGGGTTACGTGCGTCTGACGCGCGGCTCGGCGCTCGGCGAGTTGCACAAGGAGTACGTGACGGCGTCGCGCGTGGCCGGTGCCAGCACGCTGCGTCTGATGTTCTCGCAGGTGCTGCCCAACTGCACGGCGCCGCTGATCGTGCAGGCTACGCTTGGCTTTAGCTCGGCAATTCTCGATGCGGCCGCGCTGGGCTTCCTGGGCCTGGGCGTGCAACCTCCCGCCGCCGAGTGGGGCGCGATGCTCGCCTCCGCGCGCGACTATATCGACAGCGCATGGTGGATCGTCACGATGCCTGGCCTTTCGATCCTGATCTCGGTGCTCGCGATCAACCTGCTCGGCGACGGGCTGCGCGACGCCCTCGATCCCAAGCTGAAACGGATGGCCTGAACATGACCGATCTTCTTACCATCCGCAATCTCGCGGTGAACTTCAACGGCCTGCCTGCGGTGGACCGCGTGAATCTGTCGGTCGCGCCGGGCGAAGTGCTCGGCATCGTCGGCGAATCGGGCTCGGGCAAAAGCGTGACGATGATGGCGCTGATGGGCCTGATCGACGCGCCCGGCAAGGTCACCGCAGATTCGATCACCTTCGATGGCCGCGATCTGCTCAACGCCACCGGCCGCGAGCGCCGCCGCATCGTCGGCAAGGACATCGCGATGGTGTTCCAGGACGCGCTCACCAGTCTGAACCCGAGCTACACGGTCGGCTATCAGATCAAGGAAGTGCTCAAGCTGCACGAGGGCTTGCGTGGCTCCGCTCTGCATGCGCGCGCGCTCGAACTGCTCGACCAGGTGGGCATTCCCGACGCGAAAAACCGCATCGACAACTATCCGCACCAGATGTCGGGCGGCATGAACCAGCGCGTGATGATCGCGATGGCCGTGGCCTGCAACCCGAAGCTGCTGATCGCCGACGAGCCCACCACGGCGCTCGACGTGACGATCCAGGCGCAGATCATGGAACTGCTCGTCAAGCTGCAGAAGGATCGCGGCATGGCGCTGGTGCTGATTTCGCACGATCTGGCCGTGGTTTCGGAGGTCGCGCAGCGCGTGGCCGTGATGTACGCAGGCGAGATCATCGAAACCAACCGCGTGCCCGATATCTTTTCGCGCGCGCATCATCCGTACACGCAAGCGCTGCTCGCCGCCATTCCGGAGCACAACAAGGGCGCTGCGCGCCTGGCTGCGCTGCCCGGCATGGTGCCGGGGCGCGACGATCGTCCAGGCGGATGCCTCTTCGCGCCGCGCTGCAAGTACGTCGTGGCCGACTGCAACAAGGCGCGTCCGTCGCTCGACCCGGTCGCGGATGCGAGCGGCTGTGCGCTCGTGCGCTGCATCAAGCCGCTGAACGTGGCGTCCGAAACCCTGAATGGAGGCGCGCGATGAACGCAGTCCAGCAATCCGCGGCTCAACATGACGACGACAAGGTGCTTGTCGCCCACGATCTGAAGAAGCACTACAGCGTGAAGCGCGGCATGTTCGGCACGGGCACCGTGAAGGCGCTCAACGGCGTGTCGTTCTCGCTCACGCGCGGGCGCACGCTCGCGGTGGTGGGCGAGTCGGGCTGTGGCAAGTCCACGCTCGCGCGCCAGCTCACCATGATCGAGCCGCCCACTTCGGGCACGCTCACCATCGACGGCGAAGATGTCGCCAGCGCCAGCAGCGACAAGATCGCCGCGCTGCGCCGGCGTGTGCAGATGGTGTTCCAGAACCCGTTCGCCTCGCTCAATCCGCGCAAGACCGTCGAGCAGACGCTGGGCGAGCCGCTCGCCATCAACACCAAGCTGACGGCCAGCGAACGCGCCGACCGCATCGCCCACATGATGCGCATCGTCGGGCTGCGGCCCGAGCACGCCAAGCGCTATCCGCATATGTTCTCGGGCGGCCAGCGTCAACGTGTGGCGATCGCGCGCGCGATGATTCTCGATCCGCAGATCGTGGTGGCGGATGAGCCGGTCTCCGCGCTCGACGTGTCGATCCAGGCGCAGATTCTGAATCTGTTCATGGATCTGCAGGAGCAGTTCCGCACCAGCTACGTGTTCATCTCGCACAACCTGGCCGTGGTCGAGCATGTCGCCGACGACGTGATGGTGATGTATCTGGGCGGCGTCGCGGAACTGGGCGACAAGAAGACCGTGATCGGGCGGCCGCGCCATCCGTACACGCGCTCGTTGCTGTCGGCCACGCCCGCGATCTTCGAGGAAGACCGCCGCGTGAAGATCAAGCTCGAAGGCGAATTGCCGTCGCCGCTCAATCCGCCGTCGGGCTGCACGTTCCATCAGCGCTGCCCGTATGCGATCGAACGCTGCCGTCAGGAAGTGCCGCAACTTCGCGAAGTGGATGGGCGTCAGGTATCCTGCCATCGTGCAGAGGAGGTGGGGGAATAAGGATGCTTGAAGCGACGGCGGCGCGTCGTTTTGCGCGCCGCCAACGTAGAGGCGGCCGTCGCGCCGCTTTGAAATTGCGTGTGTGGGTCCGGCGCTGGGGGCGCACGGCGCGCGTCGCGATGGGTGCGGCGCTCGCGCTCGCCGTGGCGCTCGGGCCTTCGCTCGACCGTCCTCTGCGGCTCGCCTCGATGTCTGGCGCGCCTGTCTCCCGTAGCTTCATGCCCCGCGCGTTCGGCGCGGGCGCTGCCGCCAAGACGCCAGGCGTCAATCCGCCGGTGCCGATGCCGCACGGCGCTCCCTCTGGTGGCGCGCCCTCTGGCGGTGGTCTGCCGGGCTTTCATTCGCCGCCGCCCATGCGCAGCTACGCCTCCGGCACGACCGCTGGCGGCCCGGTGCGCACGCAACCGGCGCGCATGCCGTTCTATGTCGCCACGCGCGGCACCACCACCATCTATCTGCTGGGCACGCTCCATGTGGGCGATCCGGTCGATTACCCACCAAACCAGCCGTTCCGGCAGCCGATCCTCGCGGCGCTCAACGCGTCGCCCACGCTCGCGCTCGAACTGTCGCCCGACGATCTGCTGGTTTCGCAGGACGATGTCTCGAAATATGGCGTGTGCCGCCGCCCCTGCCTCGAACAGATGTTGCCCGAGCCGCTCTGGGCGAAGCTGGCGGCACGTCTGCGCGGCAATCCCGAGGCGCTGGCCGAAATCCGCAAGATGAAGCCGTGGCTGGCCTCGCTGCTGGTGGAAACCTATGACTCGCTCAGCGCCGGCCTGCAAACCGAGTACGGCACCGAGGCGCAACTGCAGAACGTCTACCTGCGCCTGAAGGGCCGCCGCATCGTGGGACTGGAGACGCTGGGCGAGCAGATGCGAGCCTTCACGAACCTCAACCTCGCGCAGCAGCGCGAGATGCTGGCGCAGGATCTCGGGCAAACGCCCGCGCAGAATCTCGCCGATGTGCAGACGCTGCTGCGCCTATGGCGCGTGGGCGACGCCGATGCGATTGCCGCCTGGGAAAACGCCCGCACCGAAAAGCTCGCGCACGATCCGCGCGTGGCGGCGACGGTGGACAACCGCATCGTCTACGAACGCAACCGGCGCTTCGTCGCGCGCATGCAGCAGTACGCCGGACCGAACAAGCCGCTGTTCGTGGCGATCGGCTCGCTGCATCTGGGCGGGCGCAAAGGCGTGCTGCAATTGCTGCGTCAGCGTGGCTTTACGGTCGATCCGGGTTAAGCGGGGCGCTGGACATCGAAAAAGTTCGAAAGCGATGTGTTTGTTGACGGAGCGCCGTAAAGCGCTAGCGATGCGAGTGCCTTTAGTTGGAATGCGATATCGGCTTGCGTGCTGCGCTTCTACGATGCGTTTTCCTCCGCTCTTCTGCCTCACGCATCATGCCGAATTCATCGATCGCCAGAATCGACGCACCCATCGTCAGCGTCATCACACCCACCTGGCAGCGCGAAGCCATGTTGCCGTTCGCTTATCGCTCGTTCGCGCAGCAGGACGTGGGCGCGTGCGAATGGATCGTGATCGACGACAGCGCCGCGCCAAGCGCTTTCATGATGAGCCTGAACGACCCGCGCGTGGTTTATCGGCATGTGTCGCGGCGCATGAGCATTGGCGAGAAGCGCAATCTCGCGGCGGATCTCGCGCGCGCCGACATCATCGCCCACTTCGACGACGACGAGTTCTACGCGCCGAACTATCTGCGCACGACGCTCCACCAGATGAAGGCGGCGAAGGCGGACATGATCAAGCTCAGCGCGTTCTTTCTGTATAGCCGCGTGTACGGCAAGTTCGCGTGGTGGGACACGCGGCGCAAGAGCGGGTTGCATTTCCGCTGGAGCCCGCAGCCGATGACGGTGCTCAATTTCCCCACCGAACACGCGGCCTTTGCCGACAACCATCTGGGCTACGGTTTCAGCTACGTCTATACGAAGCGTTTGTGGGCGGCGGGGCCGTTCGAGCCGAAGTCGTTCAACGAAGACGGGCTGTTCACGCTGGCGGCGTGCACGCGCGGCGAAAATCTGCTGCTGCTCGCCGACGATATCGGCCTGTGCATGCATGTGCTCCATGCGTACAACACGTCGGTGAGCTTTCCGCAGTACATCCTGCCGCACGCGCTGGTGGCGCGGCATTTCCCGAGCTTCATCGAGGCGATGCGGGAACTGCCGGAAATCGCGCGTCCTTGATGCAACCGGAGGTTTTCAGGCCGTGCCCGCCGCGCGCACGCCGATACCCGCTTCGTCGAGCGCCGCGCGGATGCGCCGCGCGAACGCCAGCGCGTGCGGGCCGTCGCCGTGCAGGCAGATGGTCTGCGCGTTGAGCGGCACCCACGCGCCGTCAACCGCCTGCACGCGCTGCTCGCGGATCATCGCGAGGGTACGTGCAAGCACCGTATCTTCGTCGTCGAGCAGGGCGCCGGGCTCGCTGCGCGGCACGAGCGAGCCGTCGGCGCGATAGCCGCGGTCGGCGAACACTTCTTCGATGGCGACGAGTCCCGCCTCGCGCGCGGCGCTCACCAGCCCGCTGCCCGCGAGCGCGAACACCGTCACCGACGGATCGAAGTCATGCACGGCGGACACGATCGCGTCGGCGATCTTCGCGTCGCGCGCGGCCTGGTTGTAGAGCGCGCCATGCGGCTTCACGTGCGCGATACGGCCGCCCTCGGCCTGCGCGATCGCCGACAGCGCGCCCAGTTGGTAAAGCACGCCCGCGTAGATTTCCCCGGCGGGCAGATCCATCTCCTTGCGGCCGAAATTCTCGGGATCGTTGAAGCTCGGATGCGCGCCGATCGACACGCCTTTGCCGACGGCCCAGCGCACGCATTCGCGCATCGCGTTGGCGCCGCCCGCGTGCCAGCCGCAGGCGATATTGGCCGAACTCACGAGGTCGAGGAGCGCCTCGTCGGAGCCGCAGCCTTCGCCGAGGTCGGCGTTCAGATCGATGATGGTCATGGTGGTTCTCTCCGTATTGCGTGGCGCCGCCCGACAGCCCGGTCCCGGTCGGCGGCGCCTGGATAGCGTGTGCAGCGTTGTCGCCAACGCTTTCTGGTTTGTTGTTCTGGATGCGCTGTACGTGTTTACGGCCGCGCCCGGCGTCCCGTTAGCGCGCGCGGCGCTCGTCCTGCATGGCGATCGCCGTGTCGATCTGGCGCAGATAGGCGCGCTCTTCCTGCAAGGCGTGACGGGCGATGGCCGGCGTGGTCTCGACGAAGCGCAAACCGGATGCAAGCCGCACCTGCGCGAGCTTCCACAGATCCGCGCGAATCACGGCGCCAATCTTCGGATAGCCGCCGGTGGTCTGCGCATCGCCCATCAGCACGATGGGCTGGCCGTTCGGCGGCACCTGGATGGTGCCGGGCAGCACCGCGTGCGAGAGCAGGTCCGTGCTCGCCGCCTGCGAGTCGCGCGCGAGCGGCGTGCCTTCGAGCCGGTAGCCCATGCGGTTGCTGTTGGGCGTGACCACCCACTCGTCGGACCAGAAGGCGCGTTGTGCATCGGCCGTGAAACTGTCGTATTCGGGACCGCGCAACACGCGTACCGGTATGGCCCACAGCACGCCTTCGGGGTGACGGCCGCGCCGGGCTGGCTCGTCGACATAAACGAAGTTGCATTGCGCCGGCGCCTTCACGCCGAACGCGGGCGCGCCCGGCGCCAGCGACGCGCGTTCGCCACCCGGCGCGAACGACGCACCCGTGGCCAGGCGGTCGCCGTCCTTGAGCGCGCGCCCCGCCAGGCCGCCGAAACCGGCCGCGAGATCGGTGCTGCGCGAGCCGAGCATGGGCAAAACGTCGATGCCGCCCGCCACGCTCACGTAGGCGCGCATGCCGCGCTTCGCGCCCGCGAGCACGAGTTCCTCGCCCGCCGCGACCGGCAGGCTCCACCAGGACCAGACCGGCTTGCCGTTAAGCGTCGCGCCGAAGTCCGTGCCGGTGATGGCCACGCGCGTGGCGCGCGCGAAGCGCAGCGTCACCGGGCCGAAGGTGATCTCGAGCCCCGCGGCGTCGGGGCGGTTGCCCACGAGCCGGTTGCCCACTTCGAGCGCCAGCGTGTCGAGCGCGCCGCCGCCGGCGACGCCCAGATGACGGAAGCCGGGGCGGCCCAGATCCTGGACGGTGGTGAGCAGACCTGCACGCAATACTTCGATCATGCGCGGATCTCCTCGTCGTGGGTTTCGCCGATGTGCTCGATGACGAAGCGCACGCGGTCGCCCGGCATCAGCAGGGTGGGCGGATTGCGCGTGGGATCGAACAGATTGAGCGCGGTGCGGCCGATCAGTTGCCAGCCGCCCGGCGACTTCGCGGGATAGATGCCCGTCTGCGCGCCGCCAATGCCGACCGATCCGGCCGGCACGGCCACACGCGGCTCGCTGCGGCGCGGCGCATGCAGCGCGGTGTCGAGTCCGCCCAGATAGGCGAAGCCGGGCTGGAAGCCGAGGAAGAACACCGTGTAGACGCCAGCGGCGTGGCGCGCGGCGACGTCGGCGGGCGCGAGACCCGTATGGCGGGCCACGGCGCCCAGATCGGGACCGGCCTCGCCGCCGTAGCGCACGGGGATGTCGACGATACGGGCTTCTGCTGGGTCGGGGTTGAGCGCGTCGTCGGCGTCGGCCTGCTGCCACGCCTTTTCCAACGCTTGCGTCAACGCGGCGGCGTCGGCGCCCAGGGCATCGAAGGTGATCGTCAGGTTGTTCATGCCGGGCACGACTTCTCGCACGGCGTCCCAGCCGCGCGCAAGTGCCGCCACGGCCCAGATGCGGCGCTGCACGTCGAGCGTGGCTGGCGGCGGCGCTTCGCAGACGAGCGCCTCGTCGCCGAGCGGATAGATACGGGGAACAGGATTGCGCATGATGTTCGGAATCCGCTATCGGACAACGGCGCTAACGGTGCGCCGGTCCGGCAGGCGGATGGGGTCAAGTGACTTTCTCGACAGATTATCGACAATTTCTACGTAAGCGTTTGCCCCAGGCGCAACGCTACGCGGCGAGCAGCAAGCACGGCGAGGAAATGTGCAGCGAATTGTGCAGCGTTGCGCGGCTATCAGCGCTCGCGCAGCCGCCCCGCAAGATGCGCGCCGGCATCGGTGACCACGGCGTCGAGCGGCAGATCGTGCGCTTCCGGTTCGAGCACGCCATCGTCGATGCGGCAGGCCTCATACGCAAGGCCCACCGTGAGCGGCGGCTCTGCGGCGGGCCAGGCGGCCAGCGTGCGGTCGTAATAACCGCCGCCATAACCCAGCCGATAACCCGCGCGATCGAAGCCCACGCACGGCACCAGCAGCAGGTCGGGGAGCGCTGCGCTGTGCGCGTCCTGCGCGGCGGGTTCGGGAATGCCGTGATGGCCTTCGCGCAGCGCCGCGCCTGGCGTCCAGGAATAGAACTGCAAGGGTGTGTGACGTTCCGGGATGGCGGGCAAGGCCGCGCGCCGCGACGCATCGGCGGCGAGCCAGGTGGCAATCCATTCGCGCGCATCGAACTCGCCTGGCAAGGGCCAGTAAAAGCCGATCGAGCGGGGGGCGTAAGGGGGGGCGAGATGCGCGATGAGTGCATCGAGATTTGCCGTCAGCGCGGCGTTCGCAATTCCGTCGGAAGAGGCCGCCAGACGGGCTTCACGAAGCCGTAAACGCCACGTCTTTTTGGCTTCGGCCAAAGGGTTGCGTGCTATGCTTGGGTTCACCTCGCGCTCCAGAAATAACGATGTCCAAACGCCTTGTTCGAGTATATCGCGTGGTCGGTCTCGCACTGACCGCCGCGGCGCTCGTCGCGTGCAGCACGGCCGATGCCGTGCGTCCCGTCGCTCTGCCAGTGGGAGCGACGCTCACGCCCGACGACCAGACTTTCATCCAGCTTCGCGAAGCGGCGCGCAACAACGATGCGGGGCGCGCTGCGCAGCTCGCCGCGTCGATTCCGGATTATCCGGCGCCGTCTTATCTGGAGTATTTCCAGCTCAAGCCGCAACTGTTCGACTCGCAGGGCCATGCACGTGTGGACGCGCCCGACGCGCCCGTGCTGTCGTTCCTGTCGCGCCACGACGGCGAGGCCATCGCCGACCGTCTGCGCAACGACTATCTGCTGGTGCTGGGCGCGCGTCACGACTGGGCGAACTTCGACAAGCAGTACACGCGTTTCGTGCTCAACGATGACACGCAGGTGAAGTGCTACGCGCTGGAGTCGCGTGCGGCGCGTGGCGACAATGTCGCCGACGACGCACGCGCGCTGCTCACCGAGCCGCGCTATTACGGCGACGGCTGCGTCGACCTGATCACGGCGCTCGCCATCAAGAACCAGTTCACCAGCAACGACGTCTGGCAGCAGATCCGCATCGCCTACGAGCAGAACCAGACCTCGACGGGCGCGAAGCTGCTCGACGCGCTTGCGCAACGCCCGGACCCCGCGGCGTTCAGCCAGGCGGTCAGCTCGCCGCCGCTCACGCTCGCGCGCGGCGTTGGCGCGGACGATCAATCGCATCAACTCGCGCTGCTCGCCGTCACGGTGATGGCGCGCAACGACCCGGCCATGACGGCGTCCACCTTCGCGGCGGTCGCGCCCACGCTTACCTCGCCGGAGCGCGCGATGGGCTGGGGCACGATCGGCTATCAGGCGGCCCAGAAGCGCATGCCGGGCTCGCTCGACTGGTATCGCCTGTCGGCCAATGCACCGCTCTCGTATCCGGCTTACGAATGGCGCACGCGCGCCGCGCTGCTGGGCGGCGACTGGACCATGGTGCGCTGGTCGATCGAGCAGATGCCGGCCGCGCTGCGCGCGCAGCCCACCTGGGTCTACTGGCACGCGCGCGCGCTCAAGCAGGCGGGCGAAACCGGCCAGGCGAACCAGGAATTCGCGTCGATCTCGCAGGGCTATAACTTCTACGGCCAGCTTGCCACCGAAGAGCTTGGCCAGAAGATCACGATCCCGCCGAAAACCACCGTCAGCGACGCCGACATCGCCCAGGTCGCGCAGACGCCGGGCTTTGCGCTCGCGCAGCGTTTCTACGCGCTCAATCTGCGTCTGGAAGGCAATCGCGAATGGAACTGGCCGCTGCGCGGCATGAGCGACCGCCAGTTGCTGGCCACGGCCGAATACGCGAAGCGCATCCAGCTGCTCGACCGCACCGTCAACACGGCGGATCGCACGGTGAGCGAGCATGACTTCTCGCTGCGCTACATCGCGCCGTTCCGCGACGTGGTGGAGCGCGACGCGCAAACCAACGGTCTGGACGTCGAATGGGCCTATGGCCTGATTCGCCAGGAGTCGCGCTTCATTCTCAACGCCAAATCCGGCGTGGGCGCGAGCGGCCTGATGCAGATCATGCCGGCCACGGCGCAGATGGTCGCGAAGAAGATTGGACTGGGCCCGCTCTCGCGCGACCAGCTCAACGATCTCGACACCAACATCCTGCTCGGAACGAACTATCTGTCGATGATCTACAATCAGTTCGATGGCTCTGCCGTGCTTGCCACGGCCGGTTACAACGCCGGGCCCGGACGCCCGCGCGCCTGGCGCTCCACCCTGCAGGGCGGCGTTGAAGGGGCCATCTTCGCGGAAACCATTCCGTTCCAGGAAACCCGCGATTACGTGAAAAACGTGTTGTCGAACACGGTCTACTACGCGGCACTGTTCGAAGGCCGTCCGCAATCGCTCAAGGCGCGTCTCGGCTTTATCTCACCCTAAGCCGACTTGACGCCGTGCGGCGCGCTCCCTGCAACTGACGGAGCGCCTCGCACGAGCCGCCGGACCCGCTCGTGAACCTGACGCCGCGTCGCCCAGCTCACGAGGAGGTCGGAGATGCGACATCAAGCCATCGCGGTCATCGGCGGTTCGGGATTCATCGGCAGCCACCTCGTCAACGCGCTAGTTGAGGCCGGCAAGGATGTCCGCGTCGCCACCCGGCGGCGCGCCTCGGCCAGCCACCTCACCCTGCTTCCCATCGATGTGATCGAAACCGACGTGACCGATCCGGTCGCGCTGGCGAGTTTCGTGGAAGGCACCGACGCCGTCATCAACCTGATCGGCACGCTGCACGGCGGTCACGGCGACCCGTACGGCGCGGGCTTCGCCAAACTGCACGTCGAACTCCCCACCAAAATCGTTGCCGCCTGCGAGGGCAAGGGCGTGCATCGGCTTATCCACATGAGTGCGCTGGGCGCCGATCCGCGCGGGCCGAGCATGTATCTGCGTTCCAAGGGCGATGGCGAAAAAGCCGTGCACGCAGCCACGGCACTGGCCACCACGATCCTGCGGCCGTCCGTGGTGTTCGGTCCCGAGGACAACTTCCTGAACCGCTTCGCCGTGCTGCAAAAGCTCTTCCCGATGATCCCGCTGGCCATGCCGGATGCGAAATTCCAGCCCGTGTATGTGGGCGACGTGTCAAAAGCGATCGTCAATGTGCTCGATCTCGACGCCGCGAGCGGGCACACTTACGAACTCGGCGGCCCAACGGTCTATACGCTCGAACAGCTCGTGCAGTATTGCGGCGAAGTGATCGGCCGGCATGCGCGGATCGTGCGGCTGCCCAATGCGTTCGCGCGGCTGCAGGCATTTTCGTTCGAACTCGCGCCGGGAGAGCCGGTGCTCACGCGCGACAATCTCGATTCGATGAAAGTCGATAGCGTGCTGAGCGGGCCGCTCGCGCCGGAACTGGGCATCGAACCGGCGAGCATTGAAACCATCGCGCCGCTTTATCTCGCCGATGCGTCGCTGCGCTCGCGTCTGAACATTTTCCGCGCGAGCGCGGGGCGCTAGGCCTACCCATTCAACCCATTACCGTCCAACGTTCCTTATGAAGCTCGTCATCGGAGACAAAAACTATTCGTCGTGGTCGATGCGTCCCTGGCTGCTGCTCACGCATTTCGGCATCCCCTTCGAAGAGGTGATGATCGAACTCGACCAGCCCGGCACGAAGAGCGCGATCCTGTCGTTTTCGGCGTCCGGCAAGGTGCCGTGTCTCGTTAGCGACGACGGCGCGGCGGTGTGGGATTCGCTCGCGATCGCCGAAACGCTGGCCGAGCGCTTCCCGCAGCACGCCATGTGGCCGCGCGATGCGAACGCACGCGCCCAGGCGCGCAGCGTAAGCGCCGAAATGCACTCGGGCTTTGCCGAGCTGCGCACGCGTATGCCGATGGCGATCCGCACCTCGAAGCCCGGCGCGGGCGCCACGCCCGGCGCGCTTGCCGATGTCGCGCGTATCGACGCGCTCTGGAACGCCTGCCTCGACGTGAGCGGTGGCCCGTTCCTGTTCGGCGAGTTCGGCATTGCCGATGCGATGTACGCGCCGGTCGTGATGCGTTTCAACAGCTATGCGCCGCCGCTTTCGCCGAAGGCCGCCGCTTACGCCGCACGCGTGAGCGCGCTGCCCGCCGTGGCCGCGTGGATCGAGGCTGCGCGCAAGGAAACGAATCGAATCGGCTACGACGAGCCCGAGGACGGCGCCGCCGCATGAAGATCTATGTCGTAGGCGGTGCGATCCGCGACGAGATGCTCGGCCTGTCGGTGCGCGACCGCGATTACGTCGTGGTGGGCGCCACGCCCGAGCAGATGGCGGCCCAGGGGTATCGTCCAGTGGGCAAGGATTTTCCGGTGTTTCTGCATCCCGAAACCCAGGAGGAGTACGCGCTCGCGCGCACCGAACGCAAGACCGCCGCGGGCTATCACGGCTTCCAGTTCTTCTACGCGCCCGACGTGACACTCGAAGAGGATCTGGCGCGGCGAGATCTGACGATCAACGCGATGGCGCGCGAGGTGCAGCCCGGCGGCGTACTGACCGGGCCGGTAGTCGATCCGTTCGGCGGCGCGAAGGATCTGGAAGCGCGCGTGTTCCGTCATGTGAGCGATGCGTTTCTGGAAGATCCCGTGCGGATCTTGCGCCTGGCACGCTTCGCCGCGCGTTTCGCCGATTTCACCATCGCGCCCGAAACGCTCGCGCTCATGCGCGCGATGGTGGCATCGGGTGAAGTCGACGCGCTCGTGCCCGAACGCGTCTGGCAGGAAGTCTCGCGCGGCCTGATGGAAGCGAAGCCGTCGCGCATGTTCGAGGTGCTGCGCGAATGCGGCGCGCTCGCGCGTGTTATGCCGGAGGTCGACAGCCTCTTCGGCGTGCCGCAGCGTGCGGACTATCACCCGGAAGTCGATACCGGCGTGCACGTGATGATGGTGATCGACCATGCCGCCGCGCAGGGCTATACGCTGCCCGTGCGCTTCGCCGCGCTCACGCACGATCTGGGCAAGGCGACCACGCCCGAGGACGTGCTGCCGCGCCATATCGGCCACGAAGGCCGCAGCGTCGATCTGCTCAAGCCGTTGTGCGACCGCTTGCGCGTGCCCAACGAATGCCGCGATCTCGCGCTGCTGGTCGCGCGCGAGCATGGCAACGTGCATCGCGTGATGGATATGGGCGCGGCCGCGCTCGTGCGCATGCTCGAACGCAGCGATGCGCTGCGCAAGCCCGCGCGTTTTGCCGAGGCATTGCAGGCCTGCGAATCCGATCTGCGTGGACGCCTGCACTGGGAAAACGCGCCTTATCCGCAGGCCGAGCGGCTGCGCGTCGCGCTGGTGGCGGCGCGCGCAGTGGATGCAGGTGCAATCGCGCGCACAGTGAGCGAGGCAAGCGCCGATAAAAACGTCGCGGAAAAGATCAAAGACGCGGTGCACCGCGCCCGCGTGGAATCGGTGGAAGCGGCTTTGGCTGCCGAAAGCTGAAGCCGCGATATCGAGCAGGAAAACAAAAGGCGCATGCGTGCACACGCATGCGCCTTTTTCATTTGCCCCGGAGATTCAGAGCACACGCACGATAAACGACAGCGCCATCGACAACACCAGCGTCGACATGAACGGCAGCGGATACTCGCGGCCAAACAGGCGCAGCGTGACGTCGCCGGGCAGTCGTCCGATGCCGAGCTTGCGCAACCACGGCTGCGCGCCCGACAGGATCGCGACGGCGATGAAGGTGGTGATGAACCAGCGGATCATGGGCGCGCGTTCCGGTGTGGATCAGTGTGGCTCGTTCAGAGCGTGTGGCTGCGGTCGCCGCGCGCAAAAGCGGCGATGGTCGAATCGATGCCGCGCGAGAACGCGATCACCTTGAACAGCTCGCCCATTTCGGCTTCGGAAACGAGCTTCTGCACTGCATTCGCGGCGGGCATGAAGCGCACGACATCGCGCGGATCGATTTCGCCGAGCACTTCGGTGATGCCCGCGTTCATCAGGAAGCGCGCCTGCGAAGTGTAGCCAAGCAGATCCGCGCCGGTTTCCACCCCCGCCTGGGCGATGCCGCTAAATTCGACGTGCGCCGTGATGTCCTGCAAGCCGGGATAGAGGAACGGATCGTCGTGCGCGCGGTGGCGGTAGTGGCACATCAGCGTGCCCTGCACGCGCTGCGGGTGGTAATACTCGCTTTCCGGAAAACCGTAGTCGATGAAGAACGCCGCGCCGCGCGTGAGCATCGCGCAGACCGTGCGCGTGAAGGCGAGCGCGGCTTCGTGCGTTTCCGCCACGTAATCGTCGCTGCCGTCGATGGCGGCGAGCACGCTGCCCGGCACGTTTTGCGCCCAGCCGGCGTCCAGTCCGCTCATGGCGGGGCGGTCGGCGAACATGAAGCCTTGATCGCTTACGGCCACGCCGCGCTCTTGCCACACCGCATCCTTGCGCGCGAACAGACGCACCGGCATCGCGTCGAGCACCTCGTTGCCGATCACCACGCCTTCGAAACGCTCGGGCAAGGCATCGAGCCACTGGACGCGCGCCAGCAGATGCGGCGCACGCTGCGCGATGGTCTCGCGCTGACGCTCGCGCAATTCGCCGGAAAGATCGACGATTGAATACGAGTCGAACGGCACGCCCAGCGCTTCGAGCGCGAGCATCACGCCCGCCGCGAGCCGTCCCGTGCCTGCGCCGAACTCCATCAACGCGCGCGTGCCGCTCGCTTCGAGCGCTTCGCCCACTGCGCGCGCAAGCGTAGCGGCGAACAGCGGCGACATTTCGGGCGCGGTCACGAAGTCGCTGCCGTCGTCGGCGAGCAAGCCGAATTTGCGCGAGCCGCCGCTGTAGTAGCCGAGTCCCGGCGCGTAGAGCGCGCGCTCCATGTAGCGGTCAAACGGCAGCCAGCCGCCCGCCGCGGCGATCTCCGCGCGCAGGGTTGCGGCCAGCGCCTCGGACTGCGCGAGCGCGATCGGCTCGGGAACAGGTAAACTAGCGGGTTCGTGAGCTTTCGGATTCATCCCGGCATTGTAAATGAGCGCATCTTCCGGCATCGGCGCAGCGGATCGCGAGATTCAACCCATCGCACACGCGGGCAAATCGGCATCCGACCCCGCGCGCGTGGTGCTGGTGACGGGCGGCGCGCGCCGTATCGGCCGGGCCTTGTCGATCGGTTTTGCGGCGCGCGGCTGGGACGTCGCGGTGCATTACGGCGAATCGGCTGGCGAGGCCGAGGAAGTCGTCGCCGAAATCCGTGCGATGGGCCGTCGGGCAATCGCCCTGCACGCCGATCTGGCCAACGAGGCGCAAGTGGCGCGACTGGTGCCGGACTGTGTGGCGGCGCTGGGCCTGCCCGCATGCGTGCTCAACAACGCGTCGCGCTTCGAGGAAGACACGGCGCGCGATGTGGGCTATGAGCGCCTGCAGCATCTGATGGCGATCAATGTGGGCGCGCCGCTGGTGCTGGCGCGCACGCTCTGGGCCGCGACGCCCGAAGCCGCCGTGGACGACGAGACGCTGCGTACCTGCGTCATCAACGTGCTCGACCAGAAGCTGTACAACATGAATCCGGATTACCTGTCGTACACGCTGACCAAGGCCGCGTTGCAGAACGCAACCGTGGCGCTGGCCCAGGCGCTCGCGCCGAAGCTGCGCGTGGTGGGACTCGCACCGGGCCTCACGCTGCAATCGGGCGACCAGACGCAGGACGGTTTTGCCGCCGCGCACAAGGTCACGCCGCTGGGGCGTGCGTCGCGGCCGGGTGATCTGGTCGAAGCCGCGCTGTATCTCGCGCAGGCTTCGGGCGTGACCGGCACGACGCTCGTCGTCGATGGCGGCCAGCATCTCGTGCCGCTGCCGCGCGACGTGATGTTTTTGACCGGCGGCTGAACGAATCGACGCGCCTCGTGTGAGTTCACCACGAAACGCAACTAAATGAATTTACCGCTGCCCCTACCCAAGCGCACGCTGAGCGTGCGGCTGGGCCGGCAGGGGCGGGGGCGGCCGGCCTGACCGGTCAACGGATCATTGGATCTGGCGACATGCCGGTTCTGAGCGATCCCGCCGGCCCGAACGCCGCGCCAGGCGGGCGAGCAACCCTGCCGCCCGCGCGCTTTGCAAGATCAACCGTATGACCCGCCGGGCGCTCGCGCCCGCGAGACGTGCTGAACACTGCCGCATACGCAACGCACGCTTTTATCGACTGGAACGAACATGTCCGCCGTACTCCTGCATCCCCGGCTCGCCGACTGCCGCCGCCTTTTCCTGCGCAACTACGAAGTGCACATCAACATCGGCGTGCATGACTTCGAAAAACGCGGCGAACAGCGCGTCGTGATCAACGTCGATCTGTATGTGCCGCTCGCCTCGACCACGCCGCGCGAAGACAAGCTGCGCGAAGTCGTCGATTACGACTACATGCGCGCGACCGTCGCGGCACGCATCGGTCAGGGCCACATCCATCTGCAGGAAACGCTCGTCGACGATCTGGCCAGCGCGCTGCTCGCGCACGAGCAGGTGCGCGCGGTGCGCGTGTCGACCGAAAAGCCCGATGTCTATGCGGACTGCGACGCGGTGGGCGTCGAAGTCTTTCGCATCAAGGAGGACTGAGCCATGAACGCACCCGAAACGCTGAGCGTGGATCAGGATCAGGCTGAAATGAAGCAGGCCGAAGGCGAAGGCCGCCCCGCGCTCACCCGGCGCGAGCAGAAGGACGCCTACGAGAACAACAAGCTGTTCAAGCGCATCGTGCGTCAGGTCGGCCAGGCGATTGGCGACTACAACATGATCGAGGACGGCGACAAGGTCATGGTCTGTCTGTCCGGCGGCAAGGACAGCTACGCGATGCTCGACATCCTGATGCGTCTGCGCGAGCGCGCGCCGATCGACTTCTCGATCGTCGCCGTGAATCTCGACCAGAAGCAGCCGGGCTTCCCGGAGCACATCCTGCCCGCGTATCTCGACAAGATCGGCGTGCCGTATCACATCGAGAATCAGGATACCTACAGCATCGTCAAGCGCCTCGTGCCCGAGGGCAAGACCACGTGCTCGCTGTGCTCGCGTCTGCGCCGCGGCATTTTGTACCGCGTGGCGGGCGAACTGGGCGCGACGAAAATCGCGCTCGGCCACCATCGCGACGACATCCTGCAAACGCTGCTGCTCAATATGTTCTACGGCGGCAAGCTCAAAGGCATGCCGCCCAAGCTGCAGTCCGACGACGGCAAGAACATCGTGATCCGCCCGCTTGCCTACGTGAAGGAAGTCGATCTGGAGAAGTACGCCGAACTGCGCGAATTCCCGATCATTCCGTGCAATCTGTGCGGCAGCCAGCCGAACCTCAAGCGCGCGGAAATGAAGGCGCTGATCCGCGAGTGGGACAAGCGCTTCCCGGGTCGCGTCGAGAACATGTTCAACGCGCTTGGCAAGGTGGTGCCTTCGCATCTGATGGACGCGTCGCTGTTCGACTTCAAGGGCCTGCACACCACGGGCGAAGCCGATCCGAATGGCGATATCGCCTTCGACGACGATCCGTGCTCGACCGAAACGACGCCGCCCGCCGAAGGCGCGACGATCCAGTTCCGTCCGTTCGACGAAATCTGATCGGGCATTCAATCGACATTCAATCGATAAGCGCTTTCAAAAAGCGCATCGGACCCCAGGCGGTCGCAGGTGAAGAACCTCCGGCCGCCTTTTTTACGCCTGAAAGAAGTGTGTAAAAGAGTGTTCTAATCGGCCGACAGAGCCTGCTGGCAGGGCTTTTTGGGGATAGCCCACATGCTAGAATCGAACGCTTCATTCCCTCTCAAGTCACCGATGCAATGAACATCGTGATCCTCGCGGCAGGCATGGGCAAACGCATGCACTCCGCGCTGCCGAAAGTGCTTCACCCGCTCGCCGGTCAGCCGCTTCTCTCGCACGTTATCCACACTGCCCGCAGTCTTGCGCCTTCGCGCCTCGTAGTCGTGATCGGTCATGGCGGCGACGCCGTGCGCGCGGCCGTTGGCGCGCCCGATGTGCAGTTCGCCGTGCAGGAGCAGCAGCTCGGCACCGGCCATGCGCTCGCGCAGGCGCTGCCGCTGCTCGACCCGTCCGTGCCCACGCTCGTGCTCTATGGCGACGTGCCGCTCACGCGTGCATCCACGCTCAAGCGCCTGACCGACGCTGCGGGCGCGAACGCCTACGGCATCCTCACGGTGACGCTCGATAACCCCACGGGTTATGGCCGCATCGTGCGCGGCGCGACCGGCTCGGTCGTGCGCATCGTCGAGCAGAAGGACGCAACCGACGACGAACGCCTGATCGACGAGATCAACACCGGCATCATCGTCACGCCTACCGCGCCGCTCGCGGGCTGGCTCGCGGCGCTTGGCAACGACAACGCCCAGGGCGAGTATTACCTCACCGATGTCGTGGAAGCGGCGATTGCGTCCGGCCATCCGGTCGTCACGGCGCAGCCCGACGAGGAATGGGAAACGCTCGGCGTGAACAGCAAGCAGCAGCTCGCGGAACTCGAACGCGTCTACCAGCGCAACGCTGCCGATAACCTGCTCGTCGCGGGCGTTACGCTCGCCGATCCGTCGCGCTTCGACCTGCGCGGCTCGATGAGCTGCGGGCGCGATGTGTTCATCGACGTGAACTGCGTGTTCGAAGGCAGCGTGACGCTGGGCGATAACGTGCGCATTGGCCCGAACTGCGTGATCCGCGATGCGGTGATCGGCGCGGGCACGCGCGTGGACGCCTATACGCATATCGAAAGCGCGCAGGTGGGCGCGAATGCCGTGCTGGGTCCGTATGCGCGTCTGCGCCCGGGCGCGCAGCTCGCCGACGAAGTCCACGTAGGCAATTTCGTCGAGGTGAAGAACGCCAATATTGGTCCCGGTTCGAAGGCGAACCACCTCAGCTATATCGGCGACGCCGATGTGGGCGCGGGCGTGAATATCGGCGCGGGCACCATCACCTGCAACTACGACGGCGCGAACAAGCATCGCACCGTGATCGAGGATCAGGTGTTTGTCGGCTCGGATACGCAGTTGGTCGCGCCGGTGCGCGTGGGCCGCGGCGTGACCATCGCGGCGGGCACCACGGTCTGGAAGGACGTGGCCGAAGGCGCGCTCGTCCTCAACGAAAAGACCCAGATCGAAAAAAGCGGCTACGTTCGGCCGGTGAAAAAGAAAAGCTGAACGGCAGAACAAACCGGGCGGCGCGCGTTTTGAGCGTCACAAGCGCAGCGCTTGCCGCCCCGCCTCTCATTGCAAAGGATCGAACTCCATGTGCGGCATCGTCGGCGCAGTAGCGCAACGTAATATCGTTCCCGTTCTTATCGAAGGGCTGCGGCGGCTCGAATACCGCGGCTACGACTCGTGCGGCGTGGCCACCGTCACGGCGCAGGGCCCGCACCGCGTGCGCAGCGTCTCGCGTGTGGCCGAACTCGACGAGCAGGTGCGCGAGGCGCATTTCGAAGGTGTGACCGGCATCGCGCATACGCGCTGGGCCACGCACGGCGCGCCGACCGTCAACAACGCGCACCCGATCTTCTCGCGCGACACGATGGCGATCGTGCACAACGGCATCATCGAGAACTACGAAGCGCTGCGCGAAATGCTGCGCGCGAAGGGCTACGAGTTCGTCTCGCAGACCGACACCGAAGTCATCGCTCACCTGATCCACAGCCTTTACAAGGGCGACCTGTTTGCCGCCGTGCGCGAAGCCGTGCAGCAACTGGCGGGCGCGTATGCGATCGGCGTGGTGCACAAGGACCAGCCGCATGTGGTGGTGGGAGCGCGCGCGGGTTCGCCGCTCGTGGTCGGCTATGGCGAAGGCGAGTCCTTCATCGCTTCGGACGCGCTGGCGATCGCGGGCAGTGCGAACCGCATCAGCTATCTGGAAGAGGGCGACGTCTGCGAGATCTCGCTCGAAGGCGTGCGTATCGCCGACCGCGCGGGCAATCTGGTGACGCGTGAATCGCGCGACGTGCAGGCGTATGGCGGCGCGGTCGATCTTGGCCCGTATCGCCACTACATGCAGAAGGAAATCTTCGAGCAGCCGCGCGCGATTTCGGACACGATTCCGGCGCTGGACGAAGCGTTCGATCCGGTGCTCTTCGGTGACAACGCCGGTGAAGTCTTCAAGGGCATCGACAGCATCCTGATCCTCGCCTGCGGCACCAGCTACTACGCGGGCCTCACGGCCAAGTACTGGCTGGAAACGGTCGCGAAGATCCGTACCGATGTGGAAATCGCCAGCGAATACCGCTACCGCGAATCGGTGCCGAACCCGCGTTCGCTGGTCGTGACGATCTCGCAGTCGGGCGAAACGGCGGACACGCTCGCGGCGCTCAAGCACGCGCAGTCGCTCGGCATGGAACACACGCTGGCCGTGTGCAACGTGGCGACGAGCGCGATGGTGCGTCTCACCGAATTCAAGTTGCTCACGCACGCGGGCCGCGAAATCGGCGTGGCGTCGACCAAGGCGTTCACCACTCAGCTCGTCGGCCTGTTCATCCTCGCGGTGACGCTGGGCAAGCTGCGCGGCCATGTGAATGCGGAGCAGGAAGCGGAGTACCTGAAGCTGCTGCGCCACCTGCCGGCGGCGCTCAACGGCGTGCTGGCGCTGGAGCCGCAGATCATCGCGTGGTCGGAAGAGTTCGCGCGCAAGGAAAACGCGCTGTTCCTGGGCCGCGGGTTGCATTACCCGATCGCGCTGGAAGGCGCGCTCAAGCTCAAGGAAATCTCCTACATCCACGCAGAAGCGTACCCGGCGGGCGAACTCAAGCACGGCCCGCTCGCGCTGGTGACGGAAGCCATGCCGGTGGTGACGGTCGCGCCGAATGACGCGCTGCTGGAGAAGCTCAAGTCGAACATGCAGGAAGTGCGTGCACGCGGCGGCCAGCTTTATGTGTTCGCCGATTCGGATACGCACATCACGAGCGAAGAGGGCATTCATGTGATCCGTATGCCGGAGCACTACGGCCTGCTGTCGCCGATCCTGCACGTGGTGCCGCTGCAGATGCTCGCGTATCACACGGCCAGCGCGCGTGGCACCGATGTGGACAAGCCGCGGAATCTGGCGAAATCGGTAACGGTCGAGTAAGACCGTTCGAGGATTTCGACGAAGAATGGGGAGCACCATTAGTACCGGTTAACGGGTGCCATTAGTTTCGGTTAACGGCGGGTGCATTCTGCCTCCAAGTCCCTGTCAGCAAAGGGATTAACCAGAACTAATGGTCGCTCGGCTATGCTTCAAATCGAGCCCCGTCTTTGGTAACACGCTTGCAAACAAAATCAGCGGGACCACCCT
>NZ_DASZJJ010000130.1:0-7038 GCF_035948235.1 Paraburkholderia sp. | reverse complement strand
ACGGCGCCCGTGAAGGCTCCCTTCACATGGCCGAAGAGCTCGCTCTCGATGAGGCCCTCCGGGATGGCGGCGCAATTGACCGCGACGAAGGGCTTCGCCTTGCGCGGGCTGTTGAAGTGAATGGCGCGCGCCGCGACTTCCTTGCCGGTGCCGGGCTCGCCATGCACGAGGATCGCCGATTCGGTGGGCGCGAGTTGCTCGATGGCGTCGTAGACGTGCTGGATCGCGCTGCTGCGTCCAAGCATCGGGCCGAAGCGGCCGAGCAGGCGAAGGCTTTCGCGCAGCGTGCGGACTTCCTCGGTCAGCTCGTACGGCCGCGGAATCCGCGCCAGCAGGCTGCGCAGACGCGGAATGTTGACGGGCTTGAGCAGATAGTCCCAGATGCCGTGGCGCAGGCCTTCGATCGCGCTTTCGACAGTCGCATTGCCGGTCATCACGATCACGGGCAGCGCGCCGCCTGGCGGTTGGGCGGGCAGGTGAGGCAGCAGTTCGAGGCCGCTGCCGTCGGGCAGATTCAGGTCGACGAGCACGACATCGGGGATGAAACGTCCGAGTGCGGCGCGCGCGTCGGCCAGCGTGGCGGCGGTATCGACGGAAAAACCATCGGCGGCCAGGATGGCGGAAAGACCTGACAGGCTATTAGGATCGTCTTCGACAATCAGGGCGTGTGGCATGGCGGAATCGGCTTACCGATGTGCAAGGAGCGGGGCGAAAAGCAGGGCGCAAAGCGGCCGGACCGACGCGACCGTGCACGCCGTGTCGCCACACAGGGCGGCGGGCGCGACGTAGCGGCGCGACAGGGCGCACGATACGAACGATGCGGAATTAGTCACCGAGACTACCTGCGTGTCTCGAATCAGATTGTTCAGTTCCGGTCCTCCCCAGATTGACGCGTGGCAGGCGGCGCTGGCTGCGGCGTGGTCATGACGCGTCAAATCCCGCGTCGAACGCCCGCACACCAGTCGCGCCGTACTTCCGCGCAGACCCGGGACGCCGCGCGATTGCGGCGTTCGGGCCGTACTACCCCCATGCTGCTGTTAGTCCGTCGGCAACCGGCATAAAGCGCGGTCGCCGCGGACTGACTTGGTAACCTCTGTTCGCCGGCTCAATCCAATCGCTTAGTCGTCAATCGGACGATGCGCATCGAACCAGCGCTTCACTTCCCGTTCCGCTTCGTCACGCGTCTTGCCGTAACGCTCCTGGATCAGCCCTGCGAGACGATCGAGATGGCCTTCGGCCTTGGTGAGCTCGTCGTCCGTCAACTCGCCCCATGCAGCCTTGGCCTTGCCGATCATCTGTTTCCACTTGCCTGCCGCGATGTCATTGTTCATATGGCTCTCCTGGTTTCGGTGGAAGGGCGCTCGCGCGCTATCTCAAAACGAAATCAGCAGGAACCATGCCATGAGCACCTGGCCTTGCCGCTGGAACGTACAGGGATTTTAAGCGACTGCTAAACCGGTAAGCTTTTCCCATGCAGTCACAAACATACACGCTCGGGAAAAAAAGAAAAAGCGCCCAAAGGGGCGCTTTCACGATTGCATCCGCCACGCATGGAAAATTGCATTGCGGCTGCTTTCGCGCTGCCGCGCGGCGCCCAGGGCGCCGCACTCGGGCTTATGCGCGGCTGCGGTACTCGTTCGTACGCGTGTCGATTTCGATCTTGTCGCCGATGTTGCAGAACAGCGGCACTTGCAGTTCGAAGCCGGTGTTCAGCTTGGCGGTCTTCAGGACCTTGCCCGACGACGTGTCGCCCTTGACAGCCGGTTCCGTGTACGTGATTTCGCGCACGAGGACCGTCGGCAGTTCGACCGAGATGGCCTTCTCGTTGTAGAACACGACTTCGCAAGCCATGCCGTCTTCGAGGTAGTTGAGGGCGTCGCCCATCATCTCGCCTTCGACTTCGTACTGGTTGTAGTCGGCGTCCATGAACACGTACATCGGGTCAGCGAAGTACGAGTAGGTCACTTCCTTGCGTTCCAGCACCACGACGTCGAACTTGTCGTCGGCCTTGTACACGGTTTCCATGCCTGCGCCGGTCAGCAGGTTCTTGAACTTCATCTTCACGACAGCCGAGTTACGACCCGACTTGTTGTACTCGGCCTTCTGCACGACCATGGCGTCGTTGCCGATCATGACGACGTTGCCGACGCGGAGTTCCTGTGCGGTCTTCATAAAAAACTGTCCTGTCCAGATTACAGATTAAATAGCTTCAAGTGTGCGCGACGGCAAACGTCGCAAGCGGTTCGCTTCGCCGGTTCCGCTCGCCTTTTTCATCGATTTTTCAACCGATTGCGGGCCGGAACGGCATTCAAGGCAGACTCTGATGCAATCGAAGCGCTTGAGACCGCTTGAGACGGCTGCCGTCGGGTAACCGCTTATTTTAACTGACTTTTTGCGAATTCGGCTAGATTTCCGCCGAGATCGCCGACCTGTGCGAGTTCCTGTGCCCACGCCTGCGCGCGCGCCTTGTAGGCGGGCAAATGGCGGGCAAATTCGCTCCAGTTCGCGCGGGCGTCGGATGCTTTTGCAGGGTGCGCGCCGTTGCCGTTCCAGGCGTGCCAGAACTGTTCGAGCGCGCGCCGGGGCGCTTCGCCGAGCGTGCTGGCGTAATGCTCGAGCGCCGCGTCGAGTTTGGGCAGATGGGCGTCGTCGCCCTGCGGGTAGATGTGCCAGACGAACGGGCGCGCCGCCCATTGCGCCCGCACGAACGAATCTTCGCCGCGCACGAAATTGAGGTCGCTGGCCCACAGCAGCGCGTCGTAGCCGCGTTGCTCCGTGAAGGCGAGGCCGTGCGCGGTCAGCGCGCCGCGCTCGGCGCGCATGCCCGCGCCGAACGACTCGACGCCGAAAAAGCGCGCCAGCGCCCCGGAGATGCGGCCTTGCGGCACCAGCAGGACGACGGGCGTCGGGCTGTCGCGCCATTGTTCGAGCAGCGCGTCCACGGCGGGATTTTCGTAGGCGAACAGCGAGATCACGGTGGCCTCGGGCCCCGGCGGCGGGCCGCCCGTCACGCTTTGCCACCACGCCTCGCGTGCCTCGTGCGACGCTTCGAATGCCGTGCGCGCCGCATCCAGATCGCGTTCCTTCAACACGCCGCCCGTACCCTTGCCGAGACCCGGGAAAAAGAAGTGCTTGAGCAGCGGATAACGCGAGTGCGGCGAAGGGCGCAGATGGAAGTCGGCCACCCAGTCCTCGGCGCTCAGATATTCGAGGTTGAACCAGACCGGCTTGCGCCCGCGCTGCGCCATCGCGGCCACATAAACCGGCGGCAATTCGCAGGCGAAGGCCTCGATCACTACATCGGCGATCTGCAGGGTCTCGCCTGCGTGCGTGGGCTCGTGCCAGTGTTCGACGACCACGCCTTCGACGGTCTGCGTCGCGCGCTGCGGATCGAGTGTGGGGTACAGCCGCTGGAAGGACGCTAGATCGTCGACGAAAAGGCGCACTTCCCAGTCGTGCTCGTGCGCGAGCTGGCGCGCGAGTCGCCAGCACACGCCGATGTCGCCGAAATTGTCGATCACGGCGCAGAAGAGATCGCAGGCAATGCGCGTCGAGGACGGGCCGGCTTGCGGGGGCGCCGGTTCGTGCGCGGGTGCGTCGGCGGGGCGGCTTGAGGCGTGGGGCATAGTGGCGGGCGGACGCGATAAGCGAGGGGCGGGGCCGGCGGCGCCGACGGCAGGATCGCACGCGCGCCTGCCAGCAAGGCGGCCAGGCGGCGGGCGAGCGGGTTCGGGGCCGCGCGGAATGATCTAAACTTGCGATTCTAGGACACCCGCATGACGGCGTCGCGTACGCGGCACGGCTTGCCGCAAACCCAACGCCCCCACACTGGATGACCGCTTCGACCGACCCCGACGTTTTCGACCCGAAAGAGGTGCTGGCGCAATTGCCGCATCTGCCAGGCGTCTATCGCTACTACGACGCGCAGAATGCGGTGCTCTATGTAGGCAAGGCGCGCGACCTGAAGAAGCGGGTTTCGAGCTACTTCACCAAGACGCAGCTTTCACCGCGCATCGCCATGATGGTCACGCGCATCGCGCGCATCGAGACCACGGTCACGCGCTCGGAAGCCGAGGCGCTGCTGCTCGAAAACAACCTCATCAAGGCGCTCGCGCCGCGCTACAACATCCTGTTTCGCGACGACAAGTCCTATCCGTTCCTCAAACTGACGGGCCACAAGTTTCCGCGCATGGCGTATTACCGTGGCGCGGTCGATCGCAACAACCAGTACTTCGGCCCGTTCCCGAGCGCTTACGCCGTGCGCGAAAGCATTCAGATCCTGCAGCGCGTGTTCCAGTTGCGCACCTGTGAGGATTCGGTGTTCAACAACCGCACGCGGCCCTGTCTGCTGCACCAGATCGCGCGCTGCACGGCGCCGTGCGTGGGCGCGATCAGCCAGGAGGATTACGCGCGCGATGTGAGCAATGCGTCGCGTTTCCTGCTTGGGCGTCAGGGCGAGGTGATGAAGGAACTGGAGACGAAGATGCACGCCTTCGCCGCCGAGCTGAAGTTCGAGCAGGCCGCGGCGGTGCGCAACCAGATGAGTTCGCTGTCCACCGTGCTGCATCAGCAGGCAATCGAGACCGGCAGCGAGAGCGATGTCGATATCCTCGCGGTGGTGGCGCTGGGCGGGCGCGTCTGCGTGAATCTCGCGATGGTGCGCGGCGGGCGGCATCTGGGCGACAAGGCTTATTTCCCGGCGCATGTCGAGCGCGCCTTGACGGACGACGAAGGCGGCGTGGCCGAAGAGATCGCCGACGAGACGGTGGTCGCGGCGGCGGCGCTCAAGTCGCTGCCGTCGCTTGCGCGCAAGGCGCTGGTGGCGAGCGCCGCAGCCCACGCGCAGCAGGCCGATGAGGCTGATGAGGCCGACGAAGCGGAAGTGCCCGATCCGCTCGCCATCGCCGCGGATCTGGACGATGAAGCGGACGAGGAAGGTGACACGCCCGAAACGCCCGACGTCCAGGAGGCAGAAAAAGCGGCAGCTGCGCCAAAGCCTTCGACGCGCCGCGCGCGCGCGGGCGGCATCGAACCGGAAGTGCTCGACGCGTTCATCGCGCAGCATTACTTCGGCAATCGCGTGCCGCCGGTGTTGGTGGTGAGCCACCCGCCGGCGAACCGCGAACTCGTCGATGTGCTCTCGGAGCAGGCCGGCCACAAGGTCGCGGTGCTGCGCCAGCCGCAGGGGCAAAAGCGCGCATGGCTCGCGATGGCCGAGCAGAACGCGCGGCTCGCGCTGGCACGGCTGCTGTCGGAGCAAGGCTCGCAACAGGCGCGCACGCGCACGCTTGCACAACTGCTCGGACTTGAACTCGACGACCTCGCGCATCTGCGTATCGAGTGTTTCGACATCAGTCACACGATGGGCGAGGCGACCCAGGCGTCGTGCGTGGTCTATCACCACCACAAGATGCAGTCGAGCGAATACCGGCGCTACAACATCACTGGCATCACCGGCGGCGACGATTACGCAGCCATGCGCCAGGTACTCACGCGCCGCTACGAGAAGATGGTTGCGCAGTCGGCGCGCAACCAGAACGACGAGGCGCAGACACTGCAGACCGAAAATGCCGATCCGGCCGATCTAGGCGCTTCTCCCGACGGCGCCGAACCGGTTGCGGCGGGCGGCACGCTGCCCAACATCGTGCTGATCGACGGCGGCAAAGGGCAGGTCGAGATCGCGCGTCAGGTGTTCGACGAACTTGGACTCGACCCTGCGATGCTGGTGGGCGTGGCGAAAGGCGAGGGGCGCAAGGTTGGCCTCGAAACGCTCGTGTTCGCCGATGGCCGCGCGCCGCTCGAACTCGGCAAGGAGAGCGCGGCGCTGATGCTGGTCGCGCAGATCCGCGATGAAGCGCACCGCTTCGCGATCACGGGCATGCGCGCCAAGCGCGGCAAAACGCGACAGACCTCGCGGCTCGAAGAACTCGAAGGCGTGGGCGCGAAGCGGCGCCAACGCTTGCTCGCGCGCTTCGGCGGCCTGCGCGGCGTGATGGCCGCGAGCGTCGAGGATCTGGCGAGCGTCGAAGGCATTTCACGCGCGCTCGCCGAACAGATTTACCAGCAACTGCATTGATCCAGCTTTTGCTCCGTTTTTGATCCGCTTGCATCCCGCGCCTGCCCGCTGACGTTTGCCGCCTTGCGTTTGCGCCTTACGTTTGCTTGTGGCAGGTGCAGCGAAGCGGCACAATTGCATCTCCCATAATTGCAATCTCCCCTGACAGACTGCGCCACCCGATGCCGTTCAATATCCCGATTCTCCTGACGTGGCTGCGGATCGTGCTGATTCCGCTCGTGGTTGGCGTGTTTTATCTGCCGCAGACAATGCTGAGCCCGATGGACCAGAACACCTCGGCGATGCTGATCTTCGTGCTGGCAGCGCTCACCGACTGGTTCGACGGCTTTCTCGCGCGCAAATGGAACCAGACCTCGTCGTTCGGCGCGTTTCTCGATCCCGTCGCCGACAAGCTCATGGTCACCGCCGCGTTGCTCGTGCTCGTGCACCTGCAGCGCCTCGACGCCGTGATCGCGCTGGTGATCGTCGGTCGCGAGATCACGATCTCGGCGCTGCGTGAATGGATGGCGCAGATCGGCGCCTCGAAGAGCGTGGCGGTGAACCAGCTCGGCAAGTTCAAGACGGCCTGCCAGATGGTGGCGATTCCGATGCTGCTGTTCTACGCGCCGCTGACGGTCGGCGGGACGACGCTGTTCGATTCGCGCGTGTGGGGTACGTGGCTCATCTATGTGGCGGCGGTGCTGACGATCTGGTCGATGCTCTACTACATGAAGCTCGCGTGGCCGCAGATTCGCGAGCGGGGCAGCCTGTAAGCGCCTATAAGCGGGCGCTGGGCGGGCCTCCCGGCCCGTTGCACCGGAGTTCTGCCAGGCCCTCGCGAATCTTTTTTCAAAAAGTTCGCACGAAGGGGTTGACACGATTCAGCGGCTTATACATAATCTCACTTCTCCGCTGCACGACAAGCAGCAAACGAAGCAGATGCGGTGGAGATAGCCGAAGATAAGTGGCAAATCAACGGTGAA
>NZ_DASZJJ010000129.1:0-9414 GCF_035948235.1 Paraburkholderia sp. | reverse complement strand
CCGACGACCCGAACTCGACGCCGGAAATGGCGCACCAGATGGCGAGCGCCGCGCACCACGGCCACGCGGTCGTGATCGACGACGAGCGCCACATGGTGAACCTGACCGCGCCCGAAGCCGTCAATCGCGCGCTGCGCGAGTGGCTGAATGTCGAAACGCGTGTCGAAACGCGTGTTGAAACGTCGATTGAACCCCTGAAGTCGGAAGTCTGATATGAGCCAAGAGACCGTCCCCACGACTGCCGCCCCGAGCGCTCCGCTTGGCGCGCCCATCAACACGCGCGAGCTTCGCGACGCGTTCGGCGCCTTCATGACTGGCGTGACCATCGTCACCACCTCGCGCGACGACGGCCAGCCGCTCGGCTTTACCGCGAATTCGTTTTCGTCGGTGTCGCTCGATCCCGCCTTGCTGCTGGTGAGCATTGCGAAGACATCGAGCAACTATCAGACGTTTTCGACCACGCGCCACTTCGCGATCAACGTGCTCGCGGAAGGACAAAAAGATCTGTCCAACACTTTCGCGCGTCCCAGCGAAGATCGCTTCGCCAACGTGGACTGGAACCTGAGCGCGAACCATAACCCGCTGATCGGCGACGTCAGCGCGTGGTTCGACTGCACCACCCACGCCGTGATCGATGCGGGCGACCATGCGCTGCTGGTCGGCAAGGTCGAGGCATTTCATTCGGCGGGCTATGCGGGACTGGGCTATTACCGCGGCGGCTATTTCACGCCGGCCAGACTGTCCGCCGAAGTGATCGCGGGGCCGAAGGTGATCGTCAGCGCGATCATCGCGCGCGACGACAAGGTCCTGCTCACCCGCACCGCCAATAACAAGTGGGGACTGCCGTCGAAAGAAATCAGCAAGGAAGGCGCGGATAAGGCACTGGCCGAAATCTTCGGCAAATATCAGCCCGATGCGTCTGCAAGCTTTATTTATTCGGCTTATAACAACACCGAAACCCATTACCAGTACATCTCGTTCCTCTGCAGCGCGCCGGAAGAAGCGGCGCTCGCGGGCGACGCGCCTGGCCAGTTCGTGAGCCTCGACGACATCGAGGCAGATCAGTTCCAGGACGGCGCGGTGGCCAGCATGCTCCAGCGCTATCGCAAGGAGAGCCAGCTCAAGAGCTACGGCATGTACTACGGCGACCACAGCAACGGCACGGTCCGCCCGCTTCTTTCCTGAAAGGTCACATCATGCGTTTTTCACTTTTCGTCCATATGGAGCGCGTCTCCGACCAGACCAGTCAAAAGCAGCTGTATGACGAAATGGTCGAACTGTGCCAGATCGCCGACCGCGGCGGCATGCACGCCGTCTGGACCGGCGAGCACCACGGCATGAACTTCACGATCGCGCCGAACCCGTTCCTCAATCTCGTCGATCTTGCGAGCAAGACAAAGAATGTGCGTCTGGGCACCGGCACGGTGATCGCGCCGTTCTGGCACCCGATCAAGCTTGCCGGCGAAGCCGCGATGACCGACATCATCACCGGTGGCCGTCTGGATCTGGGGATTGCGCGCGGCGCCTACTCGTTCGAATATGAACGTCTGATGCCGGGCCTCGACGCATGGGGCGCGGGCCAGCGCATGCGCGAACTGATTCCCGCCGTGAAAAAGCTCTGGGAAGGCGATTACGCGCACGAAGGCGAGTTCTGGCAGTTTCCTTCAACCACGTCGGCGCCGCAGCCGCTGCAGCAGCCGCATCCGCCGATCTGGGTGGCCGCGCGCGATCCGAACAGCCACGAATTCGCGGTGTCGAACGGTTGCAACGTGCAGGTCACGCCGCTGCATTTCGGCGACGAAGAAGTTGAAAAGCTCGTGGGCCACTTCAACGCCGCGTGCGAGAAGTTCAGCAATGTGCCGCGTCCGGAAATCATGCTGCTGCGTCACACCTACGTGGCCAGCAACGAAGACGACGCACAGGTGGCCGCGAAAGAAGTGAACGCGTTCTATAACTACTTCGGTGCGTGGTTCAAGAATGAGCGCCCGGTCAGCCAGGGCCTCATCAAGCCGCTGACGAAGGAGGAAATGGATGCTCACCCGTTCTATACGCCGGAAGCGATGCGCAAGAACAATGTGATCGGTACACCTGAAGAAGTGATCGGCCGACTGAAAGCTTACGAAGCGCTGGGCTTCGACGAGTACTCGTTCTGGATCGACACCGGCATGAGCTTCGAGCGCAAGAAAGCCTCGCTCGAGCGCATGATCAACGACGTGATGCCCGCGTTCAAGTAAGGACAGATCCCATGAGTGTTCAATTTCAGCTGTATATCGATGGCCAATTCGAGGCGGGCACCGCGAGCTTCGGCAGTATCAATCCGGCCACCGGCAAGGTGTGGGCGCAGATGCCCGAAGCCCGCACCGACGAGGTCAACCGCGCAGTCGCGGCCGCCAGCCGCGCACTGAGCGACCCCGCGTGGGCCGGCCTCACGGCATCGGCGCGCGGCAAGCTGCTGCACAAGCTCGCCGATCTGGTCGAAAAGGCTGCGCCGCGACTGGCTGAAATTGAAACGCACGATACCGGCAAGATCATCCGCGAAACATCGAGCCAGATCGCGTATGTGGCGGAGTATTACCGTTACTACGCGGGCATCGCCGACAAGCTCGAAGGCAGCCACATTCCCGTGGACAAGCCGGATATGCAGGTCTGGCTGGAGCGTCAGCCCGTGGGCGTAGTCGCGGCGATCGTGCCTTGGAATAGCCAGCTTTTCCTTTCGGCGGTGAAAGTCGGTCCGGCGCTGGCCGCTGGCTGCACGGTGGTGCTCAAGGCCTCCGAAGAAGCGCCCGGCCCACTGCTCGAATTCGCGAAACTGATTCACGAAGCGGGCTTCCCTGCCGGTGTCGTCAACGTGATTACGGGTTTTGCGGCGGAATGCGGCGCGGTGCTCAGCAGCCATCCCGACGTGGACCAGGTCGCCTTCACGGGCGGCCCCGAAACGGCACGGCATATCGTTGCGAACACATCGAAAAATCTGGCGAAGGTATCGCTGGAGCTGGGCGGTAAATCACCGTTCATCGTCTTTGCCGATACCGATATCCAGAGCGCGGTGAATGCGCAGGTCGCGGCCATTTTTGCGGCCAGCGGCCAGAGCTGCGTGGCGGGTTCGCGTCTGCTAGTCGAAGCATCGGTGAAAGAGCCATTTCTTGCGATGCTGGTTGAGCGTGTGTCGCGCATTCAGGTTGGTGCGCCGGACGACATCACCACGGAATACGGCCCGCTGTGCACCGAGCGCCAGCTTCGCCACATCGAATCGATCGTGGCGAACTCGGTGCGCCAGGGCGCGAAAGTGCTAACCGGCGGCAAGGCGCTGGAACGTGACGGCTTTTACTACGCGCCCACCATCATCGACTGCACCGGTGTCGAAAACGCCGACAGCATCACGACCGAACTCTTCGGCCCTGTGCTCTCGGTCGACACCTTCACCACCGAGCAGGAAGCGATCGAAAAAGCCAACAGCACGGCTTACGGCCTTGCGGCAGGCATTTTCACGAGCAATCTCACGCGCGCGCATCGCGTGTCCAGGCGTGTGCGCTCCGGCATCGTGTGGATCAACACCTATCGCGCCGTTTCGCCGCTCGTGCCGTTTGGCGGCTTCGGCCTGTCGGGCCACGGTCGCGAAGGCGGCATGAACGCCGCGCTTGAATATACGACCACGAAGTCAGTGTGGCTGCGCACCTCGGATGAACCGATCAGCGATCCGTTCGTCATGCGCTAGGCGCATCGCCCGGCCACTGCGTCGATACACACATAGCCGTTGACGCCGTGCCTCGCCACATCATTGCAATGTATAGCGCAGCGCGGTCTGGCAATAAAGTTGGAGACATGATGAAAAACCCGGCGAACGATAACAGCGTTCTGACCATCGAAAGCAACTCGATCGAATATGTTGCACCGGAGAATCGGCACGGCAAACCCGCCGACCTGTTCACGTTGTGGTTCTGCACCAACGTTGCGCCGCTCGCGGTGATTTCCGGCGCCACTTCGGTGCTGATCTTCCATCTCGATCTGGTCAGCGCAATTCTCGCGATTGCGGCCGGGCAGTTTTTCGGTGCGATTTTTCATGCCCTCACCTCGGCACAAGGACCGCTGGTAGGCGTGCCGCAGATGATTCAGAGCCGCGCGCAATTTGGCCGCTATGGTTCACTGCTGGTGGTAGGCTTCACGACGCTGATTTACCTCGGGTTCTTTGTTTCCAACATCATTCTCGCGGGCAAGACGCTGCATACCGCTGCGCCTTTCGTGCCAGTGCACGTGGGCACAATGCTGGGCGCCGTGCTCGCCACGCTGGTCGGTGTGATCGGCTATCACTTCATTCACCGCTTCAACAAGATCGGCGCGTGGTTCATGGGTGGCGCGCTGCTGGTCGGCATGGTGATGATGATCCCGAGCCTTAATGCGAGTGCGTTCCACCAGGGCCATTTCGATCTTGGCAACTGGTTTGCGATGTTCGGCCTGTGCGCCGTGTGGCAGATCAGCTTCGCGCCCTACACCTCCGATTATTCGCGCTATCTGCCCACGACCACGGGCTTTGCGAAGACCTTTGCCTTCACGTACTTCGGCACTTCGCTGGGGACGATCTTCGCGTTCCTGTTTGGCGTGCTGGCCGTCAGCACCGGTCACGCCACCGATGCGATGGAAGCCATCCGCACGCAGACGGGCGCGTTCGGTTACGTGCTGATCGGCCTCTTTCTGGTCAACATCATTGGCCACAACGGCATGAATCTGTATGGCGGCGTGCTGTCCATCATCACCGCCGCGCAGACCTTCCGCCCCCACTGGCTGCCTGGCCGCCGCGTGCGTATCGTCGTATCGAGCTTGTTGCTGGTGGCCTCCACCGCAACGGCCTTGTGGGCGTCCAGCAACTTTATTGCCATCTTTTTGACGGCGATCTTCGCGATGCGCATCGTGCTCGCCCCATGGATCGCAATTAATCTGGTCGACTTCTATCTGATCAACAACCGCCGCTACCGCGTTTCGGAAATCATCAGCAGCAATGGCGGCGTTTATGGCGCGGTCAATCTGAAGGCGATTGCCATTTACCTGTTCGGTATCGCGATCCAGGTGCCGTTCATGGAAGAGAGCTTCTTCCACGGCCCGTGGGCGTCGATTCTGGGCGGCGCGGACGTTTCGTGGATGGTGGGACTGGTTGCGACCGCACTGACCTATTATGTGCTGGCGTCGAAAAACGGTTCGCCCTCTTTGCGCCCCGCCGCTGCGCAGACTTCCGAATAAGCAGCGCAAGGCCTGATTAACGCGGCAGCCTCTCTTGCGAAGCTGCCGTTTGTTTTTTGCGCGCGGTTGTAGAATCGCCGGGAATTCAACTACGCTCCCGGCCCACGCTCACATGCTGACGATCCGCCATCCGACCTTGCACGACGCCGATGCGCTGCTGGCATTCGAAATCGACAATCGCGCTTATTTCGAACACTGGATCAACGCCCGCCCCGCGGACTATTACTTCCTGGCGCCGTGAGCGAAGCCATAACAAAAGCGCTGGACGATATCGGCAAGGATCGGGCTTACCAATATCTCGTCTGCCTGGGCGATGCGATTGTCGGCCGGGTGAATCTCGTCGATGTGACGCGTGCGTATTTCAACCGCGCTACGCTTGGGTATCGCATCGGCCAACAATTCGCGGGACAGGGTTACGCATCGAAGGCGGTGAAACTGGCGCTCGAAGCCGCCGCGAGGGATCTGTGTCTGTCGCGCGTGGAGGCGGTCGTGCGACCGCAGAACATCGGCTCGACACGTGTGCTCGAACGCAACGGCTTCAGCGCCTTTGGCCGCGCCACCCGCTGTATGTACTTCGACGGCGAATGGCACGACCTCCTCCACTTCGAGCGGCATCTGCACGAGGCCGCAGACGCCCCTGCCACCGGCCCGGCAGGCGCGAACGCCTGAGCCGTCCCTCGCCCCGTTCAATCGCCGCTTGCACGAAAGCGCATAAACGATAATAATTCTCATTCGTAAAATTATCGTAAGCGCCATGAAACCAGCCAGCCACGCGGCCCTGGTCTCGCAGATCCACTCGTGCAGCCGTCTTCCAGCCTCGCTCACACGTTCGCCGCGCACTATCGTGCGTTGCTGGCGTTCGCCTCGCGCCGCGTGAAGTCGGCCGAGGCTGCGTCGGATCTCGTTCATGATGCATTCGTGAAGGTGGCGTCGCTGCCAGGCGCCGCCGAGGTGCGCCAGCCGCGCGCGTTCTTCGTGCGCGTGATCGAGAACCTGATCGTCGATCGCTTTCGCGAGAGCCGCACGAGCACGCTATTGCAGGTCGACGTAACGCCGCACGACGACGATAATGACGCCTTCGCCGATCTGGCCATCGACCGCATCGATCCGAGCCTGCTTGCCGAGGCCGCGCAGACCGCGCGTGCGCTGGAGCAGGCCATAAGCGCACTGCCGGCGCGCTGCCGCGAGGTATTTTTGCTGCGCAAGGTCCACGGCCTGTCGCACGAGGCCATCGCCGGGCAGCTGCAGATCAGCCGCAATATGGTCGAAAAGCACCTGCGGCGCGCGCTGATCGGGCTGACCGAATTCGACCGCGACGCGCACGACGATACTGCACCGCCGGCCCATGACTAGGGATTTACAGCCACTGGGTATGCCCGTTTCTTCTTCAGGTAGTTCGAACGCTGGCGTTTCCGATGCGCGGACCCATGCCCGCGCGCGGCGTCTGCGCGCCGAGGCCGCCGTGTGGGTCGTGCGCATCGATGCGGGCCGTGCGACGCGCGACGACGCGCGGCTCGTACGCTGGTGCGCGCGCTCGGCCGAACATCAGGCCGCGTTCGATGCGGCCAGCACGCAATGGCAACACGCCGATACGTTGCGCGCGCAACCTGCTGTGGTTGCTGCTCCATCGGCGCCATCGCCCAATCGACGGCCCCGCTTCTCTTTCACCTTTACCGCGCCCCGCGCCGCGTTTGCGTGTGCTTTCGCCGCTGCGGGCATCGGTCTCGCGCTTTACCTGCATGCGCCCGACTTCACCACCTCGGCCGGCGAAGTGCGTACCGTCGCGCTAGATGACGGCAGCACGATGCGGCTCGATGCCGATTCGGCTGTCGATGTGCGCTATGACGAACACGAACGCCGTGTCGTGCTGGAACGCGGGCGCGCCGCCTTCGACGTGAAGCACGGCGACGCGCGCCGCTTCGTGGCGCAGGCCGCCGCCGGAGAGATCGTCGATATCGGTACGGCCTTCCAGGCGAGCTTGCCGGATCGCGGCGACGCCGCACTCGTGACCGTCACGCAGGGCCGCGTGGCCGTGCGCAACAGCGCGGGCAGTGTCGAAGCCGCCGCCGGTCAAAGCGTTCAATACAGCGACGCGGCGCACGCGCCCAATACCGTCATCGTCGACACGTTCGCGGCCACGGCCTGGCAGCGCGGGCGCATCGTCTTTACCGACGCATCGCTCGCCGACGTTGCCACCGTGCTCAATCGCTACTGGAAAGGGCATTTCATCTATGTGCGCGGCAGCGCGGCGGCGCTGCGCGTGTCGGGCAATTTCGCCATCGACGCGCCTGGACAGGCGCTCGCCACCCTCGCCGAAACGCTTTCGCTGCGCTCCACGCGCATCGCAAATCGCGTCGTGATTCTTTCTGCTCAAGATCCCACCGACGGCCAATAAAAATATTTCGCGCGGGACGTCCGGTTTTTGCGCGCCCAAACGTCTATTCCCTCAGCAACACCAAAAACGCACGGCATCAACAAGCATCAGTTCGGGGGAATTTCGTTGTTCACGCAATCATCTTTTCGTCCGCTCGCAATCAGCGCGGCGGCAGCGGCACTCTTTGGCGCGGCTTTGCCCGTACTCGCAGATCAGGACGCAGCGCGCGACGCTGCCACAGCGCAACGCAGTGCGCTGCTCGACTACCGCATCGCGCCTTCCAGCCTGAACGCGGCGCTCAACCAGTTCGCGGAAACCAGCGGCGTGCAACTTGCCTACGCCAGCGCGCTGGTCGCTGGCAAGCAGTCGCCGGGCTTCACGGGTCACGCCGATCCCGCCAGCGCGCTCGCGCAAGTGCTGCGCGGCACCGGCCTGCGCGCGGTGCGCGGCCAGAATGCCGCCTTCGTGCTCGAAACCGATCCCGAGCCGCCAGGCCCCGGCACGACGCCGGAAACTTCGCTGCCCGCCGTGAAAATCAGTGCGCAAAACGTAGGCGACAGCCACGACCCGACCGTCGCCAGCGCCGCGCTCAAGTCGAACGTATCGCTCACGCGCACGCCGCAATCGGTATCGATCATCGAGCGTAAGCAGATGGACGAACAGAACGTGCAATCCGTTTCGCAGGCGCTGCGCTATTCGGCGGGTATCGTGCCGGAGACGCGCGGTATCGGCGATCGCTACGACAGCCTGCAGATGCGCGGCTTTGGCGGCTTCGGCGGCAACGCCGTTTATGTGAATTTTCTGGACGGTCTGAATCTCGGGCGCGGCCTTTCCTATGCCGTGCCGCAGATCGAACAGTACGGCCTGCAACGCATCGAAGTCCTGCGCGGACCCAGCTCGATTCTCTACGGCCAGGCCAACCCCGGTGGCGTGGTGGTGCTGGAGAGCAAGCGCCCGGAGGCCGATCACGTCAACGAGGTGATGCTGGGCGCGGGCACGCATAACCGCTGGGAAGGTGCCTTCGATCTGGGCGGCGCGGTGGACGCCGACAAACGCGTGCTGTACCGCTTTGTCGGTCTCGCGCGCGATGCCGATACTCAGGTGTCCGGAACGAAAGAGCAACGCATTTATGTCGCCCCTTCGCTCACGCTGCGCCCTGACGCGAATACCGAACTCACGCTGCTCGCCAGCTATCAGTACGATCCGAACAACGGCTATTACGGCTTTCTGCCGCGCTACGGCACGGTTTCGTACAACCCGAATGGCATGCTCGGCACCGGCTTCAATGACGGCGAGCCCGACTACGATCACTTCCGCCGCGAGCAGGCGCAGATCGGCTATGCCTTCACGCATCGCTTCAACGACACCTTCACGGTGCGTCAGAACGCGCGCTACATGCACATGTGGAGCGACTATCAGACGGTCTATTCGAGCGGCTATACGACCTCGGCCAACCGCTATTTGAACCGCCTCACCACCGCGTCGATGGAGCACCTGGACGCGCTGTCGACCGACACGCAGCTCGAAGCGGATTTCAACACCGGCGCCGTGCGTCATGCGGTGCTGATGGGTCTCGACTACCAGATGACGATGGCGGATCGTCGACTCTCGTCGGGCAAGGCGCCCTCGCTCGACATCACGGACCCCGTCTACGGCCAGGCGCTCACCGCGCCGAAGCTCGCCAGCTACACGCGCCAGCGTACCGACGATCTCGGCCTTTATTTGCAGGATCAGATCACACTGGGCAAATGGTCGTTCGTGCTGGGCGCACGCGAGGACTACGCCACGACCGACGCGAACGAGTACGT
>NZ_DASZJJ010000128.1:0-2982 GCF_035948235.1 Paraburkholderia sp. | reverse complement strand
ACCTCGTGCGCAACAGTCTCGATCACGGCATCGAGACGGTGGAAGTGCGGCGCGCGGCGGGCAAGGATTCGACCGGTCAGTTGGTGCTGTCGGCCGCGCATCACGGCGGCAACATCGTGATCGAAGTGAGCGACGACGGCGCGGGTCTGCGCCGCGACAAGATTCTCGCCAAGGCGGCCAAGCAGGGCATGCAGGTCAGCGACAGCATGACCGACGAAGAAGTCTGGAACCTCATTTTCCTGCCGGGCTTCTCGACCGCCGAGCAGGTGACGGATGTGTCGGGCCGCGGCGTCGGCATGGACGTGGTGAAGCGCAACATCCAGTCGATGGGCGGCCACGTCGAGATCACCTCGCACGCAGGCAAGGGCAGCACCACGCGCATCGTGCTGCCGCTCACGCTGGCGATTCTCGACGGCATGTCGGTGAAGGTCGGCAACGAAATCTTCATCCTGCCGCTGAACTTCGTGATGGAGTCGCTGCAGCCGCGCCACGAGGACATCTACACGGTCACCAATGGCGACCGCGTGGTGCGCGTGCGCGGCGAATACCTGCCGCTCGTCGCGCTGCATGGCGTGTTCAACGTCGAAGGCGCGCGCACGGACCCGACGCAAGGCATCGTCACCATCATGGAGACCGAGGGCCGCCGCTTCGCCATGCTGATCGACGAACTGGTCGGCCAGCAGCAGGTCGTGGTGAAGAACCTCGAAACCAATTACCGCAAGGTGCACGGCATTTCGGCGGCGACGATCCTGGGCGACGGCAGCGTCGCGCTGATTGTCGACGTGGCCGCGCTCAACCGCGAAACGCGTGCGTCGCACGGCGTGGCCGTCGGCTCGCATGGCGGCGCGAACTCCGGCTCGTTCGCCGAATTCGCCTGAGCACCGGCGCCGGCATGAGCACGCATCAACCAACCATTTCCCAACCGTTCAGGGGCTAACGTGGCAGAAGTCCATTCCATCCAGGGCGGCGGCGCACAGGGCGCAGTCGCTGGCGCGCACCGCCGCGACGCGCAACAGGCCGACGCAGGCGGTCAGGAATTCCTCGTCTTTACGCTGGGCGCGGAAGAGTACGGCATCGACATTCTCAAGGTGCAGGAAATCCGCGGCTACGAGAGCGTGACGCGCATCGCCAACGCACCGGATTTCATCAAGGGCGTCATCAATCTGCGCGGCATCATCGTGCCGATCGTGGACATGCGTATCAAGTTCCACCTCGGCCGCGTGGAATACGACCACCAGACCGTGGTCATCATCCTGAACGTCGCGCATCGCGTGGTGGGCATGGTGGTGGACGGCGTGTCGGACGTGCTCACGCTGCAGATGGATCAGATCATGCCCGCGCCGGAATTCGGCGCGACGCTCACCACCGAGTACCTCACGGGTCTCGGCACGGTGGACGGCCGCATGCTGATCCTGATGGACATCGAAAAGCTCATGACGAGCCGCGAGATGGCGCTGATTGAAGCGCTGGGCGTCTGAGGCGCGTGACAGTAGAAGACAAGGCACATCGACATCAGGGACGGAGCAAGGTTGTTGCTACGGGGGTGAGGCCGCAAGGCCCGCGCTAGAGGAAGAGCGGAAAAGCCGCCGCACAAGAGCGGCAAAACCGCCTCGCTGCATTGCTTTCTTCCAGTGCCCTTCGTGATTCGCGATCAACCTGATTACGCCGCACAGGACAGGAGCAAACGAGATGCTGCACAGATGGTCGATCCGCACGACGCTTACGGGCGTCGGGGTCATTATGCTGGCGCTGACCGGTCTGGTCGGCGCGCTCGGGCTTATCGCGCTCGGCAACGCGAGCGATTCGCTCGCGTCCATCGCACGCGGCGATCTTGTCGCGATGCATTCGCTCAACGACGCCTCGTCGTTTCTGCTGCGCTCGCGCGTTTCGCTCGATCGCGTGAACGCGCTCTACGCAGCCGGTCAGAACGACGAAGCGAAAAAGGTCATCGACCGCGCCGACTTCCTGCTCGGCAAGTCGAATGACGCGTGGAAGACGTTTGTGGCCGCGCCCAAGGCCGGTATCGACGCCGCCACGCTCGACGCGCTCAACGCGAAGCGCGCGGCGCTGCTGCAGGACGGCGTGCAGCCCGAATTCGCCGCGCTGCGCGCCAACGACCAGGCCGCCTATCACGCGATCGCGGACACGAAGATCAGCCCGATGTTCGTCGATTACGACAACGCGGCCGCGCCCATCGCCCAGCAGTTGCAGGACGGCGCGCAGGCGCGTGAAGAAAGCGCGCGCTCGGAAATCACGCTGATGCGCTCGCTGATCGGCGGGGCGATCCTGGTGGCGCTGGTGCTGCTGGTGGTGATCCGCTTTGCGATGCGCGGCCTGATCGTGCAGCCGCTCGAAGATGCGGTGAAGTCGTTCGAGCGCATCGCGCACGGCGACCTGACCGAGCGCATCGAGGTCTACAGCAAGAACGAAATCGGCCGGCTGTTCGAGGGCGTCAAGCGCATGCAGGAAAGCCTCGTGACGCTGGTGTCGGCGGTGCATAACGGCGCGGGCTCGATCGACGTGGGCGCGCGCGAAATCGCCATGGGCAACACCGATCTGTCGCAGCGCACGGAGCAGCAGGCGGCGTCGCTGCAGGAAACGGCGTCGAGCATGGAGCAGCTCACGGGCACCGTGAAGCAGAACGCCGACAACGCGCGTCAGGCCAGCCAGCTTGCCGTGAACGCCTCGGACATCGCCACGCGCGGTGGCGCGGTGGTGGGCGAAGTGGTGTCGACGATGCAGGACATCGCCGCAAGCTCGGCGAAGGTCGTGGACATCATCAGCGTGATCGAAGGCATCGCGTTCCAGACCAATATTCTGGCGCTCAACGCGGCGGTGGAAGCGGCGCGTGCGGGCGAGCAGGGCCGCGGCTTCGCGGTGGTCGCGGGCGAAGTGCGCAGCCTCGCGCAGCGCAGCGCGAGCGCGGCCAAGGAAATCAAGGAACTCATCAACGATTCCGCCGAGAAGGTGCAGAGCGGATCG
>NZ_DASZJJ010000127.1:0-5564 GCF_035948235.1 Paraburkholderia sp. | reverse complement strand
GCCGCGCTCACCAGCGGTTTCGATACGTCGTCGACGGCGAGCTTCGGTAAATCGTCGCTGAACACGGGCTACGTGTCGGCGCGCGCGGTGCAGCACATCGCCGTGGCGGGCAACTACGCGATCGGTAACTTCCTGCTGGGCGCCTCGTATTCGAATGTCGAATACCTGCCGGGCGGCAAGTCGGTGTTCGCCAATACCGCTGTCTTCAACACCTGGGCGGCGCTTGCCACCTACCGCTTCACGCCGTCGTTCGACGTGGGCGGCGGCTTTGCGTACACGCTGGCTTCGAAGGCCAACGGCATCACCAGCGCCGCGCGCTACGAACAGGTTTCGCTCAAGGAGACGTATCACCTCTCCAAGCGCACCTCGCTCTATGCGCTGCAGGGCTATCAGCACGCGAGCGGTCAGACGCTCGGCGCCAATGGTGCGGGCGATATCGTCAACGCGACGCCGGCGGTGGGCGACTCGCAAAACAGCACGCCGTCGAGCACGCATTCGCAGTTCGTTGGCATGGCGGGGATCGCGCTGCTGTTCTGATCCGCAACGCATGACCGCGTCAATCCGACGCAAAAGCCGCGGCAGCCGCATGGGGCGGCCGCCGCGGCGCGTAGACCTGGCGCGGCGTTGACATGCTGGCGCAACCGTGCCGCGCGTTGTGCGACACTGTGGCCTCTCTCGAACGGCATGCCGCAACCGCGGCGTGCCGAACGCGCCCCGCCTCTTTCACGCATGTTGCCGCAACGTTTGCAAACGGCATCGGCTGGCGTAATATTTTCCGGCGTCGCGCGCGAGGCTCACGAGCCCAACCCACAAGCGCACGCACATGCCGGACATCCCCATCTCTCCCTTAGGCGCGGTGCATCCACGCAGACGCGGCCTCGCCGTCACGCTGTTCTTTCTCATCATCGCGATTGGCGCGATCTACGTTATCGATCATCTGTTCGTCGATCTGCGTGCCGTGCAGGAAAGCTCCACACTACCTTTCGTACTGCTTGCCATTGCGCTGATGATCGCGCTCGGCTTCGAATTCGTGAACGGCTTTCACGACACCGCCAATGCGGTCGCCACCGTCATCTACACGAATTCGCTCGAACCCCACCTGGCCGTGGTGTGGTCGGGCATGTGGAATTTCCTTGGCGTGCTGGTGTCGAGCGGCGCGGTCGCGTTCGGCATCCTGCAACTGCTGCCCGTCGAGCTGATCCTGCAGGTGGGCAGCAGCGCGGGCTTTGCGATGGTGTTCGCGCTGCTTATCGCGGCCATCATCTGGAATCTGGGCACCTGGTATCTCGGCCTGCCTTCGTCTAGCTCGCATACGCTGGTTGGCTCGATCATCGGCGTGGGCATCATGAACCAGTGGATCAGCGGGCCGTCTGGCACGTCGGGCGTGGATTGGGCGCAGGCGGCCGGCGTGGGCAAGGCGCTGCTGTTCTCGCCCATCGTGGGCTTCGTGCTGTCCGCGCTGATGCTGATCGTGTTGAAGTTCCTCGTGCGCAAACCCAGTCTCTATCGCCAGCCGGAACCGAACAAGCCGCCGCCGTTCTGGATTCGCGTGCTACTGATTGGCACCTGCACGGGCGTGTCGTTCGCGCACGGCTCCAACGACGGCCAGAAAGGCATGGGCCTCATCATGCTGATCCTGATCGGTGTGGTGCCCACGGCCTACGCGCTCAACAAGGCCGTGACGCCCGGCGAAACCGCAACCTTCGTGGCCGCCGCGCGCGCAGCGTCGATTACGCTGGTTCATTACGCCCCCGCAGCAGCGCCCGCCGATCCACGCGCCGAAGTCGAAGCCTACGTGCGCACGCACCGCCTGCAACCGGCCACGCTGCCCGCCTTGCGCGCCCTGACCGACACCGTCGCGGACCAGGTGAGCCTGTCCGGATCGATGGCGCAGGTTCCGCAAGTGATCGTCGATAACGTGCGCAACAACATGTATGTAGCCTCCGAAGCGATCCGCCTGATGGAAAAAGCGAAAACGCCCGCGTTTTCCGCCGCCGATACGGCCACGCTGGACGACTTCCGCAAGCAGATGGATCACGCGACCAAGTTCATTCCCACCTGGGTAAAGGTCGCTGTGGCCATCGCGCTGGGCCTGGGCACGATGGTGGGATGGAAGCGCATTGTCGTGACCGTGGGCGAGAAGATCGGCAAGCAGCATCTCACCTATGGCCAGGGCGCATCCGCCGAAGCTGTGGCGATGCTGACGATCGGCATGGCCGATGTCTATGGGCTGCCCGTTTCGACCACACATGTGCTCGCCTCGGGCGTGGCGGGCACCATGGCCGCCAATGGCTCCGGGCTGCAATGGTCTACGGTGCGCAATCTCGCGCTGGCGTGGGTGCTGACGCTGCCCGCATCGATTGCGTTATCAGCTGCGCTGTATTGGGTATTTCGTCAGGTGTTCTGATCGAATTTCGAGCGGCGCGCGGCAGCCGCGCTCAGGCTCGTCCAGCGATATCCGCTTCGATACGCCAGCGTAAATCGCGCACGACTTTCGCGGCAGGTACAAGCCACCACGTCGGCGCCTGCACGCCGAAGTCCCACGCGATGCGCGTCGCGCCGGCTCCTGCGGCCTGCGCGCGACAACGGAAGGTCACGGCTTGATGCGCTTCGCTCTCGCCATGCGGCTTGGTCGAATAACGCAAAACGGCCTGCAATTCGAAGCCTTCGCCGTCGGGCGACAGCGCGCCGGTTTCGATCTGCCAGAGCGCGCCATGACGGCCAGTGCTGCGCAAGGCAGACGTCACACGCTGCCAGGTTTCGCGCGTAGGCAGCGGCACGCCGTGCACGCGCCCCGCCCGATCCGCGCGATGGAAGGTGCGCTGCGACCAGGCGAAGCCGCCCGCCAGCACCGCGCCGGAAATAATCAGCAGCGTTTGCAAAAACACCCCGAGCCAGCGCCACGAACCCGTCGCGTCGAACACGCTGAAAACCAGCCGGTGCGCCACCACGAACAGCACGATCAACACCAGCACCGCTGCGCTCAGCGTCATCAGCCAGCCGCGCGAGGGATCGTCGAAACGCGCGAAGAAGAAGTTGCGGATGGCGTGGCGTTCGGTCGGCTCGAATTCGGTCGCAGCGGCCACGTCTGCAGGCTCCTGCGCGATGTCCTGCGATACGGCATTGGCAGCGGCCTGCTCGTTTTCACGCCAGGCCGCATGCGCCGCGCGTTCGCGTTCGGCGTCGTCGCGCAAGCGCACGATTTCGCCGATCAGCCGTTCGCGCTCGGTCTGCATGCGCGCCATCTCGGTCAGCGCCCGCAGCCTGTCGCGCTGCAGGCCATCGAGTTCGCCATGCAGGCGATCGCGGCGCTGCTCCAGTTCGCGCAACTGGTCTCGCACGCGCAACCGTTGCGCGTCGCTTAGCACAGATCCGCTCGCGGGCGCTTCGTGATGCGCTGCCCAGTAGGCCTCCAGCACCTCGCGCGCTTCCTTGATCCGCTTGAACTGCTCGTCGGCCCAATGTAGCGACGCGGCCGTGGGATGCCGCCATTTGTCGGGATGGAAAATCTGCGCGAGCTGTCGATAGTTGTGCTTGATGTCGGCTGCGCTGGCGCCCGGCTCGAGATCGAGCCGGTAGTAGAGGCGATCGTAGTCTTCGTGATTCCCTGGGCCGGAAGCGGACATGACCTACGTTTCGAATGACTTTGTTCAGTGGAATCGTTGCGCCTTATCACGATACTTCGCGACATTTCACAACGATATAGTCCGACAAGGTATATCACGCATGCGCTGCCCGCAAGGCGCGCGCCTGCAGTTAACCGGCATTCAGCGCATTTTTAACGCTGGCGCGCCAACATCCGGCTCAGCGTCGCGAATGCGACCGTGGGCAATTCGTGCAGTTTGCGCACGACCACGGCGTGCTGATAAAACGCTTCGACCGAATCGTCCTGAATGCCGATGCCCACGAGTTCGATGCCCTGCGCGCTCACCTCGGCCACGCGCGCGTGCAGGTCGCGGCGCAAGATCGCCGGATCGCCGTCGCTGGTGGACGGGCTGCCATCCGAGAGCACGAACAGCAGACGCCGCCGCTCCTTGCGCCCCGCCAGCCGACCTGCGGCCCATGTGAGCGCCTCGCCGTCGGGGTTTTCGTGGCCGCATTCGATCGCCGCGAGACCGCTCGCATCGCGCGCATCGAAGCGCTTGAAAATGCGCAGATCGAGCCGCTCGACGAAGCGGTTATAGCCGCGCAGATCGACACCCGCTGCGCGTTCGCGCTCGCAGAATGCGCGCATCGGCGGCGATTCCACCGAGCTGTAACCGAGCACTTCACACTCGAAATCAAGCTGCATCAGCGCATCGGCCAGCGCCGCCGCGCACAGGCGAGCGAGTTCGATCTTGCGGCCCGCCATCGAACCGCTCAGATCGAGCAGCAGCGTCACGGCGGCATCGCGCCCACTCGCATGCGTGCCCACGCGAAACGGCGTGCGGTAGCCGCGCGAAACCGCCAGCCGCGCGAGCGCGGTGCGGTCGATCTCGCCACGCTCCTGCTCGCGCTTCCAGTGGGTGAGTTCGTCGGCCTTGAGCATGCGTTCGAGATGCGTCTTGAGCGCACCGGTTTCCGCGCGCGCGAGCGTGCGCAGCTTGCGCCAGGCGGTGGCGTCGCCGCTGCCGGTGAGATCGGTGACGAGGTCGAAGGCGGTGGTGAGCGGAATCGAGCGCTGCGGTTTAACGAACGCGCCTCCTGCACTGGACGCGCGCGTTGCAGCGGCGTCGGCGTCCGAAAGCGCCGCACCGGGTGCGGAAGTAGCGTCGGCCTGCGCATTGGCGGCGGAATCGAGCGCCTGTGCGTCTTGTGAGGCCGCATCCCCGTCGAGCGTTAGCGCGAACGCGGTATCGTCATGCGCGCCGAATTCATCGAGTTCACGCGCGAGCGCTGCGTTATCGAGTTCCTCGATGGGATGCGCCGTCTGCATCATATTGTTCGCGCCGCGAGAGGCCAGCGAGCGCACGCCCGCGACGATGGCCTGTGCGGCCCGCACGCTTGCTCGCGTGGAATCGCTCGCACGCGCTGCAGCGAGCGGCCCTTGCGCGTTCTCCAGCACGCGCAGCGCCGCTGCCAGCGAAGTCACATCGCGCTCGTTCACGTCGGCAGGCTCATCCCATAGCGTGCGCTCGATGGCCCACACCAGACGCTCAGGCCAGGTGAGCGTCTGCCAGCACCGCGCCGCGTCGCGTGCGAGTTGAGCGCGCCAGCACGCGACATAACGGCGCGCGCCCGGAAAATCCGCCATCAGGCGCGCCAGAACGCGCCGGTCTTCGACGATCTGCGCGATACGCCCCGTTACGCCCGCCGGCGCGGTATCGAGCCGGTGCGCCGCGCTATGACGCCAGCGCGCCGCCAGCAGATCCATGTAGCCTGTGAGCAGGGATTCTTCGCTATCCACACTTTCGATTGATTCGGCGTCCTTTTCAAATTCGAGAGCGCGGGACGGCAAGACCAAACGCTCGCGCTCGATGCGAGGACCACCCGCGCCAATCGACACTGTCAAGCGCGGCTCGCCGGTCAGCACGCGTGCGAGCTTGCCCAGGCGCGCTTCGAGATCGTCGATCCGGGTGCTGTCC
>NZ_DASZJJ010000126.1:0-21559 GCF_035948235.1 Paraburkholderia sp. | reverse complement strand
CGCCCGGTCTGCTATCAGGATCTGCCGGCGGAACTGCTTCCCGCCACGCTGCAGGACGGCAATCCGCTCGCGCTGTGGCGTCTGCGCGACGGCGAGCTGGTGCGCAAATAAGCGTTAAAAGACGGCCGAAGGCGCTTGCAGAACAGCTGCAAGCGCCTTCGTCATAACACCGCGGGTGAGCCTGAGAGCGCGGGCTAACAAAAGTCCTTACGTCGGCCTTTACGTTGCTTGACAACTTGATGTGTGGTTGGGCATCCTTTGACCGCGGCGCAGTAGACAAATAAGACAACAAGCGCAGCCGCGAAGAAAAAATTCCATAAACAGAGTGAGGAGATGCGATGTTCGATGGACGCTTTAAGGCCAGGGTGCTGGCCGTTTGTGTGGCGGCCGTTGCGGCGCTCGGCGTGAGCGCGGCGAAGGCTGATCCCGTTTCCCTGAACATTGTCGACGTGGCCGGCAATCTGCAACTCACGCAGAAGGCCTTCGAGGCGTTCAAGGCGAAGTATCCGAATCTCGTCTCCAACATCACTTACACCAACGCGCCCGCGCCGCAACTGCCCGGCAAGATCAAGGCGATGCAGGCCGCAGGCCGCGCCGATATCGATCTGGTGCTGACGGGCACCGACGCGCTCGCTGCGGGCATCGAGCAGAACCTCTGGACGAAGCTGCTGCCGGATCAGTCCGCGGCGCTGCCAGGCGTGCTCGACAAATACGCGCCGGGTCCGCGCAAGATGCAGGATCTCGCACAGGGCTACGGCCTGGAAGTCTCGTATATGCCGGCTGGGCCGCTGGTCGAATACAACCCCGCAAAAGTTGCGAAGCCGCCGCACACGCCGGCTGAATTGCTGGCCTACTGCAAGGCCAATCCCGGCAAGCTGATCTACGCGCGCCCCGCCAATTCGGGCCCGGGCCGCACCTTCCTGATGGGCCTGCCGTATCTGCTCGGCGACAAGAATCCGCAGGACCCGATCAACGGCTGGGACAAGACCTGGGCCTTCCTCAAAGAGCTGAATTCGTGCGTGCCGTACTACCCGGGTGGCACTTCGGCGGTGATGAAGGAATTGGGCGAGGGCACGCGCGACATGACCGTAACGGTGACGGGCTGGGATATTAACCCGCGCGCGCTCGGCATCGTTCCCGCCGAATTCAAGGTGCAGGCGTTTGACAACATGACGTGGGTGAACGACGCGCACTTCATGGTGGTGCCCAAGGGCGTGTCGAAGGACAAGCTCGCGGTGCTGCTCAAGCTGATGAACTTCATGCTGGAGCCGCAGCAGCAGGCCATGACGTATGACGACGGTTACTTCTATCCGGGCCCGGCCGTGAACGGCGTGACGCTCGCGATGGCGCCGAAGCAGAGCCAGGACGTGATCGCCAGGTTTGGCCGTCCTGAATACGCGAAGTGGCTCACGCAGTATCCGCACGTCCAGCCGCTTTCGGCGCAGGCGATGGTCGCGGCCTTCCAGAAATGGGACCGCGAAGTCGGCTCGCAGAAGTCGCAATAACAGGGTAAAGGGCGCGACGCCAGGCTTCGAGCGCTGCTCGCAGCCTGGCCTCAGATAAGTGGATCACGTGGTCAGGAAGGTGTCATGAAGCATTCTTTCGATCGTCTGCGTCTGGACGCGGTGTGTCGGAGTTTCACCAGCGCGGAGGGCACGCAACTCGCGGCGCTGCGCGGGCTCGATCTCGACATTCGCCGCGGCGAATTCATTGCGCTGCTCGGCCCCTCGGGCTGCGGTAAGTCGACGGCGCTCAACTGCATCGCGGGCCTGCAGCCGCTCACGAGCGGCAGCATCTGGCTCGACGATCAGCGCATCGACGTGCTGCCGCCGGAAAAGCGCGGCTTTGGCATGGTGTTCCAGAATTACGCGTTGTTCCCGCATATGAGCGTGCTGGAAAACGTGGGCTTTGGCCTGAAAATGCAGGGCGTGCCGCGCGATGAAGCGAAGCGCCGCGCGCGCGAGGCGCTGCAACTCGTGCAACTCGTCGGCCACGAAAGCAAGCTGCCGGGTCAGCTCTCGGGCGGCCAGCAGCAACGCGTGGCGATTGCGCGCGCGATCGTCATCGAACCGCCGCTCGTGCTGATGGACGAGCCGCTTTCGAATCTCGACACCAAACTGCGCATTGAAATGCGCGCGGAAATTCGCCGCATTCACAGCCAGCTCGAACGCGCCACGATCTACGTCACGCACGACCAGGACGAGGCCCTGTCGATGGCCGACCGCATCGTCGTGATGAGAGAGGGCGTCGTGCAGCAGGTTGCCACGCCCAAGGAAGTCTATAGCCGTCCCTCGAATCTGCATGTCGCGCGCTTCATGGGCTATCGCAACGTGCTGCCGTTCGCCGTGAGCGGCGAGCGCGGCGAGCATATCGCGATGTCGGCGTCGGGCATCACGCTCACGGGCGTGCCGATGGGCGACGTGAACGGCAGCGAGATTTCGGTGGCGATGCGTCCCGAAGATTTCGAGCGCGCCAATGCGGGCGATGCCAACGCCTTCGACGTCGAAGTCGAAATGGTCGAATACGGCGGCCGCGATTCGCTGCTGCTCGCCAATGCACCTTTTGGCAAGTTGTGGGCGCGCGTGGAAGGCGAATTCGAAGCGGGCGAGCGCGCCACGCTGAGTGTCGCGCCGTCGCGCGTGCTGGCCTATGCGGAGCGTGCCGCATGAGCACGCTGGTCTCCTCGCTCACGAAGGCGCCGCGCGACGCGCGTGGCTGGCTGGTCGCGCCTGCGCTCGGCTTTATCGTCGCGCTGTTTCTCTATCCGTTCGCCTACGGCCTCGTGCTGTCGTTCAAGCCGATGAACGGCGGCGGCATGCTCGCGAACTACGTGCAGTTCTTTCACGATCTCGCACTGTGGCCCACGGTATTCGTCACGCTCAAGCTGGCCGTGCCCGCGACGATCATCAACGTGGGTTTGTCGCTGCCGGTGGCATTTGCGCTGCGACGCAAATCGCCCTATCAGAAGCTGGTGACGACGCTGCTCGTGATTCCGGTCACGCTCGGCACCGTGCTGATCGCCGATGGCATGTTGAGCTACTTCGGCCCGAACGGCTGGTTTCCGCAGGCCTTGCACGCGCTGCATCTCTATACCAGCGAAGAGATTCGCCTCACGCACAACTACTGGGGCGTGCTGATCTCGCTGATCGTGTCGGGCTTTCCGTTTGCATTTCTCCTGACGCTTTCGTACGTGACCGGCATCGACCCGACGCTCGCGCGCGCGGCGGCCACGCTTGGCGCAGGCCCGTGGCAGCAGTTCCGTTTGATCTATCTGCCGCTGCTCGCGCCCGGTCTCACGATGGCGGCGTGTTTGTCGTTCGTGCAGGCGTATTCGGTGTTTCCTTCGGCGGTGTTGCTTGGCGCACCGGCAGGCCCCACGCGCGTGATTTCGATTGCGGCTTCGGAAGCGGCATTTGAGAGCTACGACTATTCGCTCGCTTCGACCATCGCGATTGCGATGGGCTTCGTGCAACTGGTTGTCGTGGCCGCGATGCTCAGCGCAAAGCGCTACTTCTACTCGGGCCCGGTGAGCGGGGGGAAAGGCTGATGACCGCACATCAACGCAACGCAGCCGGGCTGCACGCGAATCCTTCGATGCCCGGCGAGCAACGTGACAGCGCAAACGCGCCGCGTGCGAAAGCCCGCGCCAGCGTGCCCGATGTCCTCTGGAAAGTGATCGTCTGGGGCGGCGTGGTGTTCTTCCTGCTCAACGTGGTGCTGTTGATCGCCACGGTGGGCGTGAACTCCATCGCCACGCGCTGGTTCGGCACGCCGCTGCCGCAGGGCTTCACGCTGCACTGGTACGCGCAGGCGTGGCGCGACTTCCAGTTGGGCAGCGTGCTGTGGGTCACGTTCGAAGTGGTGGGCGCGGTCGTGCTGCTGTCTATCGCGCTGGGCGTGCCCGCGGCCTATGCACTCGCGCGCGCGCAGTTTCCGGGCAAGCGCATCTGCATGCTCGTGTTCCTGCTGCCGCTGATGGTGCCGCCGGTGACCTACGGTATTCCGATGGCCACGGCAATGTATCAGTTTGGTCTGGCGGGCACGCTGCCCGGCGTGATTCTGGCGAACCTCGTGCCGGCGCTGCCGTTCGTGATTCTGGTGATGACGCCGTTTATCGAGCAGATCGATCCGAATCTGGAATCGGCCGCGCGCATCTTTGGCGCGAACACGCTGCGCTATTTCCGTTACGTACTGCTGCCGCTCCTCGTGCCGGGGATGCTGGCGGCCGGGCTGCTCGTGCTGGTGCGCACGATCGGCATGTTCGAACTCACTTTCTTTACCGCCGGACCCGACACGCAAACCCTTGTCGTCGCGCTGTATTACGCAGTGTTCTCGACAGGCGTGCGCGCGCCGCAATCCATCGACGCCATGGCGATGATCTACATGGCGATCACGCTCGCATGGGTGCTGGTCGCGCTGCAGTTCGTCAGCCCGACACAACTCGTGTCGCGCGTGAAGGAACAGCGCTAGCGGAGCGCCCTTGGGCCGGCGATCTTCTGAAACACATCCGCGGAAACACCTGGAGCAACGCAAGATGAGCAACAAGCGAAAGACCCCCGAAGAACTGCGCAGCCACCGTTGGTATGGCGTGAACGATCTGCGATCGTTCGGCCATCGCTCGCGCACGGCGCAGATGGGCTACAGCCGCGAAGAGTACGCAGGCAAGCCGGTGATCGCGATCCTCAATACGTGGAGCGAGATCAACCCCTGCCATACGCACTTCAAGCAGCGCGTGGAAGAGGTCAAACGCGGCATCTGGCAGGCTGGCGGTTTCCCGATCGAATTGCCGGTGCAGACGCTCTCCGAGCCGTTCCAGAAGCCCACGACGATGCTTTATCGCAACTTCCTCGCGATGGAAGCGGAAGAGACGCTGCGCTCGTATCCGGCTGACGGCGTCGTGCTGATGGGCGGCTGCGACAAGACCACGCCCGCGCTGCTGATGGGCGCGATCTCAATGGATCTGCCCACCATCTTCCTGCCGGCCGGCCCGATGCTCAACGGCAACTGGAACGGCGTGACGCTCGGTTCGGGCTCGGACACGTGGAAATACTGGGCCGATCTGCGCGCCGGCAAGATCACCGAAGAAGACTGGAAGGGCGTCGAAGGCGGCATCGCTCGCTCGCCGGGCCACTGCATGACGATGGGTACCGCATCGACGATGACGAGCGCGGCGGAAGCGTTGGGCTTCACGCTGCCGGGCTTCGCGTCGATTCCCGCACCGGATTCGCGCCATGCGCAGATGTCGGCGAAAACCGGCATGCGTATTGTCGAAATGGTGTGGGAAGACCTCAAGCCTTCGGACATCATCACGCGCAAGGCGGTCGATAACGCGGTCACGACCTGCCTGGCGCTTTCCGGTTCGACCAACGCCATCGTCCACATGATCGCGCTCGCGCGCCGCGCTGGCGTTGATCTGACGCTCGCGCAATACGATGAAATCGCGCGCCGCACGCCGGTGCTGGCGAACATCCGCCCGACCGGCAAGTACCTCATGGAGGACTTCTATTATTCGGGCGGCTTGCGCGCGATGCTCAAGGAACTGGGCGATCTGATCGACGGCACGCAGATGACGGTGAACGGCAAGACGCTGGGCGAAAACATCGCCGATGCCGAGATCTATAACGAAGAGGTCATCTATCGCCGTGCGAAGCCGCTGATGCCCGATACGGGTCTCGCGGTGCTGCGCGGCAACCTCGCGCCGGATGGAGCGGTCATCAAGCCGGGCGCAGCGGAAAAACGCCTGCACGTGCATACGGGCAAGGCCGTGGTGTTCAAGGACTACAACGACATGGCCGCGCGCATCGACAGCGAAGAGCTGGATTGCGACGAGAACAGCGTGATCGTGCTTCAGCACGCCGGTCCGGTGGGGGCGCCTGGCATGCCCGAGTGGGGCCAGTTGCCGATTCCGCAAAAGATTCTGCAGAAGGGCGTGCGCGACATGCTGCGTATTTCGGATGCGCGCATGAGCGGCACGAGCTACGGCGCGTGCGTGCTGCACGTGGCGCCCGAATCGTTTATCGGCGGTCCGCTTGCGCTGGTGCAGGACGGCGACCTGATCGAGCTGAACGTGCCGGAGCGCCGCCTGAACGTGCTGATCTCCGACGAGGAAATGGCGCGCCGCAAGGCCGCCTGGGTGGCTCCGGAACCGCGTTTCAAGCGTGGCTATGGCGCGATGTACCAGATGCACGTGATGCAGGCCAACAACGGCTGCGAATTCGACTTCATGCAGCGCGATGGCGCGGGCGGCTGCAACGGTAATGGCAGCAACAGCGAAGCTGGCGGCGAGCCCGAAATCCACTAAGGACGCAGGGATTCGCAAGTGAAGGCATCGGGCGTTGCGCTGGGTATCACCCTCGCGGCGCTTCATGCCGGAGCGGAGGAGCACTCTCGCAAGAGATAAAAGAGTAGTTAAAAAAGCAATACATCACAACGATTAAATCAGGAGTACAGATGAAGAAGACCATTCTCGCTTCCGCACTTGGACTCGCCGCACTGGGCGCGCATGCCCAGAGCAGCGTCACGCTGTACGGTATCGTCGATACCGGCATTGGGTATCAAAGCAGCTCGGCGTCGCTCGGCAGCAATTCGGGCGGCCATTCGGCCGTCAAGATGGTGCAGGGTGTGTGGGCGGGGTCGCGCTTTGGCTTCAAGGGCAGCGAAGATCTCGGCGGCGGCACGCGCGCGATCTTCCAGCTCGAAGAAGGCTATAACTCGGCCAACGGCGCGCAATCCACAACCAACCTGATGTTCAGCCGCGCGGCTTTTGTCGGTATTGCCAACAAGGACTACGGCACGCTCACGGCGGGCCGCCAGTACGCACCGTACTACACGCTGCTTTCGCCCTATAGCCCCACCACCTGGCTCACGGGCGCATACGGCGCGCACCCGGGCGATCTGGATTCGATGGACACGATCTACCGGATCAACAACTCGCTCGTCTATACCTCGCCTAATTTCTCGGGCTTCACGTTCAGCGGCATGTACGCATTCGGCGGCGTGCCGGGCAGCACAGGCGCGGGCCAGTCGTGGAGCGTGGCGGCGAACTATATCCACGGTCCCGTGGGGCTTGCCGTGGGCTTCGAACGCCTGAGCAACTCGACGAGCGGCGGCGGCACGTGGGGCTCTAGCTCGACGGCGTACAGCAACGGCGAGCCGGGCGTGTCGGGCGTGACCAACGGCTTCACGACGGCGCAGACGCAGCAGCGCCTCGCGGTCACGGGCGGATACGCGTTCAACTCGCAGTGGGATATTTCGGCGTCGTACTCGAACGTGCAATACGTCGCGGGCGCAGGCTCGAAGTTCTTCGACACGCAGATCTGGAATACCGGCGGCGTCGTGCTGCACTACAAGCCGCTCGTCGCGCTGGATCTTGCCGCGGGTTATAGCTACACACGCGCGACCAAGGCCAACGGCATCACGAGCGCGGCTTCGTACCAGCAGTTCAACCTCTCGCAGTACTACAGCCTGTCCAAGCGCACAGGCCTGTACTTCGTCGAGGCGTATCAGCGCGCGGGCGGCCAGACGCTGGGCACGAACGGCGCGGGCGACATCATCAACGCCACGGCCGATATCGGCGACGGCCAGAATGGCGCGCCGTCTTCATCGCGCAGCCAGTTCGCGGGGGCCGTGGGTATCGTGCATCGCTTCTGATTTTCTAGACTCCGAGACAGGTTGGCCCACCCGGCGTTTGCCAGGTGGGCTTTTTTTCGTCTGCACCGGATAAAGTATACCCCCGTACCCTATCCAGGGTAATATACCCCCCTACCGTATAAATGGAGCTGCCAGTGAGCCACACGATTCGCGAAAAACAGAAGCTGCTCAACCGCGTTCGCCGTATCAAGGGCCAGGTTGAAGCGATCGAGCGCGCGCTGGAAGAGGAGCGCGGCTGCATGGACGTGCTCCAGCTCGTCACCAGTAGTCGTGGCGCGATGAACGGGCTGCTGGCCGTGGTTCTCGAAGACCACATCCGTACGCATCTTGTCGATGCCGAGCCGCATGACGACGAGCACGGCAGCGGCACCGAGCAATTGATCGAAATAGTCCACAGCTACTTCAAGTAAGAGGGCGCCATGAGCAAATTTGCCGATTCCGCCTTCGGAGCGGGACACGACCACATCTTCCTGGGCGCGGCCCACGAAGAGAACGAGCGCAGGACGTGGATGGTAATCGCGCTGTGCAGCGTGATGATGGTGGCTGAAATTGTTGGCGGCAGTCTGTTTGGCTCGCTGGCTCTCGTCGCAGACGGTCTGCATATGTCGACGCACGCAGGCGCGATGCTGATCGCCGCGTTGGCCTACACCTATGCCCGCAGGCACGCGGCGGACAGGCGTTTCGTATTCGGCACCGGCAAACTGGGCGATCTGGCGGGCTTTACCAGTGCAATCGTGCTTGCCATGATTGCGGTGCTGATCGGCTATGAAGCCGTGTCGCGTTTCTTTGCACCCGTGCCGATTCACTTCGGTCAGGCGATACCTATCGCCGTGCTTGGGCTATTGGTTAATCTCGCCAGCGTCTGGCTGCTGAGCGGCAATCATCACGGTCACCATCATGGACAGGGTCACGACCATGAGCATGACCACGGCCATGGCCACGACGATGCGCAGATGGCCGCGAACCGCGACCACAACATCCGTTCGGCCTACGTTCACGTCATTGCCGATGCGGCAGTTTCGGTGCTGGCGATCATCGGCTTGCTGCTGGCGCGTGCATTTGGCTGGGTCTGGATGGACCCGCTCGCAGGCGTGATCGGCGCACTGGTGATTGCAAACTGGTCGTGGGGTCTGATGCGCGATACAGGCGGCATTCTGCTCGACATGAATCCGGACAAACGCATGGCCGAGAATGTCCGTCATGTCATCGAGGACAACGGCGATGCCGTGCTCGATCTTCATATCTGGCGCGTTGGGCCAGGTCACATGAGCGCGATCGTATCGGTGGCGACCGGGCAATTGCAGCGCAACGCTGGTTTCTATCACGCAGCGCTCAAGCAGTTCAAGGAATTGTCGCATGTGACGGTCGAAGTGAATCCGACCGGCGTGGGAGCTTGAACGATGGCTGTCAAATCGCCATGCGTCGATTTATGTGCGTTCGATGGCAAGACCGGATTCTGCACCGGCTGTTATCGAACGCGTGAAGAGGCGCGGAGCTGGAAGAAGATGACCGACCATCGCCGCCATCAGATTATCAACGAAAGGTCGAGACGAGAGGCAAAGGTCGAGCGTTCGGGCGCGTAGTCATTGACGCGCTTTTTGTGGTCTTTTATCAGCGCGATCGTCTTTCAGGCGCTGTAGCGAAGCGGAACGCTCGGTCAACCTGGGCGACATTGATTCGTTATCCTGACTGGCATTCAGGAACTGTCGTCTGTATTCAACCGGCGTCATGCCTTTGACCGCCTTGAATTGCCGATTGAAATTCGCGGCGTTGGGAAAGCCGGATCGCATGGCGATCACTGAAACCGGCGCTTGCGTATCGGTCAACATCCGGCATGCGTGGCCGATGCGAACGCGGTTGATATAACGCCCAACGCTTTCGCCGAGATGATGCATGAAATGCCGCGTCAAGGAACGCTCGGAAAGACCGGACGCCTTGGCAAGCGTCGATAGCCGAAGCTCACGCGAGAATTGCGTTTCGATCAAGGCCAGCACGCGGTTGATCTGATCCGGCTCGTGGCCGTTGGCCGCGCCGGTCTGGGCATCGAATGCGCTGGGCGTTGCGAGCGGGGTAGCTGGCAGCGTCGAGAGCAAAGCCAGCACGTCGAGCGCGGCGTGCAGCCGCTCGCGGGGTGTCGCCGACAACAACCGGTCGAGATATTCCCGCATGCGCGCACCTGCGCCTTCTTCGAAGGCCAGGCCGCAGGCGGCGCGCCGCAACAGATCGCATAGGCCGTTGTACTCGGGGCAGACGTCGGCGAGACGCCGCACCCATGCGCCATCGAACCAGACGACGATGGCAACCTCCGGCTGTGCATCGTCGATCGAGCGATTCGACGCCCACGTGTGCGGGAGATTGGGCGGCACCAGCACCAGGTCGTCCGCGCCGTAGCTCGTCACTGAATCGCCAATGTAGCGCTTGCCCTGACTGTTCAAGGTCAGCGTGAGCTCGTATTCCGGATGGTGATGCCATTCGAACGGGATGCGCCGCAGCTGCCGGTGGTAAACCCGCACGGAACAGTCGCGGCCGAAATCCACCAGTTCGAAGGCTGCTTTCATGGCTGGAATAGAGAAATTATTGGCTGGATAGTATCACGCAGGGTTTGACCGTTCGCGTACGCTTCACCTGACGAAAACACCCAACGGAGACGACGCAATGGCCCTGCAAATCGACGACCTGCCCGCAGCTATCCGCCAGGCAAAGCGCGAACTGCGCGCGAGGTTGCCTAACTATCGCGAAGTGTTCGCCGAGGTGGAGGCGGCGTTGACCAGGGAGGCCGAAGCGATCGCGACGCTGTGCGAGCGCGGCGAGGCGGTCATTCCGGAAATCGCTTTCAAGGACATCGTGCAGAACCGCGTGAGCGCCGCGCAGATCGCGCTCGTGAAGGCGCGCGGCGCCTGCGTGATCCGCAACGTCTTCGATCGCTCGCTCGTGGAGCAGTGGGACAGCGATATTGCTGACTATGTGGAGCGAAATCGTCTTGATGAGCGCCTGCTCAATCGCGCCGAAGATAAATATTTCGGCCAGCTTGCGTCGAGCAAGCCGCAGATTTACGGCGTGTACTGGTCGAAGCCACAGGTGCTCGCGCGTCAGTCGAACGAACTGACGCAGGCGCGTGTTTTTCTCAATCGGCTTTGGCGCACGGAAAGTGAAGGGCGCGTGCATTTCGATCCCGACCGCGTTCCGGTCTATGCGGATCGCCTGCGCCGCCGCCCGCCTGGTTCGGAGTCCCTGGGTTTATCGGCGCATTGTGATGGCGGATCGGTCGAGCGCTGGATCGAGCCGAATTTTCGCAAGGTCTATCGGCACGTATTTTCAGGCAACTGGCGCGACTATGATCCGTTCGACGCGGCATGGCGCACTGAGGTCGAAGAAATTCCGTCTCCCGCGGTCTGCTCGATGTTCCGCACATTCCAGGGATGGACTGCGCTCACGCAGCAAGGGCCGGGCGACGGCACGCTGCAACTCGTGCCAATTGCGAACTCGATGGCCTATATCCTGCTGCGCGCACTTCAGGACGATGTTGCCGACGACGATCTGTGCGGCGCGATGCCAGGCCGCGCGCTGTCGATCAAGGCCGACTATCACGCACCGCTGTTTCGCGCGCCCACGTCGATTCCGCTGATGCAACCCGGCGACACGGTGTTCTGGCATAGCGACGTCATTCACGCGGTCGAAGACGCGCATCGCGGCCGTGGCTACAGCAACGTGATGTATATCGCTTCGGTGCCGGCATGCGCGAAGAACGATGCCTACCTGAAGCGGCAATTGCCGGCGTTTCTCGACGGCAAAAGTCCGCCCGATTTTCCGGCTGATCATTTTGAAGCGGATTTTGCCGGTCGCGCGGCGGCTGACGACCTCACGGCGTCAGGCCGCGCGCAAATGGGCTTCGATCTTTAAACGACGCCGGGGACGGTGTTTAAAGCGCGTGCTGAACCGTGCGCGCCGAGTCCGTGATGTCCTGGCCGAAACCGGCAATCGTGTTGCAGCCCGTCAGGCCGAGCGTAGTGGCGGCGACCAGAAGGATCGCCAGTGTGCGAATAGACATATCAACCCCGCGTTGTTATCGACAGCTGGCTTTGCGCTTTAGTGCGTTCTCTAAGCCGGCGTGGGCGAAAGTCTATCAGCACCTGGCGAGTTGGTGGCTTACAGGAACTTTTGCCGCGAGCGGGCTAGTGCATGGCTCGATGCGTGCCCGGTGCGCGAACGTCCAGGTTCGCGTCGGGCACCGTCTGGGTGTTCGCACGCTTTACACGTCTGGCGCCCGATCAGCACGCCGCTCACGAGTTTCGCCAGCGTAATGGCCGCGCCGTTGCGCAACGCGCATATCGATTACGTGGGCAAGCAGTTCAACGTTTGAGGGCCGCTTGAGCACGGATTCCGGCGGTGCGCGAGGGGGCTGCCTGGCGTGTCGCGTTGGTGCGCTATCATCCTTTCCCGGCATCTCGATAATCCCTGCGCCCATCGGCGTCCCTCCACGCACCCTTCGTCAACGATGTTCGATTTCCAGCTTTCCGGGGGCGTCCTGCTCCCGCACATGCAGGCGCTCGACGCGCTCCAGCTTTGCGGTATCGCCGTCGCGCTGGTGCTCGGCGGCATGGTGAAGGGGGTGACCGGGATTGGCGTGCCGCTCGTCGCCATGCCCATCCTCACGCACTTTTTGCCCGTCAAGCAGGCGGTGCTGCTGCTGTCGATGCCGATCATCCTCGGCAATATTCCGCAGGCGCTCGAAGGCGGCGAGTTCTGGAAGACCGTCAAGCAGATCGCCGCGCCGCTGATCGGCACCGTGATCGGCAATGTGGTGGGCGTGTCGCTGCTGATCCGGCTGGAGCCGCATCACGCACAGGCGGCGTCGGGGTGCGCGCTAATCGTGGCGGCCGCGTTGCTGTTGGCGTCGCCGAAGCTCACGCTGTCGCCCAGGCTGGTGCAGCCGGTGGGTTTTGCGCTGGGGTTCGGTGCGGCGTTGATGGAGAGCATCGCCTCGGTGCCTGGCCCGCTGCTGGCGATGTATCTGATCGCCTCGGGCGCAACCGGGCGCGTGTTCACCAAGCGGATCGCCATCATCCTGGTGGTGTCGGTGCTCACGCTGATCACCACCTTCGGCAGCGGCGCGCATGCGAATGGTGTTGATCTTGGCATCTCCGCACTGGCGAGCGTGCCCGCGATTATCGGCATGTTTTTGATTCGCCCGTTGCGCGACAAGCTGCATCCGCTGGCGTTTCGCATTGTCGTGCTCGTGTGCGTGCTGGCGGCGGCGGTGCAGATGATTCTTAAGTCCGGGGTGTTGTGATGGCGTGATCGCACGCACAGGCCCCGCCATGCAAAAAGCGCCCATGTGGGCGCTTTTTCATATCGGACGCATCCAGCGAACCAGCGAAAGGACGCTTATTCCTTGCGCCCACGCTTTTCAGCCGGCGTGAAATCAAAGCTCGCAAAACTGCCGCCCTGATAACGCTGCGCGGTAGCGTCAAGCGGATTCTGTTGCGCGAGAATCTCCGCGGCCCAGTCTTCGGCGTTCTGCTTCGGCTCGTAGCCCAGACGCTTCGCGTCGTCGTGCGCGCCTTCCTGCACCCAGTAGCTGCGCGTGTTGTTCGACACGCCCCACACCACAGCGAAGCCGATCGATTCCACATTGATCACGCGATCGATCAGATGGAACAGGTCCTCGTGGCCAAACCACGTACTCAGATGGCGGAACTCCGTGGGCTTCGGCAGGCAACTGCCGATGCGCACGTTCACCGTTTCGATGCCGTGCTTGTCCCAGTAGAGGCGCGCGAGCGATTCGCCCCATGCCTTCGAGAGACCATAGAAACCATCGGGGCGAAACGCGCAGTCCAGATCGAGCTTGTCTTCGACCGGATACATGCCGATCGCGTGATTCGAGCTGGCGAACAGGATGCGCTGCGTGCCATGACGGCGCGCGCCTTCATAGACTTCGACGAGGCCGCGCAGGTTGTTCTCGATGATCTCGGGCAGAGGGCGTTCGACGCTCGTGCCCGCCATGTGGATCAGCACGTCCACGCCGTCGAGCAGACGATCGACCACGGCCGGATCGCGCAGGTCGCCGTGCATGACGTCTTCGCCGTCGAACAGCGGCTCAAGCGGCTTCGTGCCGGCCGCCGAGCGCAGGTTGACGCCGCGCTCATGTAGACCCTTGCGCAGTACGGTACCAAGCTGGCCGGCCGCGCCGGACAATGCAACTTTCTTCACAGTGGTTTTACCTCGTTTAAAAACGCCAAAAGCCGGTGCCCTCGCGGGCACCGGCCGATGATGGGCCGATCAGGCTTTCACGTTCTGCGCGGCCTGCAGCGAGGCGCTGGCGACATTGTCGCGCTGCTGGTTCGAGATCAGACGCCAGGCGACGCAGGCGCCGATCAGGTCGAACAGCATCAGGCACACAAACAGAGGGTTATAGCCGATCGTGCTGGCCAGTGCGCCCACGATGAGCGAGAACACCGTCGCGCCGAGGTAACCGAACATGCCGGAGAGACCCGTGGCCGTCGCGACTTCATGCTGGCCGAATACGTCGGAAGCGAGCGTGAACAGGGCGCCCGAGATCGTCTGGTGTGCGAAGGTGCCGACGCAGAACAGCGCGATGGCGGCGTACGGGCTGGCGACGAGGCCCACGCAGGCCGGTCCGATCATCAGCAGCGCGCCGGTGGTGATGACGAGCTTGCGCGAGGTGATCAGCGAGCAGCCGAACCAGCGGATAAAGAGCGGTGCGAGGTAGCCGCCGATCAGGCAGCCGAGGTCGGCGGCGAGGAAGGGAATCCACGCGAACAGCGCAATTTCCTTCAGGTTCATGTGACGCACGGTGACCATGTAGAGCGGAATCCATGCGCCGAAGGTCTGCCATGCGGGTTCTGCGAGCATGCGCGGGATGCCGATGCCCCAGAAGCGGCGCGTCTTCAGCACTTCCTTGAACGAGGCGCGCTTGCCGCCGCTCGACTTCTGCGCTTCGGTCTGGCCGGCGCGGATGTAGTCGGCTTCATCCTGCGAGAGCCTCGGGTGCTCTGCGGGCATCTTGAAGAACACAAGCCACAGCGCGACCCAGATCAGCGCCACGCCGCCCGTGAGCACGAACGCGAATTGCCAGTTGTACTTGAGAATGCACCACACGACGAGCGGCGGGGCGATCATTGCGCCGATCGAGGTGCCGGTGTTGAGCCAGCCGGTCGCGACCGAGCGTTCCTTTGCAGGGAACCACGCGCTGATGGCTTTCATGCCCGCCGGGAAGATCGCGGCTTCGCTCATGCCGAGCAGGCCGCGGAAGAACGCCAGCGCGGGCCAGCTACCGGCGAGGCCGTGCAGCATGTTGGCGATGGCCCAGCCGAACGCGAAGATCGCGAAGCCGATCTTGACGCCCACGGAGTCGAGCACGAAGCCGGCGATCGGCTGCGAGAGCGCATAGCAGGCCTGGAAGGCCGTGACCACGTACGAATACTGCTGGGTGGTCATGTGCAGCGTCTGCGTGAGCGTGGGCGCTGCCACGGAAAGCGAACTGCGCGCGAGATAGTTGAAGATCGTGCCGATCATGATGAGGCCGATGATCCACCACCGAACCCCTTTGATAGTCTTGCGTTGCACTGCTCGTCTCCTGCTATGGCGGACGTTGATTCCGTGAGGCGCGATGCCCGCTGGACGTCCTGATGGATGTTGTATGCGTGCGTTTGCTGGCAGCGTAGCCGAGGTGTTTGTCATGCAACCCTGCGGTCCCGCTGTCTTTGTTCAGCCTTTTTTCGGTTTTCTCGACCTGGCCGTGGCGAACCCGGATAAGGCCCGTCATGTAAGACATCATTCTATTTGCGCCAAAGTTGTAAAGCAAATCTTGTTTGAATGGGGATTTCCCTGGGACTTGGCAGCATCCTGCGGGTGGTCAAGAAAGGTGCGGATCGTTGCGGGAAGCGCTGGACAAGCCGGTAAAAGGCGTGGAATCGGCCGTTCGCAGGGTTGTCCGATGACTGGCGCGAAAGCGAGCTACATCGGGCTGGTTGACAATTTCCGTGTTGTATTACAACAATGCCGTCATTGCACCCGACGCGGCTCCCAGAGACGCTCGGGCGACCCGCCTGCGCGACCCTCGCGCGCCACAAAAACGGACGAGACACGATGAATTCACCCGCCATCCCGTTAAGCGAACAAGCGCTCGAACAACTGCGCCACGTCTCCACGGCAACGCTCACCACCCAGCTTTTCAAACACGGTCTGCGCAACGTCTTTATTCAGGGCGTCAAGCCGCTGGCCTCGCCGGCGCCCGGCACGCCCAATCTCGTCGGCCCGGCCTTTACGATGCGCAACATCCCGGCGCGCGAGGATCTCGACCAGTTGAGCGCGTTCCAGAATCCCGAGCATCCGCAGCGCAAGGGTGTGGAAACCGTGCCGGCCGGCGCGGTGCTCGTGCAGGACTGCCGCGGCGTGACCGATGCAGCTTCGATGGGCTCGATCCTCGCCACGCGGCTGAAGATGCGCGGCGTCGCGGGTATGGTCTCGGACGGCCCGGTGCGCGACAGCGCGACCATCGCCGCGCTCGGCATCCCGGTCTATTGCGCGGGTGCCTCCGCGCCGCTCAATCTCTGCAAGCACCACACCGTCGATCTGAACGTGCCGATCGGCTGCGGCGGCGTGGCGGTGTATCCGGGCGACATCCTGGTCGGCGACGCCGACGGCGTGGTGGTGATCCCGCGCCATCTCGCCGAGGAAGTTGCCCAGGCGGCCATCGAACAGGAAACGCTCGAATGCTTCATCACCGAACGCATCGAGGCGGGCGCGGCGCTGCCTGGCACCTATCCGCCGAACGAAGCGACGCTCGCCGCTTACGCCGAGTGGAAAAAGGCGCGCGCTTAAGTTCCCGCAAACTCCCCGCAAACGCGCGTTCAAACGCGCGTCAAAAGTTTTCTCAATTTCCGATACGACATGCCGAAGTTTCAGGATCAGGACGTCATCGAAATCGTGCGCGGCGGCTCGCGCCTCTTCATCGCGCCGCAGGCGGGCGGGCGTCTGTTGTCGTGGCATCTGCACGGCGCGCCCATCATCCACTGGTCCGATTCCGCCGACTGGAGCCAGCCCGCGCTGGTGCGCGGTGGCAATCCGTTGCTGTTTCCTTTCATCGCCCGCCATCGCGTGGACGGGCGCATCGGCCTTTGGCGCGACGCGCGGGGTGTGGTGCGCGAGGTGCCGCTGCATGGTTTCGCGCGCGATCTGCCGTTCGACGCGCGAGTCGATGCGCAGGGCGCGGGCGTGCACATGACGCTGACCGATAGCGAAGCGACACGCACGGGTTATCCGTTTCGTTTCCGTTTCGAGGCGCACTATCGTCTGGTGGAGGAGGCGACGCTCGAAGTCAGCCTGACTACGACGAACACCGCAGAACCTTCCGCCGACGCGTTTGAGAACCGCATGCCTTACTACGCGGGCCACCACTTCTATTTCGCGCTGCCGCACACGCAGCGCGCCGAGGCGACGCTCAGGCTGCCGCGCAATGTCTACCGGCATCAGTTGGCCGATGGCAGGACCACCGCGCCGCAGCCAGGCGAGACGCATTACTGCTTCGACGACCCGCAGATCGTCGACCGCTTTCATTGCCTCGAAGGCGAGCCGCTCGCGCCAGTTCGTATCGACTTGCCGACGCTCAATCGCGCGATCGAAATCGACCTGAAGCGGCCCGGCTCTGTGCCCTGGTATGCGGTGACCTCATGGACCCTTGCGCCCGACGCGGATTTTTATTGCGTCGAGCCGTGGCTCGGCTTGCCCGATGCGATCCACAACGGTCTCGGATTGCGCTGGCTGGCGCCGGGCCAAAGCGAAACGGCCACGCTGCGTATTGCTGTGAGCGCCCTGCGCTGATGCAGGGAAAACATGTTGTGAATGTGCTAAAGCCTTGCCGGCAGGGGCTTTTCGCTCTGCGAGCGCCTCATATGACTTACAATCCACGACACACCTGACAACTCACCGCGTAGCACCTGACCATGGCTGAGCAGAAAGCGCCGAATATGCCGGCGCGGATTTACAGCGACATCCTGAACCGCATCATCGAAGGCGAATACAAGGAAGGCGAACGGCTGCCGACCGAGCACATGCTCGCGGAGCGCTTTGCTACCTCGCGGCCGACCGTGCGCGAAGCGCTCGCGCAACTGCGCGCGGACGGCATCATCGCCACGCGGCACGGTTCGGGCACCACGGTCATGCGCCGCCCCGATCCGGACGTGCGCCGCTTCGCACCGCTCGAAACGTTGTCGGACATCCGTCGCTGCTACGAATACCGCGTGGTGGTGGAGGCGGGCGCCGCCGCGCTCGCCGCGCAGAAGGCGGATGACGCCGATCTCGCCGCCATCCGCCGCGAGTGGGACAACCTGCAGACGATCATCGAGACCTCGGGCATTGGTGCGAAGGACGACTTCGCGTTTCACATGGCCGTTGCCCGCGCATCGAAGAATTCGTTCTTCATCACCGCGCTTTCGGGCATCCAGGAGCAGATGGTCTTCAGCATGAATCTGTCGCGCAATCTCTCGCTCGTGAAGTCGATCGAGCGTCAGCGCATCGTGCAGCAGGAGCATCTGGAAGTGCTTGAAGCCATTCAGGCGCGCGACGCCGTGCGCGCTTCAGAAGCCATGCGCCAGCATCTCGAACACGCGGTCAGCCGCATGTTTGGCTCCTGATTCCGGGGCACTGCCTGGCGCTTCGGTCAGCGCGTTTCCGATTCGAACGTTTTATCCTGTGTTTTTCCAATGGGAAACACGATGCGTTCGATCGTTCCGCGCGCCGCCTGCGCTGCTGTTACGGCCTTGCTGGCCTGTGCGCTTGCCGCCTTTTTCGCCGATTCCGCTGAAGCACGCCGCGCGCATGCCTCAAACGAGCGTCCCGTGGACGCGATCGCCAGCGCGCGCATGCCGATCGACACACCGCAAGGCCACGCGCAATTCGCGCTCGACCTGAGCGCGGACTGGAATACGCCGCAGCCCGATGTCGTGCGAGCCGTGATCGTGCTGCATGGCCGTCTGCGCAATGCCGACGACTATTTCCGCACGGCGCAACGCGCGCGCGAGGCGGCTGGCGGCGAACCTGGCAGTACGATCCTGATCGCGCCGCAATTCCTTTCGACTGACGATACGCGCGCTTTTCGCTCTCCGTCCGATCTCCTGAGCTGGCATGCAGACGCCTGGATGGGCGGCGCCGAAGCAAAGACGGGTGCGCCGGTTGGCGCTTACGCGGTGCTCGATGCCATCGCGCGCCGTCTCTCCGACAAGGCGCGCTTTCCCAATCTCAAGACGATCGTGTTCGCGGGGCATTCGGGCGGCGCGCAAGTTCTTCAACGCTACGCGATTGCCTCCGATGTGCCGGACGAACTGGCGCAGGCCGGCATCGACGTGCGTTTCGTGGTGGCGAGTCCGTCGTCGTATGCGTATTTCGATGCGCAGCGCCCAGATGCCGACGGCGGTGTACCTGCGGCGTTCGACGCGTCGCACTGTCCGAGCTTCGATCGATGGAAATACGGCATGCAGGCGCGTCCCGCGTTCATGCGCACGCGCTCGCCGCAGCAACTGGAAGCACGTTACGTACAGCGGCAGATTCTCTATCTGGTGGGCGGCGCCGATCACGATCCCGCCTCGGCGTCGCTCGATAAGAGCTGTGCCGCCATGGCGCAAGGGCCGCAACGTCTCGCGCGCGCCGAAGGTTTCTTCCGCTATTTGCAGGCACGCCATCCGGCGGATCGGAACCAGCAGTTCCATATCGTGCCGGGCGTCGGGCACGACGAAGCCCGCATGCTGACCTCGCATTGCGCGCTCAAGACGATGTTCGACGTGGGAAGTTGCGACGACTGACGGCGCGTTGCCGAAAGGAAACTGTTGGGTTTAATCGACGCCGATCGGCAATATTTGCGCCTAAAAGAAAAAACGGGTTTCGCTCAATGCGAAACCCGTTTTTTGCGCGGCTTCGACGCCGTGAAAGCGTCGAGCCGGAAACCTTGCCTCTATAGAACTTAGGCGGCTTGCTTTGCGGTGCGCGTAGCCTGGGCTGCTGCCTTCGAAGCGGCCTTGGTGACTGCGTCGATGTTGCTTTCGGCGATTTCGGTGGCTTGCTTGGCAGCCTTGTTCACCGATTCAAACGCGCCCTGGGCGGCCGTGATGGCCGACTTGAACGCTGCGATGGCGGTTTCCGAACCGGCCGGCGCGTTCTTGGCTGCCGAGTCGACGAACGACTGGACGGCACGTTGCTGCTGTTCGAACTGGCTTTGAGCGGCTTCGCTGAGTTCCGAATGCGTGGCCGAAACAATGGCGTACACGTTGCGGCCATAAGCCAGTGCCTTTTCGGCGGCGGGCTGCGCGTAGCCGGCTTGCAGTGCGAAGAAGCCTTGCGGATCCTTGGCCGACAGCGTGCGCTGGGCGTGTTCCTGGCCTTCAGCGATGGCGGCGCGGGCCGTTTCGATGTTCAGTTCGGCGAGCTTGACTGCGCTCTCGAACGCCTTGGTCGTCAGGCCGAAGAGGGTTTCGAGGCCAGCTTTCTGGGTGGCGGCGAACTGTTCGGGAGTAGGCAGAGTCATGTCGTTGTTCCTGAGGGGGGACCGCTACGCGTCGGTTCCGTTACGAAAAGAAGAAAACGTTCTATCGATCACCGGTTCGCGTATTGGTGCGATGCAGCAATCACCTTCATAATATCTCAAAAGAAACGCGTGTCAAGCGTTATGTTGTGCGTCGCAACATTTCAGTAAATGCTTGATTCGAATTAAGAATTTACTGACATCGTCAGCTGTCCAGCAGAGCAGAAATTTCCGACTGGTTTCCTATCTGAAACGCATGGGAATTCCGTGCCGCACGAGATTTTCTGATCGGAAACGACGCGCCACTGGCAGTCCTTTCCGCCACATCGCCGCCTTGCCTGTTGGTGCACAACGCGCTTGAGCGCAGCGCTTTGCGTGTCGGTGCAGAATGTCCGCTCCCTGGCCAAGAGGCATGCGCCAGGTCGTCCCCCAACACAGAGCTGCGATGTAACACGGTGCAGCAGCAAAGGTTCGCGTCCGACGCGGACCGCCCCGCGTTGCGCGGCTCGGCGATTCCACAGGAGAGGTCACATGGCTGATTCGAGCGATAAGTCTCCCGGCAAATCCACGACGAGCGCGGGTGCGCCCGCCGTCAGCGACCGCAATTCGCTGACGATCGGACCGGATGGCCCGATCGTGCTGCACGACGTGCATTTCCTCGAGCAAATGGCGCATTTCAACCGCGAGAAAGTGCCTGAGCGCCAGCCGCACGCGAAGGGCGCGGGCGCATTCGGCGAGTTCAAGACCACCGAGGACGTTTCGAAGTACACCAAAGCGGCCCTGTTCCAGAAGGGCGCGAGCACCGAAATGCTGGCGCGCTTTTCCACCGTGGCGGGCGAGATGGGCAGCCCGGATACGTGGCGCGACGTGCGCGGCTTTTCGCTGAAGTTCTATACGACCGAGGGCAATTACGATCTGGTCGGCAACAACACGCCCGTGTTCTTCGTGCGCGATCCGATGAAGTTTCCGCACTTCATCCGCAGCCAGAAACGCCTGCCCGATTCGGGGCTGCGCGACGGCGAGATGCAATGGGACTTCTGGACCAACAATCCGGAATCGGCGCATCAGGTCACGTATCTGATGGGCGAGCGGGGCTTGCCCAGAACGTGGCGTCACATGAACGGCTACGGCTCGCATACCTATATGTGGGTCAACGCTCAGGGCGAGAAGTTCTGGGTGAAATACCACTTCCATACCAATCAGGGCATGGAGTTCTTCACCAACACCGAAGCCGCGGCCATGGCCGGCAACGACGCCGACTTCCACCGCCGCGATCTGTTCAATGCGATCAAGCGCGGCGAATTTCCGGTGTGGACGCTTTCCGTCCAGGTGATGCCGTATGCCGAGGCGAAGCAGTATCGCTTCAATCCTTTC
>NZ_DASZJJ010000125.1:0-6486 GCF_035948235.1 Paraburkholderia sp. | reverse complement strand
TCGTGCCTGAGCCTTTTCTGGCACTTTCTGGACATCGTCTGGATCTGCGTGTTCTCCTTTGTTTACCTTGCGAGCGTGATTTAAATGAGTGCTCATCCTATCCACGAAGAAGAAAGCCACGGCAGCTTCGGCGGCTATGTGGCCGGTTTCATCCTGGCGGTGGTGCTCACGGCCGCATCGTTCTGGCTGGTCCTGCATGGCGGTTTCCCGCGTGAAACCGCGCTGCTCGGCCTGGCTGCGCTGGCAGTCGTGCAGATTGTGGTTCACCTCGTGTTCTTCCTGCACATGAACACGTCGTCGGGCCAACGCTGGAACGTGACCGCATTTGGCTTCACGGCCATGACGGTGCTGATCGTCGTGATCGGCACGCTGTGGGTCATGCACAACGTCGCCATGAACATGATGTCGCGTTGATTCGCGCATCTCGCTGGTCCCGCATCTAATGCGGGACACGCAAAAAAACGCCGCCTGGGTTTGCGCCCGGCGGCGTTTTTCTTTTTGGCGGCGGTTGTTTCGCTTCGGAAAAGCGCGCGCGTTTCCGAAACGTTCAGGCGCCGAACCGTTGTCGCACGGTCTGCGCCACGGCGTTGCCGAGTTTGTGGTGTTGATCGGCTTCGTAGTGAATGCCGTCGGTCGAACTGACCCTGGCGAATTCGCCCGCATCGAGAAACGCGGAGCCAAACTTCACGGCCACGCGTTCATAGAGCGGCGCAAGCAGACGCGATTTCGCCGCGCCGCCCGTGAAAATCTCGCCGAGAAAGCCGATCTCCTCGATCGGCACGGGAGACATCAGCAGCACATGCGGCGTCGCGCCGCCCGGTCCCGCGCGGCAGGCGAGCAGCGTTTCCAGCAGCACGTCCACGGAGTTGGCGATGTCGGCGGGCGTGACGGAAAAGCGCGTCTTGAGATCGTTGGTGCCGAGCATGAGCACGACGACGTCGATCGGCAAGTGGCTCTCCAGACAGGGCCGCAGGTACGCGAGTCCGTTTTTGTGGCGGCCTTCGATCGGATCGTCGTGAACCGTGGTGCGCGCGGGCAGACCTTCCTCGATGACCTGCCAGCCGTCGCCGAGGGCGGCTGCCAGCACGCCCGGCCAGCGCTCGGCTGGCCCGAAGCGTTCGAGGACGCCCGGCAGGTTGAGCGGCTTCGTGCCGTGGGTGTTCGAATCGCCGTAACAAAGCAGGGTACGTAACGACATGGATGGCTCTCCTGGTGGTGAGATTCCGATGCGAAATTTTCAGCCGACGCGCGTTTTATAGTGTGCAAACGCGTGCGGCGGGTCGGTGCGTTAAACCGGTGCATAAAGCCACTTCATGAGTCGGGGGATTACTAGACGACTGGTCTAATCCGCCTGTAACATGACACCCCATGAACGCAGCGCCAGCCGTCGAAGTACGGCAACACATCCTCGATACCGCCATGCCCATCATTCTGGGCAAGGGTTTTTCGGCCGTCGGTCTCAATGAGATCCTCGCGACCGCGGGCGTCCCCAAAGGGTCGTTCTATCACTATTTCGGCTCGAAAGAGGCGTTCGGCGAAGCATTGCTGACGTCTTATTTCGACGGGTATGAGGAACGCCTTGAAGAGCAGCTCGTGCAGCGGGGCGGCGCGCCGGTCGATCGACTGATGGGGTATTTCGAGGAATGGCGCGTGATGCAGTGCGCGGACGGCCCCGACGGCAAGTGTCTCGCGGTGAAGCTGGGCGCGGAAGTGAGCGACCTGTCCGAACCGATGCGCGCGGTGCTGCGCCGCGGCACCGAAGAGATTGTCCGGCGCATCGCGGTCTGTATCGACGAAGCCTGCGCCGACGGTTCACTCACTGGCATAAACGATGCGTCATCCACAGCGGCAACGCTTTACGAACTGTGGCTGGGCGCGACGCTGATGGAGAAGATCCGCCGCGACCGCCGCCCGCTGGACGCCGCGATGGTCACAACGCGGCAGCTTTTGAATCTGCCGCGCGCCGGTTGATGGCAGGCTTGCGGGCCTGACCGGTAACGCAACACCAACGCCACATCGGCATGACATCATCGTTTAGACGCCCGTGAGTTGGCGTCGTTATGAAGAGTCGTGTCATGCGGCAAGTAACTAGACGACCGGTCTAATAGAGGCCGGTTTCAATGGGCGCGCGAGCGCCCGGCATCATCGACTAAAGGAAACATCGATGAACGTACTGATCGTTTTGACTTCGCACGACGAACTCGGCAACACGGGCAAGAAGACGGGTTTCTGGCTCGAGGAATTTGCCGCGCCTTATTTCGCACTGCGCGACGCTGGCGCGAACATCACGCTGGCATCGCCCAAGGGCGGCCAGCCGCCGCTCGACCCGAAGAGCAGCGATCCCTCGGCGCAGACCGATGCAACGCGCCGCTTCGACGGCGACGCCGCCGCGCGCGCAGAACTTTCCAATACGAAACGTCTCGCCGATGTAGACGCGAACGACTACGACGCGGTGTTCTATCCCGGTGGCCACGGCCCGCTGTGGGATCTCGCTGAAGACCCGCAGTCCATCGCGCTGATCGAAAAGACCCTTGCGGCAGGCAAGCCGGTTGCGGCTGTGTGTCACGCGCCCGGCGTGCTGCGTCACGTCAAGGGCGCGGATGGCCGCTCGATCGTGGCCGGCAAGAATGTCACCGGCTTCGCGAACAGCGAGGAAGACGCGGTGCAACTGACCGATGTGGTGCCGTTCCTCGTCGAGGATATGCTCAAGGCGAACGGCGGCAATTATTCGAAAGCCGCTGATTGGGCGCCGCACGTCGCAACCGACGGTCTGCTGATTACCGGCCAGAATCCCGCTTCGTCCGAGCCGACCGCCGAGGCGCTCCTCGCTTTGCTGGGCAAGAAGTAACCGCACCTTATCTCCGTTTCCTTTACGCAACTCTGCGCGCCGCGCGATTGGCGGCGCAAGGAAGGCTTTTGTCGCTCGCCGTGACGAAACGTGCGTAAAGGAAATCCCGATTTTTTAGTCCAGCCCGGGTCGCATCGGTGGCGGCCCGCATGAGTCACCCGTTTTTCAAGAGTGCGAGCCGCGGATGCTATGCGCGGCTCGCACCGATCAAGGAGTGCAGTAGATGTCCGCATTGTTCGAACCGTTCAAGCTCAAAGATGTGTCCTTGCGCAACCGCATCGCGGTTCCGCCGATGTGCCAGTACATGGCCAACGACGGCATGATCAACGACTGGCACCATGTCCACTACGCGCAGATCGCGCGCGGCGGCGCGGGCCTCGTGATCGTCGAAGCAACGGCCGTGTCACCGGAAGGCCGTATCACGCCGGGCTGCGCGGGGATCTGGAATGACGAGCAGGCCAAGGCCTTCGCGCCGACCGTCGCCGCCATCAAGGCTGCGGGCTCGGTGCCGGGTATCCAGATCGCACACGCAGGCCGCAAGGCGAGCGCGAACCGTCCGTGGGAAGGCGACGACCATATCGCCGAAGGCGATGCACGCGGCTGGCAGACCATCGCGCCGTCCGCGATTCCGTTTGGCGCGAACCTGCCGAAGGTGCCGCAGGAAATGACGCACGACGACATCGCGCGCGTGCGCGAAGACTTCGTCGCGGCGGCGAAGCGTGCGCTGGACGCGGGCTTTGAATGGCTCGAACTGCACTTCGCCCACGGCTACCTGGCGCAAAGTTTCTTCTCGGAGCACTCGAACCAGCGCACCGATGCCTATGGTGGCAGCCTTGAAAACCGCAGCCGTTTCCTTCTGGAAACGCTCGCCGCTGTGCGCAAGGTCTGGCCGGAACATCTGCCGCTGACGGCGCGTTTTGGCGTGATCGAATACGATGGCCGCGACGAGCAGACGCTTGCCGAATCGATCGAGCTTGCGAAGAACTTCAAACGCGAAGGTCTGGATATGCTGAGCGTGAGCGTCGGTTTTTCGACGCCGACCGCGCAGATCCCGTGGGCGCCGGCCTTCCTCGCACCGATCGCACAGAAGGTGCGTCGCGCCGCTGGTCTGCCGGTGTCGTCGGCATGGGGTATCGGCACGCCCGAACGGGCCGAGCGCTCGGTCGCTTCGGAGCAGCTCGATCTGGTGATGGTTGGCCGCGCACACCTGGCCAACCCGCACTGGCCGTACTTCGCTGCCCAGGAACTGAAGGTCGATCGCGCGGCGTGGACGCTGCCGGCGCCGTACGCGCACTGGCTCGAACGCTACAAGGGCTAAGCTGCGTTACAGAAATTGCCGATCGGAAATTTCATTGACGATAAGGATATCTTGATGAGCATCTATCTCTTTGCAAGCCTCACGCCGAAGGCTGAGCACGTTGCCGACCTCGAGGCGGAACTGCGTCACATGGTGACGCAGACGCGCAAGGAAGCGGGCAACCGCCGCTACGACCTGCTGCGTCGCGCGGATGGTTCGCCGGGTTTTCACCTCTACGAAACCTATGTGGATGAAGCCGCCGTGCAGGCGCATCGCGAGAGCGCGCACTACGTGGCGTTCCGCAGCAAGATCGGCGGCTGGCTGGCCGAGCCGGTCGACGTCAAGGCGTTGGTAGGCGTGGATATCGCGGGATGACGCGTTAATCGCGGTTGATTGAGAAAAGCGCCGGGGCGATGGATTGCCCCGGCGCTTTGCATTTTCTGCCATGAATAAGGGCTTCAGTGCGCAACTTCAGTTGGCGAAGTCGAGCACCACGCGGCCCTCGATCGCGCCGCGTTCCATGCGGGCGAACACGTCGTTAATGTTTTCGAGCCGGTCGGTACTGACGGTGGCCTTGACCTTGCCCTCCTGCGCGAACACCAGCGATTCTTCCAGGTCGAGCCGCGTGCCGACGATCGAACCGCGCACTGTCACGCCGCTCAACACCATGTCGAAAATCGGCAGTGGAAAATCGCCGGGCGGTAGGCCGTTGAGCGAAACCGTGCCGCCACGCCGCACCATACCGAGTGAGTGCCTGCGAAAACGCGATCGGAGAAACAGCCGTGACGAGCACACCGTGCGCGCCGCCGATTTCCTTCTTCAGATAGGCGGCCGGATCGGTGGTTTTCGCGTTCACCGTTACCGTCGCGCCCAGACGCTTCGCGAGTTCGAGTTTCGTATCGTCAACATCGTCTTTGCGCATCCGATGCCGGACACATTGGCCGATTACAATGGGCGTTTTGCTCATCGACCCGTGCGTCCGGATGCAGATCGAAGAACTTTTCCAGCTGGCACACGAACGGCATATTGCCGGCGATTTCGCTGCCGCCCACGAGGTGTATAGCCGCATCGTCGGACTCGACCCTTTGCACGGCCCCGCGCGTTTCCGGCTCGCGGTGATCGCGCTCCAGCAGGGGCGCTTTCAGGATGCCATCGTCGGGCTTACGCGAGCCCTCGAAATCGAGCCTGGTAATCGACGCTATCGCGAAGCGTTAGGGCAGGCTCATGCGTCTGCGCATCGCTACGCGGATGCCGCCTCGGCGTATCGCACGCTGTTGGAAGAGGACGCGAGCGATCCCGATCACTGGTTCGGATTTGCCAGCGCGCTACAGGCGCAGGGCGCGCACCACGATGCAGCGCAGGCATGGGAAGCGCTGACGCAACGCGATCCGCAGCGCGCCGATGCATTCAACAATCTCGGCAATTGCCGCCGTTTGCTCGGCGAAGCAGCGCGCGCGCGAGATGCGTATGAGCGCGCGCTTGCAGTGCAGCCGGGCAATGTCGAAGCGCTGGTGAATCTTGGCACGCTGCTGCGCTCGCAAGGAGAGCACACGCGGGCACTGGCGTTGCTGCGCGAAGCCGTTGCAATCGCGCCCGATTCGACGACGGCCCTGGTGAATCTCGGCGCGCTGCTGCTCGACGAAGGCGATCCGCAAGGTGCCGCAAATGTGCTGGAACGCGCGCTGAAGCTTGCGCCGGACTTCGCGCACGCGGCCTATAACTACGGCAACGCGCTCCATGCGCTAGGTCAGCGGCGCGAGGCCCAGGCGCAGTATCGGCATGCGCTGACGATCGATCCTGCCCACGCCGAAGCGGCCAGCAATCTCGGCAACGTGTGCCGCGAACTGGGCGAGCACAAAGCGGCGATGGACGCATTCGAAACTGCCATCCGCGTGCGGCCCGATTTCGTCGATGCCTGGAATAATGCGGCCAACCTGGAGCGCACGCTGGGTCATCACGACAGGGCGTGCGCGCTGTTGCGCAAGGCGCTCGAACTTGCGCCGGAGCATTCGCCCACGCTTAACAACCTTGGCAACGTCTTGAAGGATCGCGGCGAACTCGATGAGGGCGTCGCGTGTTTCGAGCGCGCCATCAAGAGCGATCCGGACAATCTCACCGCGCACAGCAATCTGCTTTACGCGCTCTCGTTCCAGTCGTCCACACCCGAAGCGATACTCGCTCAGGCGCGTCGCTGGTCGGCGCAACACGAAGCCCCTTTGCGGGAGAAGCGTTTCCCGCACACACCGGGCGATTTGCAGGGACGCCGTTTGAGAGTCGGTTATGTCTCGGCGGATTTTCGTGAGCATTGCCAGGCATTGTTCATGACGCCGCTGCTTTCGCA
>NZ_DASZJJ010000124.1:0-17852 GCF_035948235.1 Paraburkholderia sp. | reverse complement strand
GCCCGCGATCCTCCCCGCCGATTATTGCGGCGACGTGCAGGAACGTCTGTCGCTCTACAAGCGCCTCGCGAACTGCGAGCACGACGATTCGATCGACGGCATCCAGGAAGAGCTGATCGACCGCTTCGGCAAGATGCCGCCGCAGGCGCATGCGCTGATCGAAACGCACCGTCTGCGCCTGGCGGCCAAGCCGCTTGGCATCACCAAGATCGATGCGGGCGAAGCGGTGATCGGCCTGCAGTTCGTGCCGAATCCGCCGGTGGACGCCATGCGCATCATCGAAATGGTGCAGAAACACAAGCACGTCAAACTCGCGGGCCAGGACAAGCTGCGTATCGAAACCCGCAGCCCCGATCTCGCAGTGCGCGTGGCAACGGTCAAGGAGACGCTGCGAGCACTCGGTGCGCCCACGCGCGCTGCGGCTCCACGCGCGTAGTTTGAACGGATGATCTGACGCTTCAACCGTCGCTTCATCCGCCCCCGCGGCATGTTGCAGCGCGCCACATCCACGCGCGCTGCAACATATTTTCCGGCTTTGGCGAGTCCCACCCTTTTTGGGTAATATGGATAAGACAAGCAAGCCGGAGTCCACCATGAGCATGGCCGCTGAAACAGCGCAGTCTTCGCAGCAATCCCCCGCATCTTCCCCCGACCTCCCCCCTTCACTCCCCTGGGTCACCCGCCTCGTGTCGATGGACACGGTCAGCCGCAATCCGAATCTCGGCCTGATCGAAACCGTGCGCGACGATCTGCGCGCGCGCGGCATTGAATCGACGCTCACCTACGGGCGCGACGGCAAATGGGCCAATCTGTTTGCCACGCTGCCGGCGCACGATGGCTCGACCGAGGGCGGCATCGTGCTGTCGGGCCACACGGACGTCGTACCCGTCGATGGCCAGAAATGGGACAGCGATCCGTTCAAGCCGGAGATCCGCGACGGCCTGCTCTATGGCCGCGGCACCTGCGATATGAAGGGGTTTATCGGCGCGGCGCTCACGCTCGTGCCGGAAATCCAGCGCACGAAGCTCGCCAAACCGCTGCATCTCGCGCTCTCGTTCGACGAGGAAATCGGGTGCGTGGGCGCGCCGCTCATGCTCGAAGAACTCGTCAAGCGCGGCGTGAAGCCGGAAGGCTGCATCGTGGGCGAACCCACCAGCATGCGGCCGATCGTGGCGCACAAGGGCATCAATACGTACCAGTGCTGCGTGCGCGGTCACGCGGCGCATTCGTCGCTCACGCCACGCGGCCTGAACGCGATCGAATACGCGGCGCGTCTGATCTGCTACATCCGCGACATGGCCGACGAATTCCGCGCGCAAGGTCCGTTCGACGAGTTGTACGACGTGCCGTTCACCACGGCGCAGACCAGCACGATCGAAGGCGGAAACGCCATCAACACGGTGCCGGCGGAATGCCGCTTCGGCTTCGAATTCCGCAATCTGCCGACGCTCGATCCTGAAGCGATCTTCGCGCGCATCGAGCAATACGCACGCGAAACGCTGCTGCCGAAGATGCAGCGCGAAGGCGTGGCGGGTGCTTCGCCTGCGATCGAATTCATGAAGATTGCGGCAGCGCCGGGACTCGACGTTACGGAACAGGCGGCGATCACGCAACTCGTGCGCGCGCTCACTTCGGACCAGACGCGCCGCAAGGTCGCGTACGGCACGGAAGCGGGACTGTTCGCACGCGCGGGCATTCCAAGCGTGGTGTGCGGCCCCGGCGACATCCAGCAGGCGCACAAGCCGAATGAGTTCGTCTCGCTCGAACAACTTTCGGCATGCGAAGGATTTCTGCGCAAGCTCGTGCGCGGCCTGTCGGTCGACGCCCAGGCGCGCTAAAACCGGGCGCCATGTCTACCGGCACGCCGCTGCCCACCGATCACACGATCGACGGCGAAGCGATTCCCTCGCTCGACGAGATCGCTTCGCAGCACTTCACGCTCGCGCCGTGGGTGCTGCGCACGCCGGTGTTCGATCGGCACGATCTGCCCTCGCTTGGCGACACGCTCGTCAATTTCAAGTTCGAACTGCTGCAGGCCAGTGGTAGTTTCAAGGTGCGCGGGGCGTTCACGCATCTGCTCGCGCTCGATGCCGCGCAACGCAGTGCGGGCGTGACCTGCGTGTCGGGCGGCAATCATGCGATTGCCGTTGCGTACGCAGCGATGCGTCTGGGCGTGTCCGCCAAGGTCGTGCTGTTCCACACTGCAAGCGCAGCGCGTGTGGAGCAGTGCCGCCGTCTGGGCGCGGAGATTGTGCGCGCGGAAAGCAGCCACGAAGCCTTCGAGATCGTGCGCCGCATCGAAGCCGAGGAAGGCCGCTATTTCGTGCATCCGTTTAACGGTTACCGCACGGTGCTGGGCACCGCGACGCTCGGTTACGAATGGGTGACGCAGTCGCCCGATCTCGATGCGGTGATCGTGCCGATTGGCGGCGGCGGACTCGCGGCAGGCGTGGCCACGGCGCTGCGGCTTGCGAATCCGCGCGTGCGTATCTATGGCGTGGAGCCCGACGGCGCGGACGCGATGAGCCGCAGCTTCGCAGCCAACCACACGGTGCGCCTGACCCACATGCACACGATCGCCGACTCGCTGATGTCGCCGCACACCGAGCAATACAGCTATACGCTGTGCCGCCGCCACCTGGAGGGCATCGTCACGGTCTCCGACGATGAACTGCGTGCGGCCATGCGCGTGCTCTTCGATGAGTTGAAGCTAGCCGTCGAGCCCGCCTGCGCTACGGCGACTGCCGCGCTCTACGGGCCGCTGCGCGATACCCTGCAGGGCAAGCGCGTGGGCGTCCTGCTGTGCGGCACCAACACCGATCCGCAGCGCTTCAGCGCAGAAATCGCCCTCGCGCAGCACGCGTAGCGCTCACCGCCTCCCCGGGCACGCGACATGCATTAGTCCGCTTCGCGTTGCACTGCAATCGGCGAAACGTTAGCCAGTGTCAAATCGCTACCGTGTTCCGGGTGCGTTCGCTATCATTGCGCCAATGCGTCGTTATGTATCCAGGCCCGTGCCGCCCCCTTCAAGGAGAGTCCGCTCATGAGCATGATCAAAGAGTTCAAGGAATTCGCCGTCAAAGGCAATGTGATGGATCTCGCCGTCGGTGTGATCATCGGTGGTGCGTTTTCCAGCATCGTCAACTCGGTTGTGAAAGACCTCATCATGCCGGTGATCGGCGTGGTGACAGGCGGCCTCGACTTCTCGAACATGTTCGTGCGGCTCGGCAATATTCCCGCCACGTACAAGGGCAATCCCGATTCGTACAAGGATCTGCAGACCGCAGGGGTGGCCGTGTTCGGTTATGGCTCGTTCATCACCGTGCTGATCAACTTCATCATCCTGGCGTTCATCATCTTTCTGATGGTGAAGTTCATCAACAAGCTGCGCAAGCCAGAAGAAGCCGCCGCGCCCGCCGAACCGGCGCCCACGCCCGAAGACGTTTTGCTGTTGCGCGAAATCCGCGATTCGCTGAAAAACAATCCGCGCTAAACGTTTTTTTGCCGCTGAATTAAAAAAGCCCGCGTCGCCTTCAAGGCACGCGGGCTTTTTTACGTCGATACGCCGGATACTCGCAAGCGCTCAGGACGTCGCCGTATTCGACGCGGAGTTTGACACATCACGCTGCGCACGCAGGATCGCGGCCTGCTCGATCAACTGCTCCAGCTGCTCGAAATTGACCGGCTTCGTGAGGTGCGCGGTAAAGCCCGCATCGAGACTGCGGCGCACATCGTCGTCGGTGCCGAAACCCGTGAGCGCGATCGCGGGCACCGAGGACTCCTTGCGGAAGGCGCGGATAAAATCGATCCCCGAGCCGTCCGGCAGGCCGATATCGCTCACCACCAGATCGAAGCGCTGCGTGGCCGTGAGCGCCAGCGCGCTGGCCACACTCATCGCTACCGCCACGTCGTGACCGAGCGCGCGGATCAGTTGCGACATTACCTCGGCGGTATCCTCGTGATCCTCGATCAGCAGGATATCGAGCGCGCTGGCCTGGTGCGGACCGCTGCGGTCCGCGGGCTCCTCGGCGCCGGTGCCAGGCGTGGCGGTTGGCAGCACGATCGTGAAGGTCGCGCCGCAATGCGCGCCCGGACTTTTTGCGCTGACCGTGCCGCCGTGCGCCTCGGTTAGCGCCTTCGTGACCGCAAGGCCCAGCCCCAGACCACCAAACTGGCGCGTCATGTTGTGGCTGCCCTGCTCGAAGGCATGAAAAAGCTTGCCGATCTGCTCGGGCGCAATGCCGATGCCCGTATCTTCGACTTCGATCACCACATGCATGCGCTCGTCGCGCGTGCGCACGTAGATGTGGCCGCCGTCGGGCGTGAACTTCGCCGCGTTGCGCACGAGATTCCAGAACATCTGCTGCATGCGCGCACGATCGCCGCGCACGTAATGATGTTGCGCCTGACGCTCGACGTGCACGTCCTGCTGCTTGATCTGGATTTCGCTATGGAACAGTTCGAGCACGGCATCGATCACTTCATGCACATCGACGGTATCGAGCGTGAGATCGAGCTTGCCGTTGGCCACGCGCGTGAGATCGAGCAGATCGTCGATCAGCCGCGCCTCGAGTTCGATATTGCGGCGGATCATCAGCACGCCCGCGCGCGCGGCGTCAGGCAGACCCGGAATCTGTTCGAGCAAACGCGTGCCGGCCAGCACCGGCGTGAGCGGCGTGCGCAACTCATGCGACAGCATGGCGAGAAAACGGTCTTTGGCGCGATTGGCCTCTTCGGCGGCCTGCCGCGCGGCCTGCTCGGAGGCCAGCAGCAGTTCGCGCTCTTCGCTCGATTCACGCTGCGCGTGGATATCGGTGCAACTGCCGAACCACTTGTTGATGCCGCCACGCGGATCGCGCATCGCCACGATACGCACATCGAACCATCGCCAGGTGCCGTCGTGGCGGCGAATGCGCAGCTCGTGCCGGTAGTCGTTGTTATCGCTGCGCACGGCCTTCAGCCACGTGTGGCGAATATCCTCGCGATCGTCGGGATGCACCGCGTCCAGCCACGCGAGCCCCTGCGAGGTGCCCGCGTCCAGGCCCGTGTAATCGCGCCATTGCTTCGAAAGAAAATCGCAATCGCCGTCCGCGCCACAAGTGAAGACCAGATGCGGCAACGCCTCGGAAAGCGTGCGGTAATGTTCCTCACGGTCGCGCAGCAGCAATGCCTGATCGGAGGCGCGCTGCAACGAAACCTGCGAGAGCACGCGCGCCACGGCCTCGGGCAGATAGTCGAGATAGTCGCCCGACTTCGGGACGACGTCGGAGACGCCCGCGCGCAGCGCGGCGATCACGCGCGACTCGTCGGTGAAGCCGGTGACGAGGATCGCCGGCACGCGCACATCGTCCGCGCGCAGGCGACGGAAAAAGTCGAGCCCGGTTTCCGCGCCGTCGAGCTGATAGTCGAGCACCAGCACATCCGGGGTGCGCGCCGCGAGCACGGCGCTCGCCTCGGCCACGCTGCTGCAGGTGTCCACGCGCGCGCCGGCGCGCACGAGCGATTTGCGCGCGAGCCGCAGAATGCCCTCGTCATCGTCGACGACGAGCACATGCGCGCCCGCCAACAAGGTTGCTTCTTCGTTCATGCGCGTCGCATCCCTCGGAGCTGGCTCCAGTCACGGAGCATGCGCAATCTGGTCATGATGGTCATGCGTGTTGTTTAAACTCTCTCGCCGGTGGGTTCGTGCCGGTTCGTGTCGCCGGCACGCCCTGCCGTATTGTCATCCAGCGGCGCGTTCAGGGCCGGCTGAAGCGATGCCCTGGCGGCAGCTTGACGACCTGCAGGAAAAAGCCCAGTCGCCGCACCGCCTCGATGAATGCGTCATATTCGACGGGCTTCGTGATGTAGACGTTGCAGCCCAGTTCGTAGCAGCGCTCGATCTCGCGTGGGTCGTCGGTCGTGGTGAGCACGATCACGGGCACCGAGGCCGTCGCCGGCTCGGCCTTGAGACGGCGCAGCACCTCGAAGCCATCCACGCGCGGCATGCGCAGGTCGAGCAGGACGACGAAGTTCGCCAGATCCTCGCGCGACGGAAAGCCCGGCGCGCTGGCCGGTCGCGCTGCCGGTCGCTCTACCGATTGCGCCGTCTGGCCGTCCTGGTCCGGCGCGCCGAAGAAATAATCGAGCGCCTCCTGGCCGTCACGAAAACGCAAAAAGCCATTCGACACGCCAGAGCGGCGCAGGTTGCGCTCGACCAGCGTGGCATGGCCGTCATCGTCTTCGATCAGAACGATACTCACGCGTTCGCCGGCCAGCGCGGCGCGGTAATCGCCGGGCTGCGCGTCGTCCTGACCGTGTTCGCGAGCTTCGTCCGCGTGATTCCCCGTGTCTTCCCCGTGCGTCATATGCCGCTCTCCGACGTTCCCTGAAACGTTTTCGATGGTGCTGGTCCTTAAGCTGAAGCTGCGCGCAGCGGCGCGTCCGGCAAGGCGACGAAGAATGTCGAGCCTGCGCCTTCCGTCGATTCGACCCACACGCGACCGCCGTGCCGTTCAGCGATGCGGCGCGCGAGCGCGAGACCCGTGCCCTGCCCGTCCGACTGGCCGCCGTGCACGCGCTGAAAGGCTCTAAAAAGCTTGGGCAGATAGGCGGCGGGAATGCCGATGCCATTGTCGCGCACATAATACGTCCGCGTACGGGTGTCCGGCATGCGCGATGCATTGCGCGCGCTTTCCAGGGCATTTTCAGGCGTTTTTATGCTGGAAACAGCAAGCGCTACGGATTTTTCCTGCACTTCATCGGCTTCATCGGGGAGCACCGCGCCGATCTCCACCAGCCCCGGCCGCGACGGATCGAGATGGCGCAAGGCGTTATCGATCAGATTGCCGAAAATCTGTTCCAGCGCCGCCGGATCGCCCCACGCAGGCGGTAGCTCACCCACGAAAATCTGCGCACGCTGCGCGAGACCGGCCGCGAGTCCACCCAGCGCACGCTCGACGATGCGCGCCACATTGACGCGTTGCCAGCGATATTCAAGACGTCCCGCGCGCGACATCCGCAGCAACGCATCGATGATCGCCGCCGAGCGCGTCACGGCCTGGCGCAGGAATTGCAGCGATTCAGCCACGTCGCCATTGAGCACGGCATGCATGCGGCGATGTTCGTCGGCGGGCAATCCGGCCGTATCGATCTGCTCGCGCAGGTCCTCGCACGACACCTGCAATTCCTTCGAAAAACCTTGCAGATTGACCAGCGGCGAGCGCAGGTCGTGCGAGACGCTGTACATGAACATCTCGTTGTCCTGACTCTCCTGGCGCAGCTTGTCGTTGGCGGCGGCAAGGTCGGTGGCGCGCGCCTGCAACTGGAGCTTGAGCGCGGCCTGTTCGCGTTCGGCGTCGCGCAGGCGTCGGCTGGTCTGGTTGAGCACGGCATCGAGCGCGGCGATCTCGTCGTCGCCCTCGAGCGGGCGCGCCAGCGGCACGCCCTCGCTCAGGCGTTGCGCATTGGCGCCAAGCGCCGCAAGCCGCTGGCCCACGTTGCGCGCGAACGCAATGGCCGTCACGCCCCAGATCAGCATCGAGCCGACCACGGCAAAAATCAGCGCGTTCTGCTGGCGCTCGCGCGTCTCGCGCAATGAGGCGCTGCGCGTGATGTCGAAGCGCGTCTGCTCGGCGATAAAGGCGTCGAGTTCACTACGCACGGCGTCGATTTCAGGCGGCAGGCCGGTGGCGCTCGCCTGCACGTAAGCGCCGGCGCGGCCTTCGCGCAGCGCGTCGGCGATCTCGGCGCAGCGCGCGCGCCACGCTCGCGCGTCGTTATTGATGCGCTGCACGCGCGCGAGTTGCACAGGATTGTCGCTAACCATATGCGCAAGCAGCGCGATACGGTCCGAGAACTCGGCCCACACGGCGCGCCGGTCGATAAACGAGGGATCTTCGAGCACGACAGCGGTGCGCACGCGCGCGGCTTCGCGCAACAGCGGCTGGGCGATGCTGGAGGCCTGCCAGAGAATCTGCTTGCTGGCGTCGGCGCGCCTGGCGGCCTGGGCGGCCTCGCCCTGCGTGTCGAAGACGACGCCGAGCAGCGCCAGTTCGACGACGCTTGGAATCGCGATCAGCAACAGCCCCTTGGCGAACAGTTTCATGGCGGTCTGGTTCAGTGGCGCCTGGTGACGCTCGGTAGCACTCGCGATGGCGTCAGGCGGCGCTCGCGCACCTGCGTGCAGCGATCCGCACGACAGGAATCTTCGGGCGGCCCTTGGCGGTCCCGTTCCCGCGCGGCGCATCGCGCGCCGCAGGCACCAGAGCCGAAATATTATCAGCGCGAAATTGCGAGATGACAACGTATGTGGCGACGACCACCTCGCTACAAGAAAAGCCCGCTTTTTCCCGAGAAATCGTCACACCGCGCGCGCGCGCAGGACTATTATTGAGACCGGAGACAAAGAAGAAAGAGAAGCAAAGAGAAGCGAGAGAGCGCCGGGATACATACATGAGCGCGACGTGCGGCCCGGCATGGCGTTTTGCCTGACGCAATGAGGAACTGGGCGCCGTCCCCACGGCCTGGCATCCTCGCGAATCCGGCAGATCCTATGCTAGAAGGATCGGCGTGCGGCGCACCAATCCGGGAGTGGTCGCATGGGAACGCTGCGTGTTTTGCAATCCACCTTTTTCAGGCGAATTTTTATGTCCTTCCCGAAAAAGCGTAAGCGCGTCAAGGCGGATGGCGACGAGTCTTTTCTCGCCGTGCTGAGCCACTTCAAACCGTTCGGTCAGCTGGACACCAAGATTGCACGCGCACGCGCGCAGGACGAGCCGGTGCTTTATGCACATGTGCTGCCCGGCCTCGACGTGCTTCTGTGCAGCGTGCGCGGGGCGCATCCGCCCTATCCCGCGACGGCCGAATTGCGCAAACGCTGCATCGAATCGATCGCGCATGCGCTCGAGCAGCCGCTCGAAGGGCTCGAAAACGGCGGCTACTGGTATGAAGCCGACGGTTTCGGCTTTCTCGTGTTCGCCAGCCGAGCGCGCGCGAGAATCCTTGCCGACTTCGGCGCGGTTCGCCAGGGCTTGAATTCGCGACGTGTGACACGCCGCCAGGACGCCACCGGCGATCCGGCACCGCGACAGCAACTGCGCTGAACATCACGTAAAAACGCCCGACGCATCGCTGCGCCGGGCGTTTTTCCATGCGTGTTTGTTCCTGACTCTTTTTAGCTTCCCTTGTAGAGATTCTGCAGGCCCGGTTGCGAGGACGCATCGGGCTGCGCGCTCTTCGGCGCACGCGTGGCCGCCGCGCCGCGGCTGGCGGCGCTCGCAGCGCTGGCAGGAACAGGCGCCGAAGCCGGCGCGCGCATCTTCTGCCCCGGCGGCGGCGCGACCGGATGCTGGCGCATCTGCGACAGCAACGCATCGCACGGCAGCGGCTTGTTGTTGCTCGGCGCGATGAGCGGCAGCAGCGCCGCGAACGGGTTGATGAGGCCAAGGCCGACCATCGCGCCGCCGCGCAGCGCGAGCGCCGCCGCATCGACACCGACGTGCGGATTCTTGAACGTGCCCTTCACGTAAAGCGGCGAGCGCAGCGAGAAGATGCGGAAGCCCTTGGTGTGAGGATGCACCTTCATGTCGAGCGACTCGTCGCGCAGATCGATCGGCCCGGTGATGTCGATCACGGCGTCGTCGGTGTCGAGCGCGAATACGCGCGGGTCGAGCGTGCCGTTGGTCGCGACGAAATCAGCTGCGGCGCAGTTGATCTTCACGTCGCGCTGGCCGAACAGCTTCTCGTAGACCACATTCGCGACGTTCAGGCCCGCCGCTTCCATCAGCAGCCGGCTGACCGTGCCTTGCGTGACGAGCAGTTTCACTTCGCCGTTCGAGGTGGACGCGAGCGCCGCCGGCGAGTTGCCAGTCGCGGACAGCGACGCGTCGCCGTTGACTTCGCCGAGCGCCGATTGCATCGACTTGACCGAAGGGAACAGTTGCTTGAGCTTCAGGTGGCGCACTTCGGCGGTGCCGCGCGCCTTGAGCGGCGTGGTGCTGCCGTCCAGGTTCACGCGCGTGGCGAGCGTGCCGCCCGCCACGCCGAACTGCAGCGGATCGAGCACCAGCACGCCGTTGGTCATGATGACGTGCGTGTAGAGGTCCTGGATCGGCAGGCTGCCCTGCTTGATGATGCGCTTGCCGGTGAACTTCACGTCGGCGTCGATGGCGTTCCAGCGGTCGGTCTTGAACGGCTCGACCGGAATCACGCGATCGGACGGCTGCTTGCTGGTGTCGCCGCGTTTGGCCTTGCTCGCCTTGCTGTCCGCGCCGATGATCGGCGCGAGATCGGAGAACTGCAGCAGGTTCGACACGAGCGTACCCGAGAGCAACGGACGCGTCGGGCGCTGCGTGTAGACGAAGGTGCCGTTGATATCGCTACCGCCCACGCGGCCCGTGAAGTTTTCATAGCGGAACACGCTCGCGCCCTTGCGGAACTGGCCGACGAAACGCCCTTCGGTGGCGTAAGGCGGCGTTTCCGGCAGCGTCACGCCCGTGAGGTTGTAGAGATGCGCCATGCTCTGGCCTTGCAGCCACAGGCGCAGATCGACGGCGGCCAGATGCGCGGGATCCGTCACCGTGCCGACCAGTGCGATATGCATGTCGCCTGCGCGCACGTCGGCCTGCACCGGGAACGGACGATTCGAATCCTGCAGCGCAAGCACGCCGCCGAGCTTGCCTTCGCCCGAAAGCGGCGTCTTGTTGTAGGTGCCTTTGACCGTCCAGCCGATCGCATAGAACGGTTCGGTGGTCTTGCCGCCCGAGACTGCGTTGGCGTTGCTGGCCGAACTCGCGCCGATTGCGGAAAGTTTTGCGCCGATACCGCCGGAAGCGCCGGAAGCTGCGGGCGCGCTGGCAGCGGTGATTTCGCTTGCGCCGCTAGCTGCACTTGCGGCGCTGGCCGCAGCCGCTTCCGAAGCCTGCTGCTTTTCCGCCTGTTGTGCGAGCCGGTTCGCGCCCGAGCGCCCGATCACCTGCGCCGATCCCTGGCGCGACGCCGCTTCCTGCTGCTCCATCACCTTGCCGATCGGAATGCCGTGACCGAGCAGGCTCACGGTCACTTTCACGTCCGTTTTGGTCTGCTGGTCGCTCACGGCGATATTGCCGTTCGAGAACGTGATGTCGTGCAGATCGAGCTTCCACGTCGACGGCCCGCTCGACGCCGGCAGCTTGAAGGTCCAGTTGTTGCGCCCGTCGCTCAGCCGTTCGACATCGACGGACGGGTTCACGAGATTGATCGCCGGAATCACGATGTCATGCGCGAGCAGCGGCAGCACGGCGACCTCGAAATCGATCTCGTCGAGCGTCGCGAACTTCGGCGTTTTGGTCCAGTCGGGATTCGCCACTTCGATCTGCGTGGCCGAGAAACGCGGCCAGGGCACCCACGCGCGCCAGCCCGTCTCGCCCGGCGGCCTGCGCCAACCCACCTTCAGATCGCCGACGATCGCAAATGGCCGGCCAATCGCCTCCGACACTTTTTCGTTCACGTAAGGTTTGGCGCGATTCCAGTCGAAGGTGAGGATAAAAACCGCAAGTGCGGCGACCAGCACGGCGACAACGGCCACCAGCCATGCGATGATCCTGGCGAGTGTGCGGCCGCGGCCGCGGGGCTTGGGTTGCGGTGACGTCATGCGCGCTCCGGGTTATGCATTGTTGTTTCGCCAACGAATTTGAAGCAGACCGCGTGCCCGACGGGACCTGGCGGCCTTTCCCTTCCCGTTGGCCGCGAAACACGCCTGTTGTTCACAGTCATTTAATGAAAAACCCCCAGAACGATTCAAACCGTGACGCGCTAGTCGAGGCCCGGGGCCTCATGCGGCGCGACGCCCAGCGCGGGCAGATTTTGCTACATCCGACCGATTTCGCGCTCGAAGCGGGTCAGCGCGTCGTCCTCACCGGGCCATCCGGCTCGGGCAAGAGCGTGTTCCTGCGCGCGCTTGCGTTGCTCGATCCACCCGATGGCGGCGAGCTGCTCTGGCACGGCAAAACGGTCGGACGTACGCAGATTCCGTCTTATCGGCGGCATGTTGCCTACCTGCGCCAGCGGCCCGCTCTGATCGACGGCTCGGTCGAAGACAATCTGCGCTATCCGTGGTCGCTAGCCGTGTATCGCGGCAGCGCCTTCGACGCTGCACGCGTCACCAGCTTGCTCAACGCCGCAGGACGCGACCGCGATTTCCTCACGCGCGACGCCGCTGAACTCTCCGGCGGCGAAGCGCAGATCGTCGCGCTCGTGCGTGTGCTGCAGCTCGACCCCGAGGCGCTGCTGCTCGACGAACCAACTGCCTCGCTCGATCCGGAATCGGCGCGCACCGTCGAAACACTCATCGCCCATTGGTTCGAACGCGAACGCGCCGCGCGCGCCACGGTCTGGGTCTCGCACGACCCCGCCCAGGCCCAGCGCGTGGGCGAGCGTCATCTGACGATGCGCGCTGGCGTGCTCAGCGAGGCCGCCGGCGCATTCATCGACAACCCCGCCACTGGAGCGCCGCAATGAGCCCAGGCGTGCTGCAGAATCTCAGTCTCGGCGACGTCGCCATCGCGGCGCTGCTGGTGTTCGTCAACGGCGCGGTTTCCGTGCTGCTCAAGCTCGATCTCGAACGCAAGCTCGCGTGGGCGGCGGTACGCACCGTCGTGCAGTTGCTCGCGATCGGCTATGTGCTGGGCTGGGTGTTCGCGTTCGATCGCTGGTATGTGGTGCTGCCGCTCATGGCGTTGATGACACTGATCGCCGGCTTCGCGGGCGCGCAACGTGGCGCGCGCACCTATATGGGCCAGCGCATCGACAGCATCATGTCGATCTGGGTCAGCGCGTGGCTCGTAGCGGCGGTTGGCCTGTTTGCCGTGATCCGCATCCGGCCGTGGTACGAGCCGCAGTATGCGATTCCGATCCTCGGCATGATTCTGGGCAATACGCTTACGGGCGTGTCGCTTGGCGTCGAGCGGATGATGCAGGAGCTGACCGCCAGGCGCGACCGCGTGGAGAGCGCGCTGGCGCTCGGCGCGACGCGCTGGGAAGCGGCCCAGCCGAGCGCGCGCGAGGCGGTGCGCGCCGGCATGATCCCGACGCTAAACCAGATGGCCGTGGTGGGCGTGGTGAGTCTGCCCGGCATGATGACGGGCCAGGTGCTGGCAGGCCAGTCGCCCTTGCAGGCGGTGCGCTACCAGATCGTGATCATGTTCCTGATCGCAGCGTCGTCGGCGCTCGGCACCGTGGGCGCGGTGCTGCTGGCGTATCGGCGGCTCTTTTCCGCCGATCACTGCTTCATGGCCGCGCGGCTCAAGGAACGCGCGAAAGCGCGGGCTTGAGCGCCTGTGGCAGCCCGCGCTTGTCTGGCCGGCGCTTGTCCAGTAATCGTGTCTAGCGTTGCGCCGTCACGCTCAACTGGGTGCCGTCGCTGAGCGTGAGCGTCTTCGCCGTGCCGTTGGTCGGCATCGAGAAGTGCAGCACTTCGCTATGCGCAACGACCTCGGGGCATTGCGTGCCGCTCGCGGCCTTGCCGCCGCGCGGCGCCTGGGCGCGGAAGCTCACCTGCACGTTCGCCGTGCCGTTCTGCGCGACGATGGGCGCGAGGCGCACCTGGATCTGGCGCACCATCGCACCGTTAGCGTCGAGCGGCAACGAACTGTAATCGGGACAGCTTTGCGCGGCCGGCACCGCACCGCCTGGCGGCGTCGAGCGCCAGTTGAAATCGTCGGTGTCGCCCGAGCGCAGCGTACGCGTCTCCTGCGCCGTGCCGTAGAGCTTCGAGGTGACTTTCACGGTGTAGCGGATCGGCCCGTCGGTGGCGGCCTTGGACGTCACGGTAATGGGTGTCGTGGCGAATGCCGGCAGCGCGAGCGCGCAACACAGGGTAACGGCGACATGAGCGAGCGCCGCGCGAGTGCGGCGGGAGCGGGTGCGGCTGCTGGGCATGCGTCATCTCCTGGCGGGAGTTGCCGCGGCCGCGAAAGACGTGGCCGAGGCAGCACGTGGCGGATTGTTCTTCCGGCAGTCTAGCGCGCCGCGCGAACGCGTGCGCCGGGCGATGGCATCGCCCAGCCCAGGTTTTATACGGCTTGCCAGGCGACGCCTTTTGTAGCGCGATCAGGCGAACACGTTTTGTGCACCGTTCAGTTGGTCAGGCAGTTGACCACTCAGTTGACCAATCAAGCGCCGCCCTCCTCCAGCCGCAGCGTCAGCTCGCTGCTCACCGTCTGGCGCACCTGCGCGTAGCGCGCCCACGGCGCCGCGCACTTTGGCCGGTTGAGCTGCTTGAGCCGCACATCGATATTGGCGAGCGTCCAGTGCGCGCCGCCCGTCGTCTGCGCCAGCTCGTCCCACGCAATCGGCACGCACACCCCCAGTCCCGGCCGCGCGCGCACGCTGTAGGCAGCCGCCGTACCCGCACCGCGCACGTTGCGCAAATAATCGACGTAGATTTTCTTCCTGCGATGATCGGTGTTCTGGATGGCTGTGAATTGTGTCGGCCAGCCCGAGGCAAGCCGCTGCGCAACGGCGCGCGCGAAGGCCCTGGCGTCGTCCCAGCCGGGGCCCGCAGCGAGCGGCACGACGATGTGCAACCCCTTGTTGCCACTAGTCTGGCAGAACGCCTCCAGCCCCAGATCGCCGAGCAGCGCGCGCGTGAGTTCCGCAGCCTCGATCACGCGCTCCCAGCCCAGCACCGGATCGGGATCGAGATCGAACACGATGCGATCGGGCAATTCGACATCGGCGGCGCGCGCGCTCCAGGTGTGGAGTTCGATGACGTCCATCTGCGCCACGTTGATGAGCGCGTCGAGCGAATCGATGCCCATGAGCGGATGGCCGCCATCGAGTTCGTCATGCAGCGTCACGCCGGGAATCGGCGTGCGGGTCAGATGACGCTGGAAAACCTGCTCGCCTGCGAGACCCTGCGGCGCGCGCAGCAGCGAAACCGGGCGATCGCGCAGATGCGGCAGTAGCCAGGGCGCCACGCGCTCGTAATAGCGTACGAGATCGAGTTTGCGGATGCCGCTATCGACGTCGATGATCCGCCGCGCGCTGGTGATGTGAACGCCAGCGACTTCGCCTGTGATGCCGGCACGGCCATTGCGCGAACGGGGTGGCGGGACTTGAGCAGCGTCCTGAGCTTGACGTCTGGCGCGCGCTGGACGTGGAACCGGACTTTCAGCGAGTTGCGGCGCGAGCGGCTCAAGCACTTCCTGTGCGGGTTGCGGCGCGCCTGATGGAACTTCCGTGGGCGCGCCGGTCGGTGTTCGGCCGGGACTTGTCTGGGCGGAATGAGCGTCCTGCATACCGGTTCCCCTGGCGCCAGGCGGCGCATGCGACACATCGCGCGACGCGACTCGCGATGCGTGGTTGACGGCACGCGGCGGCCGTCCCCCGCCGGACGCCGCACGAGCATTCATTGTGCCTCGAAAGCGAGCTTTCGTCTCCGTAAGCTGTACGGCGGGTCGCGCACCCGCGCCGAAACGGTACAATTCGCGTTTTCGCCGCGCGCACCGGCTGGATTTGCCGCTTTCAGCGGCTCATTTATCGCCGCGTTCGCGCCCTGTTTCGCTTTTGTACTGCTTTCTGTCCCGATTCCTTCCCGAATCCGACTCAACCCGCCGCATCCGGGGCGCCTCGCGCCGCACACGTCATGAATCTCGTCATCCAGAGTCCCGCTCCGCTGTCTGCCGCCCATCACAAGCCGCTCCTCGCCCTCGCGCGCGGCAGCCGTCTCGTGCCGATCGACGAGCACGCGATCCGTATCGAAGACGCCGCGCCCGCGCAGCGCCCGGACCTCGATGTCTACTGCGGCACGCATCAACTCGACTACGCCTTCGTGGAAGCGGGCCGCACGCTCGGCAGCTTTGGTCTGGTCGCGATGGACATGGACTCGACGCTCATCACGATCGAATGTATCGACGAGATCGCCGACTTCTGCGGCCTGAAGGCCGAAGTCGCCGCTATCACGGAAGCGTCGATGCGCGGCGAGATCAAGGACTTCAACGAAAGCCTCACGCGCCGTGTGGCGCTGCTCAAGGGCCTCGAAGCGAGCGCACTGGAGCGTGTCTATGAAGAGCGTCTGCAACTGTCGCCCGGCGCGGAAAAAATGCTCGCGGGCGCGCAGGCCGCGGGCCTGAAGACGCTGCTGGTCTCGGGCGGCTTCACGTTCTTCACGGAACGGCTCAAGGCGCGTCTGGGCCTCGACTTCACGCGCGCGAATTCGCTGGAAATCGTCGATGGCAAGCTCACGGGGCGCGTCACCGGCGAAATCGTCAACGCCGAAGTGAAAGCGCGCACCGTTCAGGAAACCTGCGCGCAACTCGGCATCGATCCGCGCCGCGCGATTGCCATGGGCGACGGCTCGAACGATCTGAAGATGATGGCCGTAGCGGGTCTGTCGGTCGCGTTCCGTGCGAAGCCTGTGGTGCGCGAAGCGGCCAGCGTCGCGTTCAATTACGTCGGGCTTGACGGGCTGCTGCGTCTGTTCTGATCGATAGATCTAGCCGCGAAAAACACAACGGCCGCGCCAGTCTTTACAGACCGGCGCGGCCGTTGGCTTTTGTGCGCGCGGTTTTACGCGAGCGTGGCGAGCGCGCGTTCGATATCGGCGCGCAGATCGGCTTCGTCTTCCAGGCCGATGTAGAAGCGCACCAGCGTGCCGCGATGCGGCCAGCTCGCCGCCGTGCGCATCGACGCGATGTCGTACGGCATCACCAGACTACGCGCCCCGCCCCAGCTCCAGCCGAGCGCGAAGAGTTCGAGCGATTCGCAGAACGTGTCGATCTGCGCGGCGCTATAGCGTTCGTCGAACACCACCGAAAAGAGCCCGCCCGCGCCGGTGAAATCGCGCTTGTAGAACGCGTGGCCGGGGCAATCCTCGAAGGCGGGATGCAGCATCGCCGAGATCTCGCTACGCGTCTTGAGCCATTGCGCCAGCGACAGCGCCGCGCGGTCGTGCGCATCGAAACGCACCTTCATGCTGGGCAAGCCGCGCAACACCAGCGAGCAGTCATCCGACGAGACACCGATGCCCAGACGCATGCGCGCGAGCTTGATCTTCAGGTAGAGATCGCGGTCGCGCGTGATGGTCGCGCCCATCAGCACGTCGCTGCCGCCCGACTGATATTTCGTGAGCGCCTGCACCGAGATATCGACGCCGTGATCGAAGGGCTTGAATGCGAGGCCTGCCGACCAGGTGTTGTCGATGGCCGTGAGCACGTTGTGTGCACGCGCGACCGCCGTGATCGCGGGCACATCGGACACTTCCATCGTCACCGAGCCCGGCGCTTCCAGCCAGATCAGCTTCGTTTCGGGGCGGATCAGCGCTTCGATGCCCGCGCCGATCATTGGATCGTAATAGCGCGCCGTGATGCCGAAGTCGCGCGCAAGCCAGTCGCCGTGATCGCGATTGGGCGAGTAGACGTTATCGGGAATCAGCACGTCGTCGCCAGCCTTCAGGAGACCGAAATACACGTTCGAGATCGACGAGAGACCCGATGGCTGCAGCAGTGCGTACTCGCCGCCTTCGATCTCGGCGAGACGCTGCATCAGCATCGTGGACGTGGGTGTGGCGTGCAGACCATAGCGCCATTGCGCGTCGTTCTTCCAGTCGAGACCGCGCACGGTCGCGAGATCGGGGAACACGACGGTCGAGGCGCGCGTCACCGGCATCGAGAAGGATTCGAAGCCCGGCGTAAGCTGGTCTTCGTGACGCACGATGCTAGTTTGCAGGCCGCGTTTGAGTTTGGATTGGGTCATGGTGTAGGTAGACTTTATTCGCCGGTTTGCAGGTTGCTCACCCCGCCAACGGCGTGACCACCGCCTGCCGCCGAGGCGGGCACCGTTGCGCCGCCGGCGGACGGCTGCGGCGCGGCCGCAGCCTTGTTGGCGGCCACACC
>NZ_DASZJJ010000123.1:0-5336 GCF_035948235.1 Paraburkholderia sp. | reverse complement strand
TCGGGCCTGACCTTGTTGCAGCAGAAAGCGCAGCTCGACGCCACGAAGACCCAGGTGCATCTGCTCGAAAACCAGCGGCAACAGGACGAGCACGCGATCGCCGTGCTGATCGGCAAGCCCGCGCCGGAGTTCGCGCTCGCGCCGCAGGTTACGCCGTTGCCGACGCCCGCGCTGCCCACCGGCCTGCCCAGCGAATTGCTGCAACGCCGCCCCGACGTGGCCTCCGCGGAGCGCGCAATGGCCGCCGCCAACGCGCAGATCGGCGTGGCGCGCTCCGCGTATTTCCCGGACGTCACGCTTTCGCCCACGCTGGGCTGGGAATCGACGCGCTTCAGCAATCTTTTCTCGGTGCCGAGCCTGATGTGGTCGCTCGGTGCGGGTGCGGGCGAGGTGCTGTTCGACGGCGGCAAGCGCGCGGCGGGGGTGGATTACGCGCAGGCGGGCTACGAGTCGGCGCAGGCGTCGTATCGGCAAACCGTACTCACGGCCTTCCAGGAGGTGCAGAATGCGGTAACGGGCCTGTCGGTGCTACAGAGCGCGGCGACGGACGGCCAGGCGGCCGTGGACGACGCACGCAAATCCTTCGATCTGGCCAACGATCGCTATCAGGGCGGCCTCGTCGCCTTCATCGACGTGCTCAACGCCGAGCAGACATTGCTTGCCAGCGAGCGCACGGAGGTGCAGATTCACGGACAGCAGGCCGCCACGGTGGTATATCTGGCGAAGGCGCTGGGCGGCGGCTGGAGCGCGGACGACCGGGCGCTGGCGTGCAGCATGGGCACTTGCCGTGAGGTGCCGGCGAGCGACGCGGCAGGCGCAAAAAACCAGCAGGACACGCAGACCGCAGTGCCCGGACACGGCTGACGGCAACACAAATACGATTCGACGCGGCCCACGAAGCCGCGCGCGAAGTGGAGGGCAAGCATGAAAGTACTGGTAATCGAAGATGAACGCAAAGTCGTGGACTATCTGCGCAGCGGCTTGAGCGAGCAGGGCTGGATCGTCGATGTGGCGATGGACGGCGAAGAGGGCGCGTGGATGGCCACGGAATACGACTTCGACGTGATTGTGCTCGACGTGATGCTGCCGAAACTCGACGGCTTTGGCGTGCTGCGCGCGGTGCGCGCGAAAAAGGAAACGCCCGTCATCATGCTGACCGCGCGCGATCGCGTGGACGACCGCGTCCACGGCCTGCGCGATGGCGCCGACGACTATCTCACCAAGCCGTTCTCGTTCCTCGAACTGGTCGAGCGCCTGCGCGCGCTCACGCGCCGCGCGCGCGCCCAGGAATCGACGCTCATTTCCGTGGGCGATCTGCAGGTGGATCTGATCAGCCGCCGCGCGACGCGCGACGGCGTGCGCCTGGATCTCACGGCCAAGGAGTTCCAGTTGCTTTCGGTGCTGGCGCGGCGGCGCGGCGAGATTCTCTCGAAGACGCTCATCACCGAACTCGTGTGGGACGTGAATTTCGAAAGCAATGCCAATGTGGTGGAAACCGCCATCAAGCGTCTGCGCGCGAAACTCGACGGCCCACATGCGGCGAAACTGCTGCACACGATCCGCGGCATGGGCTATGTGCTAGAAGTGCGCGAGGATGGAGGCGCGCTGTCATGAAGCGCTCGATTTCGCTGCGCTTGTCCGCGATGTTCGCAGCGGTGTCGCTGGTGGTGTTCACGCTCACCGGCACGGGCCTTTTTCTGCTGATGCAAGGTCAGCTCTTTAACGAATTGCGCGAGACGCTCGACACGCGCGCGCGCATCGCCGCCCTGATCGTTTCGCACGCGCCCGACGTCAAGAAATGGGCCTTCGTGCAGGAGAAACTGCGCGATCTCTCGCCCGCCGACAGCCGCATGCACTACTACGTGGAAGGCCCCGATCCGCGCTTTCGTTTTGGCGCGCCGATTCCGGGCAAGGTCACGGGCGACGTCGGGCCGAATCATCAACTCGTGCGTCCTTTCGGCTGCAATTACGACGTGATCGTCACGAGTATCGTCGTGCCCCCGAGCGGCGACCGCCCCGAAGTGAAGCTGGTGGTGTCGAGCGACTGCGTGCGTACCGAAAGCATGCTGCGGCGCTTTGGCATCGCATTGGGCGTGCTGGTTGCGTTGTCAACGATTGCGGTGGCGCTGCTCAGCCGCGCAGTGACGCGCTTCGGTCTTGCGCCGCTCACGCGCCTGTCGCGCGAGGCCGCCCAACTGAGTCCTTCGAACCGGCGTCAGCGTCTGCATTCGGGGGAATTGCCGGAGGAACTGCACGAACTGGCCACGTCGTTCAACGGCGCGCTGGAGCGCCTGGACAAAGCCTACGAGCGGCTCGAATCCTTTAACGCCGATGTCGCGCACGAACTGCGTACGCCCGTGAGCATCCTGATCGGCCAGACCCAGGTGGCGCTCACGCGCGACCGCTCCGTCGAGCAACTGCAGCAGACGATGCAGTCGAATCTTGAGGAGTTCGAACGATTGCGTGTGATCGTCAACGACATGCTGTTCCTCTCACGCAGCGATCGCGGCGAGCGCGCAACCGATCTCGCGGAGGTCTCATTGCGCAGCGAAGTCGAACGCATGCTGGAGTTCCTCGACATGCCGCTCGAAGAGGCGCAACTGCGCGTGGAAGTGCAAGGGGATGCGCGCGCGTGGGTCAACACGTCGCTGATCGGCCGTGCGGTGAGCAATCTGTTTGTGAATGCGATCCAGCATTCGTCGCCCGGCACGGTCCTGCAGGCCACCATCGCGCCGCAGGACGGCTATGTGGAAATTGCCGTGTCGAATCCGGGCGAGCCGCTCGATCCGGATGTGCGCGAGCATATTTTCGACCGCTTCTATCGCATTCAGGAAGCGCGTTCGAATAGCCACGAAAACCACGGTCTTGGGCTATCCATCGTCAAGGCCGTCGCTGAAATGCACGGTGGCACGGTGTTCGTACGCAGTGCAAACGGTATCAATACGTTTGGATTTTCGGTGTCGGCGCAGGGCGGCGGTTCGGTTGTGAGCGCAACCCCGCCGGTCGTGTCCGAGCCGCCGCGTCAGGGACGCGCGGGCTTGCCGATGCACGTATCCTCTTGAACGCTGGCTGCGTCAGACCGGATCGTCGTCCGGATCGGACGCGGCCACGCCATCGCCCTGATGATGCTGGTCGCGTCGCAGCAGGTCCCAGCAACTGATGAAGAGCGCGGCAATCAACGGCCCGATCACAAAGCCATTGATGCCGATAAGCGAAATGCCGCCCAGCGTGGAAATCAGCACGACCCAGTCGGGCAGGCGCGTATCTTTGCCGACCAGCACCGGACGCAGCACATTGTCGACTGTGCCGATCACGAGCGTGCCGAATAGCGCAAGCCCGATGCCCTTGACGAGCGCGCCCGTGGAAATAAAGTAGATCGCCACCGGCAGCCACACCAGCGCCGCGCCCACAGCGGGCAGCAGCGAAAGCAGCATCATCACGAAGCCCCACAGCAGCGCACCCTGAATGCCCACCACCCAGAGCGCGATGCCGCCAAGCGTGCCCTGCACGACCGCTACCACTACATTGCCCTTCACCGTTGCGCGGATCACGGTGGTGAACTTGCGGATCAGATGCTGCTTGTGCGATTCGTCGAGCGGAATGGCATCGCGGATCAGGCGCGAGATTTCGCGGCCATCGCGCACGAGAAAGAAGAACAGATAGAGCATCACGCAAAAGCTCACCACGAACTGCACGGTGTTCTGGCCGAGACTGAGCGCGCGCGTGGCGACAAACTGGCTGATCTGCGCCGCGCCCGCTGAAAGCCGCTGTTGCAGACCGGGCAGGTCCATCAGGTCGTAACGCGCGAGGACATTCTGGATCGATTGCGGCAGCGCATGCACGATCTGGCTGAAAAACGCGCCGAAGTCGAGACTGCCAGCGCGCACCTGGGCGTACGCATAACCCACTTGCTGGATCAGCGTGCCGGCCACCAGTGTGAGCGGAAAGATCACGATCACGAGGCAGATCGCGAGCGTGATGAGTGCCGCCAGGTTGCGCCGCCGCCCCAGGCGCGCGACGATGCGGCGCTGCACGGGCTGGAAGATCAGCGCGAGTATCGCGCCCCACAGCACCGTGCTGAAAAACGGCGCGAGCACGAAACACAGCGCAATGGAAACAACAAACAGCAGTAGATAGAACGCAGCTTGATGAAGTGGCTTGTTGCCGTCCATGAGCGATGGATTCCTGTGGTTCCGGGCAAGGACTAGTCAGTGCATGATAGCGGCTTTGGACACGCTGGCATGCGAAGCCGCAGGCGCACGCACATTCGATGCGCGCGCAACCGATTGTCGAAATCAATGCGCGCCGACAAGACGCACGCGCGTGATTTCCGAAGGCGCGCCCAGACGCTTGGGCGGTCCCCAGTAGCCGGTGCCCCGGCTCGTGTAGACCCACAGACTGCCAAGCTTTTCGAGCCCCGCTGTGAACGGCTGTTGCAGCCGCACCATGAAATTCCACGGGAAAATCTGGCCGCCGTGCGTGTGGCCGGACAGTTGCAGCGTATAACCCGCATCGGCGGCGGCGTGGGCCGTGCGCGGCTGATGCGCGAGCAGCACGCGCGTATTCACATCGTCGGGCGCACCACGCAACGCGCCTTGCGGATCGCTGCGATGCGAGGGATCGAAATGGCCTGCTGTGTAGTCTGTCACGCCCGCGAGCACGAGCCGCGCGCCATCGTGCTCGATCACCACATGCTGGTTCATCAGCACCGTGAGACCGATGCGGCGAAACTCGGCGACCCAGGCGTCGGCGCCCGAATAGTATTCGTGATTGCCGGTGACCAGATACACGCCGTGTTGTGCGGCTAGCTGCCCGAGCGGTGCCGTGTGATTCGAGAGATGCTGCACGCTGCCGTCCACCACATCGCCCGTGATCGCTACCACATCGGCGTCAAGCTGGTTCACGGCGCGCACGATCGCCTCGACGTAATCGTGCTTGATCGTCGGGCCAACGTGGATGTCGCTGAGCTGCACGATAGTGAAGCCGTCGAGCGCGGCGGGCAGATTGCGGATCGGCACTTCGACGTTGCGCACCGGCGCGCGCCGCCGCGCATTGAAAAAGCCGATGCCGCTCGAACAGAATGCGAGCGCAACGACCGCGGCAGCGCTGCCGATGCGCCAGTGCGTAAGGACCACGACGCCAGGCCAGAGCGATTCGACCGTCATAAGCGAGGCCAGCACGAGATCGCGCAGGATCGTGAGCATCAGCAGCGACGAAAAGAAGCCCATCGCCAGCATGCCGATCCACGCGAGACGATCGCCCAAAGGCTGGCGCTCAAAGCGGCGCGCAAGCAGGCCCGGCGGTATCACGAGCACCGACAGCACGAGCCAGAGTGC
>NZ_DASZJJ010000122.1:0-8813 GCF_035948235.1 Paraburkholderia sp. | reverse complement strand
GTCTGGACAACCTCGAAGACCCGTACCGTCTGTTCCGTTGCCACACGATCATGAACTGCGTCGACGTCTGCCCGAAGGGCCTGAACCCGACGAAGGCGATCGGCAAGATCAAGGAACTGATGGTCCGCCGCGCGGTTTAATCCGCGCTTGACCATACGAGATTGAATGGACTCGCATCAGTCTGACCCCCATCGCCGCGCGCGCCTTCGCTGGCGCGCGCGGCGCGGTATGCTCGAAAACGACATTATTTTCGAGCGTTTTTTTGACCGCTATGAGCATGACCTCAGCGACGCCGATGTGGGTGCGCTTACGCGCCTGCTCGAGCTGAGCGATAACGACCTGATGGACTTGCTGCTCGCACGCAAGGAACCAGAAGGCAATCTTTCCGACCCGGACGTGAAGCGGGTGCTGGAGCTGCTTCGCAACGTCTGAGATGCGGCGACGTCCATTGAATGTGGACGTTAGAAGGCGCCGCGCCGGACTTGCAAACTATCGAATCCCGTATTTATCTTCGATTGAGGATGTGCTATGACCCCGTCTGATGTAAAAGCCACGCTATCGTTCAGCGACAATTCGCCGAGCGTCGAACTGCCGATCTACAAGGGCACCCAAGGCCCGGATGTGATCGACATCCGCAAACTGTACGGTCAGACCGGCAAGTTCACGTATGACCCGGGCTTCATGTCGACGGCGGCGTGCAACTCGGCGATCACGTACATCGACGGGGACAAGGGCGAACTGCTGTATCGCGGTTTCCCGATCGACAACCTCGCAGAAAACGCTGACTTCCTCGAAACCTGCTATCTGCTGCTCAAGGGCGAGCTGCCGAACCAGGCGCAAAAGGACGAGTTCGTGAAGACCGTCACGCAGCACACGATGGTTCACGAGCAGATGCAGTTCTTCTTCCGCGGCTTCCGTCGCGACGCGCACCCTATGGCGATTCTGGTCGCTGCAGTCGGCGCGCTGTCGGCGTTCTATCACGACTCGCTCGACATCAACAACGCGAAGCATCGCGAAGTTTCGGCAATCCGCATGATTGCCAAGCTGCCGACGCTGGTTGCGATGGCGTACAAGTATTCGATCGGCCAGCCGTTCGTGTACCCGCAGAACGACCTGTCGTACAGCGCGAACTTCATGCGCATGATGTTCTCGAACCCGTGCGAAGAGTACAAGGTCAACGACGTGCTGGTGCGCGCACTCGACCGTATCCTGATCCTGCACGCAGACCACGAACAGAACGCATCGACCTCGACGGTCCGTCTGGCTGGCTCGTCGGGCGCGAACCCGTTCGCGTGTATCGCAGCCGGTATCGCCTGCCTGTGGGGCCCGGCGCACGGCGGTGCGAACGAAGCCGCACTGAACATGCTTGAGGAAATCGGCTCGGTGGAGAACATCCCTGAGTTCATCAAGCAGGTGAAGGACAAGAACTCGGGCGTGAAGCTGATGGGCTTCGGTCACCGCGTGTACAAGAACTACGATCCGCGTGCGAAGCTGATGCGCGAAACGTGCCACGAAGTGCTCGAAGAACTGGGCCTGCACGACGATCCGCTGTTCAAGCTCGCCATGGCGCTCGAAAAGATCGCTCTGGAAGACGAATACTTCGTGTCGCGCAAGCTGTACCCGAACGTCGACTTCTACTCGGGCATCGTGCAGCGCGCGCTGGGCATCCCGACGTCGATGTTCACGTGTATCTTCGCGATGGCGCGTACGGTGGGCTGGATTGCCCAGTGGAACGAAATGATCGCCGACCCCGAGCAAAAGATCGGCCGTCCGCGTCAGCTGTTCATCGGCAACACGCCGCGCGAAGCAAAGCCGATCTCGGCACGCTAAGCCAACTTGCAAGCGGCGCGTTCTGCGCGCCGCGAGTATTCCAGACGCCCCCACGGCTTGCCCGTCGGGGCGTTTGTTTTTCTCGTCCGTCTTTTCAAACCCAGCCGTCGATCTTCAGGCCGCTGGCCTGTTCCGCTTCCTCGCGCGAGACTTCACGCGTCGTCTGGCCAAAGCTCCAGACGTGGCCTTCGGGGTCCACCGCTGCATAGACACGGTCGCCGTAAAACTGATCGGACGGCTCGCGCACGATCTTTGCGCCCGCGGCTCGCGCGCGTGCGCAATGTTCGTCCAGACCGCTGCGCAACTGCACATGCACCGATTGCGTGTTCTTGCCCTCCACATCCTGCGGACTGGAGTAGGGCATGCCCGGCCAGCCGCCGCAAATCATCACGTAGCCGTCCTCGAAGCGCATTTCCGAATGCGCGAGCTTGCCGTCGGGCGATTTAACGACGAACTGGCGCGTAAAGCCGAACGCTTTCTCCAGCCAGTCGAGCGCGGCGAACGGATCGCGATAGTAGAGGGCGGAGCCGAAGGTAGGGCGCTGGTCGGTGTTGCTCATGATCCTCTCCCTTGCATGGTTGGGCAGTGCGAGCGCTCAATCTAGCACCGACGGGCGCACGACGCGTGACACCGTCCCGCAGATAACCCAGGCCCGATTTCCCCGCCCCGAATCCATTATCATGGGACGGCCCAACACCCTCGAACCGCCCATGTTCTTCGCCGCGAACTCCCTGCACCGTCGCCTGAGTATCGCCATCGGCACGCTTGCGCTACTCGTGGGCGTGCTGGGTTCGCTCGGCACGTTTCTGGTGGTTCGCAGCCTTGCGAGCGAGTTCAGCGCGAGCCTGCGCGACGCCGCCGCGCATGTTCAGTCGGGCGTCTCCCATCACGCTTCTGAAGACGGCCGCCGGCGCGCTTCAGACGACCTCGTCGTGCAGATCTGGTCCGCGGGCGATACCGATGAGCCAAGCCGCACGAGCGACCCCGACATCGCTTTGCCGCGCGCGCAAACGGGCTTCTCGTCGCTCGACTTCGACGGCGAGGCGTGGGACGTTTTCGCACTCGCGGCCGGCGACGAATACATCCAGATCGCCGAGTCGCGCAGCATGCGCAATCGCAATGCCTTGCGTGTCGCGTTCTGGAGCCTGCTGCCGGTGCTCGCGCTGCTGCCGCTGCTCGTGCTCACGATCGCAGTGACCGTGCGCCTGTCGCTGCGTCCGATGGAGCGCGTTGGCCGCCGCGCGGCCAAGGTCGATCTGCACGCGCTCAAGCCGCTGGAAGTCGAGAAAGCACCAGTGGAATTGCGTCCCTTCATCGAATCGATCAACCGCATGATCGAGCGGCTCTCGGTGCTCGTGAACGCAGAGCGCAAATTCATCGCCGATGCCGCGCACGAACTGCGCTCGCCCATTTCGGCGATGCAGTTGCAGATCGACAATCTGCGCGATGCGCCGCCCGATCAGTACCGCGAACGCTTCGACGAACTCCAGCGTGGTGTGGCGCGTACCGGGTCGCTCGTGTCGCAGTTACTCGGCCTCGCGCGCGCAGAAATTGGCGGCGCACAGCGCGCCGTGGAAACGATCGCGTTGACGCGCCTCGTGCCCGATGTGCTCGCGGATCTGCTGCCGCTTGCAGACGCGCGCGGTGTGGATCTGGGCGTCGAAAGGCTCGACGACGCGAGCGTGCGTGCGACCGAAGGCGATCTGCGCGTGCTGGTGAAAAACCTCGTCGATAATGCGATTCGCTATGTGCATGCGGGTGGACGTGTCGATGTTTCGGTGCTGCGCGAGGCGCAGAAGGTGACGATCGAAGTGAGCGACGATGGTCCCGGCATCGCAGAAAAGGACCTGCCGCATGTGTTCGACCGCTTTTTCCGCGCCGCGAACAACGATGTGGAGGGCAGCGGTCTTGGGCTCGCGATTGCGCAGGCATTGGCGCAAAGCTACGGCGGCTGCGTAACGCTCGCCAATCGAGGCGACGCCAAAAGCGGCATCATCGCGCGCATCGAACTGCCGCTGGCCTGAATCCAGGTGCGCGAACAATCTGCCATACATAGTAAGGAAAACTGAGCGATGCGGATTCTGCTGATCGAAGACGATCTGCTGATTGGGCCCGCGCTGCTGCGCGCGCTGAAGGACGCGTCCTATAGCGTCGACTGGGTCCGTACGGGCGAGAGCGGCCGCGCGGCGATCCGCGATGGTTCGTACACTGCGATCCTGCTCGATCTCGGTCTGGGCGACATGAGCGGCCTGGACGTGCTGCGCAGTGTGCGCGAGGCCAGCGACGCCACGCCAGTCATCATCATCACCGCGCGCGATGACGTGGACACGCGCGTCGAAGGCCTCGATCTGGGCGCCGACGATTATCTCGTCAAGCCGTTCGAGAGCAAGGAGCTGCTCGCGCGCATCCGCGCGGTGGTGCGGCGCAAGGCGGGTTTCGCCTCGGCGACAATGAGCAGCGCGCGTGTGACGCTTGACATGAATACGCGTCGTTTGACGTTCGAGGGGCAGAGCGACGATCTATCCGCGCGCGAATACGCCTTGATGCTGGCGCTGCTGGAGCGACCCGGTGCGATTCTGTCGCGTCAGCAACTGGAAGAACGGCTCTATGGCTGGGGCGAGGAAGTGGAAAGCAATGCCGTCGATGCCGTGATTTACAGCGTGCGCCGTAAATTCGGCCATGCGGTGATCCGCAATGTGCGCGGGCTCGGCTGGGCCGTGTGCGTCTGAATGCAAGAGTGGGCTGGGATAAAAAACGCGGCGAGTCAGGGGCTCGCCGCGTGGCGCACAACACCGGGGGAAGTCCGTGTTGCACGCTGGAAAACACATAAAAAATCGCGAGAGGCGACGACGTTACGATGCCAGCAGACGCTGCCACGGATGTGCATGCCACGACTTCGACAACACCGCGAGCAAGTCAGCCTCGCTCTGCGAGAGGTGGCGGTCGGCGTGCACCGCAACCAGGCACAGACTCAGCACTTCGGCGCGCAGACCTGGATCTTCGAGTTCGAGCAGCACCTGCTGCATAACGTCGGAGTCGAGCTTGCAGGCATCGCTCCAGTCCATGTTCGCGTTGGTGAGCAGGTCCTCGCAGAGATCGCGCAGGATCGTGCTGAATTCGCCCGGCGCGAGGCCAAGACGTTCGGCGATGCGGGCGCGGTGTACGGCGGCGAGTTCGCTGCTGTTCAGGTGCCCGTCGGCTAGCAGGGCAATGGCGACGATCCGTCCGGCGGCCTGCGGGCTATTGCTGATGTAAGTGCGCATGGTCAGGAGTCCTTGATCAATCGTTGAAGAATGTGCTGCGTGCGTTCAGTCGAAAATGTCTGCGAGCCACGATTTGCGGCGGCGTTCGTGCGAGCCGTGGCGATGCCCGTTGTCGCGGGAGCGGTGCTGCGAGCCGTGCTGTGATCCGTGGCCGTCGTAGCCATCGTCGAATTGCCGCCGCGTGCCAGGCTGGCTTTGCGCCGCGCGTTCGATGAGTTTGTCCAGTTCGCCGCGATCGAGCCAGACACCACGGCATTGCGGGCAGTAGTCGAGTTCGACGCCATGACGCTCCGCAATCGCGAGGGTGACGTCAGGGCAGTTCGGGCATTTCATGATGCGCTCCTTTCGGGGGCGGTAACCGATGCGGCTACCGTGGAAACCATCCTCGCAAAGAAGAATGAGCGAAGAATGAGGAAGCTCGCCGGCGCGCTCAGGACGCTTCGAGCGGGCCGCCGCCATCGCTGCCGCCGTTGTTGGGTCGCGTCTTGATGAGCGACACCACCACGCCGCCAATGAGCAGCGCCATGGTCACACCCAGGCTCAGCAGCGCCGGAATCTTGCCGACAATGCCCACCAGAAAAATCTTCACGCCGATAAACACCAGCACCAGCGCCAGCGCATGCTTGAGGTAGTAGAAGCGGTGCGCCATCGCCGCGAGCGCGAAGAACAGCGCGCGCAGGCCCAGCACGGCGAAAATATTGCTCGTGTAGACGATGAACGGATCGGTCGTGATCGAGAAGATCGCGGGGATCGAATCGACAGCGAAGATCAGATCGGCGAATTCGATCATCAACAGCGCGACGAGCAAGGGCGTCGCATAGCGCGTGAGCTTGCCGCTGACCGGGTGCACACGGCGCACCACGAAGGCGCGGCCTTCGAGCCGTTCGGTGACGGGCAGCACGCGACGGATCGTGCGCAGAATCTTGCTGTCCTCTACATGCGCCGCTTGCTTCGAGCCGAACAGCATCTTCACGCCGGTCGCCGCGAGAAACAGGCCGAACACGAACAGCATCCACTCGAACTGCGAGACCAGCGCCGCGCCCAGACCGACCATCAGCGCGCGCAGCACCAGCACGCCGACGATGCCCCAGAACAGCACGCGATGCTGATACGCGCGCGGCACGGCGAGCGCGCCGAAAATCGACGCGATCACGAACACGTTGTCGAGCGAAAGCGATTTTTCGATCAGATAGCCGGTGACATATTCGGTGGCCGGTTGCGCACCGATCTGCCACCAGATAAAGCCGCCGAACAGCAGTCCGATGGCGATATAGCCGAGCGAGAGCCAGAGGCTTTCGCGGATGCCGATCTCGCGGTCGTCCCGATGCAGCACGCCCAGGTCGAGCGCGAGCAGCACGATCACTACCGTGATGAAGGCAGCCCAGAGCCAGACGGGTTGGCCCAGAAAGGCGGTGGTGACGAACGACTCTAACGACGGCGCGAGCATAGGGACGGTCCTTGTAGGGAGTGAGGCGCTTAGGGCCTTTGGCCCATAGGGTCAGCCTAGCGACGCAGAATGAGCGGAAAATGAGCGCGCGGCGGCCGCGCTTTGATGTGAATTGATATGTGGCGCATAAAATCACGGGCGCGGGGTGCATGTGCCACGCCCGGGTGCTAGATTGTCGATCCTTACAAAACCTTCAATAGAAAGGACGATGAAAATGGCACGGATTCATCCTGGTCTTGTTTGTGGGCTTGCGTTTGCGTTGGGCGGTTGCTCGGGGCTGCAGAGCATGGACCCTAACGCTGCGCTATCCGCGGGCACGACACTCTTCAAGGCCGCATCGCTGTCGGACAGCGATATCGTCGCGATCTCGCAGGACGCCTGCAAGGCGAGCGACGCGCAGTCGCAGATCGCGGCCCCCAACAGCGCCTATGCCAAACGCTTGACGCGCGTGATGAGTGGCTTCGGCGACATGACCCTGAACGGCCAGAAGATCGACTCGAAGGTCTATCTGACGAAGGACATCAATGCGTGGGCGATGGGTAACGGCTGCGTGCGCGTCTACAGTGGCCTGATGGACAAGATGAACGACGATGAACTGCGTGGCGTCATCGGCCACGAGATGGGGCACGTCGCGCTCGGCCATTCGAAGAAGGCCATGCAGACGGCCTATACCGTGAGCGCTGCGCGCACGGCGGTGGGCGCGACCGGTAACGCGGTAGCTTCGAGTCTGAGTTCGTCGCAACTCGGCGATCTGACCGAAAAGTTCATCAACGCGCAGTTCTCGCAGTCGCAGGAAAGCGCCGCCGACGATTATTCGTTCGATCTGCTAAAGAAGAAAGGCATGAAGCGCGAAGGCCTTGTTACGGCCTTCCAGAAGCTCGCGCAGATCGACGGTGGGCAAAGTTCGATGATGAGCTCGCATCCGTCGTCGCCAAGCCGCGCGCAGCACATCCAGAGCCGCATCAAGGCCGAAGGCTGACAGAAGCGATAGAGAGCGGCCAGCGGCAGAGGGAGCGTGCTGGCCGCGCGTCAGTGCATCCTTAGAACTGATAGTTGATCGACAGATCGCAGACGCCTTCGGTCTTGGTCTGGATGATCGGGCTGTTCGCGGCGCTGCCGAGCAGACGCTTGATCGCGCCGTCGGCGCTCATGAACCAGTGCTTGTTCACGAAGTACACCATCGTGATGCCAAAACCCGCCGACTTCAGACCCGCGCTCGCGTTGTATTGCCGGTAGCCCGACGCAGCAGCTTGCTGTCCGGTCACGCCGAACCAGCTTTGCATGTAGTTCGAATCCGCGAACGTCACCGAGGGTCCGGCGAACCAGTAGAACGTCTTGCTGCTGCCAGGCAGCGGCATATAGGTGCCGAGATCGGCGGTCCAGCCGTTCGAGCCGCCGAAGCTGCGCGTGAAGGCCGCGCGCACCACCAGCGGGAAATCCTTCGACACCACGTACTCGCCCGCGATTTTCAGCAGCGGCGCGGGATTGATATTGCCCATGCCGTTCAGGCGCGACGGATCGTCGTGGCCGCGCCGCCCGAGGTCATAGGCGCCCGCGACGCTCATGCGCCAGTTCGGCCCTTGCAGAAAATTCACACCGAAGCCTTCGCCCGTCGAGCCGAACAGAATGTCCTTGTAGCGCAGGTCGATGCTCGGGCCCGCCATCATGTGATAGCGGTCGGAGCCGTCATAGCGCGGCTCGAAGGTCGAGCCGATGCCCAGGCGCGCCTCGAAATCCGGGCGATCGGGTTGATACAGCTTTTCGAGCGGAATGCCCGCCGAGTATTGCCATTCGCCCAGCGGCGAGGGCGTCTGGGCCTGCGCGCGCGGCGCGAAAGCGGTCAGCGCGCACGCGGTAGCCGCGACGGCGATCGACGAATGGCGCGCTGCGCCCATCGCGGCGCGCCTGATCGAGTCGACAGAGCAAATCGAGCGGGCCTGCGGGTGCCGCCCCTGATATTGGCTTGTTGTGATTGTTGTCTTGTACGCAGCGGCCCAGAAGGGCGTCGTGCGGGGCGAACGGGTTGCAAATGGCATGAGGCCTCCAGGATTGCCTGATCGTGCCGCGAGGTATCCGTGTCTGTTGCAATTCCAGTTTGACGGAACCCGGTTTTTTACGCTGGTGCGGCGGCGCACGTCTCGCAATCGACGTGCCCGATATGGCACCTTCTATTCGAGAGCGTCCTCGGTTTCGCTTTGGGGTTAAGGGAAAAAAGCATCGGAAAAACAAAGGCTTTGCTTCCCGCCGATGAATCCGCATGCGAAAAACGGCTC